>CAZDIZ010000213.1:2743-8669 GCA_964505625.1 uncultured Solibacteraceae bacterium | reverse complement strand
TGTGCTGGAAAACAATTCCGGATGGCAGACCGCCGGTAGCTGGGCCGTGTACTAGCAGCCCGTGGCAATAGTCAATCAACCGAACGCACTCTGTGACCTAAAGAGAGTTTGCGACGTCAATATAAGCACGGCGACGGGAACGCGAAAGAAGCCGGAGCGGCAGCGGGATCTTTGGATCGCCGCCGGCATCGAGCAGTCGTGGCAAGCTGCTCCGAGCCTCCATTTCGGTCAAAGTCAAAATACGATTCCCAGCGTACCGGCGGGACAGTTCACGGTTTGGCGGGCGCCAGTTCCAGCAGCTCCTGGCCGTAGGTGGGCAACTCAACCGCGAGTCCGGCATCCTGCAACAGGGCTCCGCTGAACGTGCCGTAGTTCTTGCCGGAGAACTGCCCGATAACACTATACTTCGAGGTCCGCACGACCCAGGGGATGTTCACCATCCGCCGCGCGGCGCCGCCGCTGCCGCGCATCACCACTACCGCGCCGTGGCCCGTCGCTTTGAGCTTGCCCCACCAGTGCCAATCGACGTCGGTAGGTTCCGGCACGCCGCTGAACTGGAAGTGCTTGTAGATTCCGTAGGCCGCTTCCAATCGCTTCACCACATCGAAGCGCTTGCGGTACTGTTCGATGTTGGCCGGCGAAAGCGTGCGTGCGTCACCTGAGAAGCACACCGGCATGCCCATTAGCCAACTGGCTACCTGGCGGTCCTGGATCTCCGGCGTCATACTCCCGAGATGGCTGGCGCTGGTGGCGGCGTAAAACTCGAGCGGATAGAGCGGCAGTCCGCGGTGCGAATAGAAGCGCTGCCGCGCCAGCCAGCATCCGCGCCGCAACGCGGTGCCATGTTCATCAGCGGTGATCGAGCGCCCTTTGAATTCCCAAGCGATGTTCGACCCGATGCTCTCGTTCGGCGGGATGTGGAAGCGTGCGGTGTGTTTGAGCGCGGCCAGATCGGCGGGCACCCCGGGCGTACCCCAGTAGATTTCATGCGTGATCTCGTTCACTACGTCCGGGGCCTGGCGGCGCAATTCGGCCTGCGCGGCGAGCAGTCCACGCAACCCGCGCAGCAAGGATTCCTTGCGCGTGCGGCTCTCATGTCCTTCGGCCAGGTCTCCATACATGACGTTGGTGAAATCCTGCTTGAAATACGAGATGTGATAGCGTCGTGCCAGGTTAACCAGATCCTTCACGTAGTAATCGCGCCAAGTGGAGGCAAAACTCATCGCGAAACCCGGCAGCGATGTGGAACGAAGCAGGATGGGCAGCACACGCGCTTCCGGCATGTCGCGCACGTCCGGCGAGTCGGCGTCGCGGAAACACGATACCCACAGTCCCAGCGCCATGCCCTTCGAACGTATGTGTTCGGATGTCGCGGCGAAGTCAGGGAATTTCTGCGTATCCACTTCCGTTCCTAGACGGCCCTTTTGCCAGCCATCGTCAAACAACATCTCGGTGAACCCGGCGCGCGAGGCGATGCCGGCGAGTTGGCGCACCAGCTTGTCGTCGATGCGGTCGTAGAAGTAGGCCCAGGTCATCCACTGCGGACCGTGCATGGGCGCGGTTTCGGCGGCGATGCCGATGTGGCGTTTCAGAAACTCCATATATGGTCCTTCGATGGTGCGATCCAACGGCGTGGATGCGGCCGAGACGGTGGCGCGCACCGGACCGTCGAAAGCGTAGTAGAAGACCGGCTCGCTCGTGAAACTCTCTCCCGGGCCGAGCCCCCATTCGAACAAACTCTCGGTGTACCCCATGGCGCCGTGCTGTGCGATCGCGCGCAGCGCGGACGGCACTTCGCTGGCCGCGATGACTCCGTAACGCGCGCCAGGCGCTTCAAATGCGATCACGCTGGGTTGAACGCCGAACATGGCCGCCGCCAGCGGCTTGCTGGTTAACGGCGCCAGACGCACATCGTCGATCGTCAGCCGTTCCAGCTTCAGCCAACGCTGCCCGCCGTTGCGAGCGGTGATCCATTTGCGCACCACCGGATGTCCGTCATAGAGCTCGTAGTTCAGCTCGAATGCGAGGCCGGAAAAATCGGGGACCTTGTCGGCCGCTAGCTTGATCGTCAGACGAGTCACAGCCGGCGCGGGCTTGGTCACTTCGGCCACCGGCGCGGAGCCGGAAAGAGCCCACGTTCGTCCTTCCATGGTGCGGTGCGAGATCCACTTCGGAGCGTCGGGCCGCGTGTCGTCATAGCGCGAAGGGTCGAAGCCCTCGGCTCGCCAGCGCGCCGTGGTGCCGCCGCCGAAGTAGTTTTTCTCGGACGCTTCCGCAGCCGTCAGGCCGCGCGGTGGACGATTGGATTGCTCGCGGCTGACCATCACGGAAAACTCGCGTGCCTTCTCGGCGAGGATCTCCCGTCCGCCGACCGTGAGGCTGGACGTGGCCACGTTGCCGTCGCCGTAACGAATCGTGCGAACCAGTTCGCCCGAACGTAGTTCGGCCACGCCGTCTTGGATGGAAATCCCGGCACCCGCTAACGGCCAGGCGGCCGGCGCAACTGTCAGGGCAATCAGGATACTAATCGTATGAAAACGCATGGATTCTCCAGGGTTATATCGAGTGCAACAAAAACCAGCGATGCTGTCAAGGTCGTTTCCCTAGCAAGCGGTGCGGAGCGGCCGATATGAAATCGGGGGGCAGTTTAGATGGCCTTTGTTGATTGGAAAGAATCCTACAGCGTAAAGATCGCGGACATTGATCAGCAACACCGCAAGTTGATCGACATCATTAACAACCTGCACGAAGCGATGAAGAGCGGCGGACTACCTGCCAAGGTCGCTCCGATTGTGGATGATCTGGTTTCCTATACCCAGTACCACTTCAAATTCGAAGAGAAGATTCTAGAATCGACGGTGTATCCTGCCATCGCGGAGCACAAGAAGGTGCACCAAGCCATGGTGGCGCAAGTTGAGGATTTTCGCCGTCAGGCGACGGCCGGAAAGTTCTCCACGCCACTGAAGCTCATGGCGTTTCTGAAGGACTGGCTCACCAATCATATCCTCGAAACCGACATGCGCTACAGTGCTCACGTGGTCGCGAAGCGCGCGGCCTGAACCGCTCGAAACTCCGGCTTGAGCAACGCGACACGCCCGTCGTGTAAACTTTGGATTAAGCCCCAAAGATGAAACCTGTTCCGCAAGATTGGTCCAAGCTGAGAGTCTATCCGCTCGCCGAGCGCAAGAGCCTCACGAAGGTCGAGGACATCCTCGTCGATCCTGATTCGGCTCCGCGCGAGTGTTCACCCGAAGTGGCGCGCATGGCGCGCGCCGCCGCCGCGAACATCGTTTCCGCGCGCGAGCGCGGCGCGGGTGTGATTCTCATGTACGGCGCGCACCTGCTGCGCAACGGCGTGGCGCTGATTCTCGAACGCATGATGTCGCGCGGATGGGTGACGCACCTGGCCACCAACGGCGCCGGCACCATCCACGATTGGGAATACTCGTGGCTGGGCCGTTCCACCGAGAGCGTCGAAAAGAACGTTGCCACGGGCACCTTTGGCGCTTGGGACGAAACCGGACGCAACATACATCTGGCCCTGCTGGGTGGTGCGTTGCGCGGCGAAGGCTATGGCGCATCGCTCGGCCGCTTCATCTGGGAAGACGGTGTGACGCTGCCCGCGCCCGAAGAGCTTGAGGCCGTGCTCGCCGCCGAACCTTCGCACCCGCTATCGCCCGCGCGCGCTGATCTGTTGGTCACGATGCGCAAGTGGAACATGCCGGGCGGGCGCGTGCCGGTCGAGCATCGTTTCAAGCAAGCTTCGATCCTGGCGCAGGCGTTCCGGCATCAGGTTCCCATGACCGTGCATCCGGGCGTCGGCTACGATATCATCGCCACGCACCCGATCTTCAGTGGCGCCGCGGTGGGCCGCGCCGCCGGCATCGATTTCCGGTTGATCGGCGATTCCATGGAAACGCTCGACAACGGCGTGACGCTTTCGATTGGCAGCGCCATCATGGCGCCGCAGGTGTTCGAAAAGAGCCTGAGCTGTGTGAACAACCTGAGGTTGCAGGCGGATCGCCCGATCGTGAGCGGCCACACCATCTACGTGGTCGACCTGCAGGACGGCGGCAATTGGGATTGGACCACCGGCGAGCCGCCCAAGACCAACGCGGCCTACTATCTGCGCTTCTGCAAGAGTTTTTCGCGTATGGGCGGCGCGATGCATTACGTGCAAAGCGACAACGTGACGTTCGTGCATCACGTGTATCGCGAGCTCGAAAAGCGCTAGGGCACTCTAAAACAAAACCACAATATATTGTTGACTTCCGGCGGATGACCACTGTATCTTGGAGGTGCTACCGGTCCTTGCCCCACGGCGAGGTTTGCAAGGGAACCTGGTGCGAAGCCAGGACTGCCCCGCAGCGGTAAGCAGGAACGAACACCGTCAATCAAGCACTGGTCTCCGAGTGAGGCTGGGAAGCGATGGTGCCTAGGTGGGTGGTATTTGCCCGCGCCTGCGAGTCCGAAGACCTGCCGGTAGCCGGCGCTGAACTGCGCCGGCGATCCCGTGCTGCGCGAGGGGCGGGCACTGGCGGTCAACGTGTGTGTGTGTTCACTGCCCCTCGATGAAAGATGCGAGGCGACTAGTGACATCTCCCCAACAGCAACCCCAGTTCCAGCACATTCTCAAACGCGACGGCCGGTTGGCCGCCTTCGATTCCACCAAGATCATCACCGCGATACGGAAAGCTGGCGATGTTACCGGCGAGTTCGGCGACACGACGGCGCGGCAGCTTGCCACGCGCGTGCTGGCGCTCCTGCAATGCGCGGATGGCGGCGAGACGCCCAGCGTCGAGCGAATACAGGACCTGGTCGAGGAGGTGCTGCTCGCATCGCCTTTCAAGAAAACGGCCAAGGCCTACCTGATCTATCGCGACCAGCACGCGCGGCTGCGCGAACTGGCCGACCGTGCCGGAGTCGATCTGATCGATCAATACCTGGAGCGATTGGACTGGCGCGTGAAGGAAAACAGCAACATGGCCTTCTCGCTGCAAGGCCTGAATAATTACGTCGCCAGCCACATAAGCGAAGTCTACTGGCTCAACAAGATTCACTCGCCAGAAGTGCGCCAGGCGCATCTGGACGGTGATTTGCATCTGCACGATCTGGGGCAGCTTTCGGTTTACTGCGTGGGGTGGGACCTGGAGGATCTGCTGCGTTCGGGATTCCGTGGCGTTTCCGGAAAAGCCGAAAGCCGTCCGGCACGGCATTTCCGTTCAGCGCTCGGGCAGATCGTGAACTTCTTCTATACGCTGCAAGGAGAGGCAGCGGGCGCGCAGGCGTTTTCGAATTTCGACACGCTGCTCGCGCCGTTCATCCGCTTCGACAAGCTGAACTACACCGAGGTAAAGCAGGCGCTGCAGGAATTCGTTTTCAACGTGAACGTGCCGACGCGTGTGGGCTTTCAAACGCCGTTCACCAACGTGACGCTGGATCTGACACCGCCGGCGAATCTCGCCGGGCGCGGTGTGGTGGTGGGCGGCGAAATCCGCGATGCCGCCTACGGCGAATTCGGCGCTGAGATGGCCATGTTCAACCGCGCGTTTCTGGAGGTGCTGGCCGAAGGCGACGCGCGTTCGCGCGTGTTCACGTTCCCCATTCCCACTTACAACATCACCAAGGATTTCGATTGGGAGTCGCCGGCGCTCGAGCCGCTCTGGGAAGCCACGGCGAAGTACGGAATTCCCTACTTCGCCAACTACGTGAACTCGGACATGTCGCCCGACGATGCGCGTTCCATGTGCTGCCGCCTGCGGCTGGATACGCGTGCGCTCGAACGCCGCGGCGGCGGATTGTTCGGCGCGAGCCCGCTCACCGGCAGCATCGGCGTGGTGACCATTAACATGCCGCGCATCGGCTATCTGGCGCGCGATGAAGCCCAGTTCTTCGAGCGGCTGGACCGCATGATGGCGATTGCGCG
>CAZDIZ010000213.1:0-2643 GCA_964505625.1 uncultured Solibacteraceae bacterium | reverse complement strand
GGGCATCTCTACAATCTGGAAGCGACTCCGGCCGAAGGCACCAGCTACCGTTTGGCGCGATTGGACCGTGCGCGATTTGAAAAGATGATCACGGCGGGCGCGCCCGGCGGCGAACCTTTCTATTCGAACTCGACGCAACTGCCGGTGGATTACACCGACGACGTTTTCGAAGCCCTGGATCTGCAAGACGACTTGCAGGCGCGCTACACCGGGGGCACGGTGCACCATGTATTTCTAGGTGAAGCCGCTCCGAATCAGGCTTCGGTGAAGCGGTTCGTCCGCACGGTTTGTGAAAAGTACCGCTTGCCGTACTTCACGCTGACACCGTCGTTTTCGATCTGTCCGGCGCATGGTTACTTGAACGGCGAAGTTCACCAGTGCCCCACGTGCGGCGAAGAAACCGAGATCTACTCGCGCGTGGTGGGATACCTGCGACCGGTCAAACAGTGGAACGCCGGTAAGCAGGCTGAATTCGCGCAGCGCAGCCGCTGCCGCATCGCGAGCGCGGAATGAAGATCGGTGGATATCACCCTTGTAGTCTCTCCGACTTCGACGGCCACGTGAGCGCCGTGGTCTTCACGCAAGGCTGCAACTATCGCTGCCCGTTCTGCCACAATCGTGCTCTGATCGCGGACGATGTGAGCGAAGACCGTCTGATTCCTGACGACGACGTGCTCGCGCGAATCGAACGCCGGCGAGGACAACTCGATGCTGTGGTGATCAGCGGCGGAGAGCCAACGCTGCAACCGGATCTGAGCGAGTTCGCGTGCGCCGTGCGAAGGATGGGATTCAAGGTGAAGCTCGACACCAACGGCAGCAATCCCGATGTGCTCGGCCACTTGATCCGCGCCGGACTGCTAGACTACGTGGCAATGGACCTGAAAGCGCCGTGGCCCAAGTACGATCTGCTGACCGGGTGCCGGACCGCGGCCCCGAACGTCGCTGTTAGCGTCGGCGTGCTAACCGCGGGCGGTGTGCCGTACGAGTTTCGCACCACGGCCGTGCCAGGCTTGCTCAATGAGGCAGACCTGGCCGGAATACGCGATCTGCTTCCGGACGGGGCGCGGCACAAGCTGCAACCGTATAAGAACGTCTCCACGGCGGGATCATGCAACGCAACCCGCTGACGCTGCCGGTGATCGCCGCCAGCTTCATGCTGGTGGGCGTGATGACTACGTTTTCGGGCGTGCTGCTGCCGTTTCTCGCCACGCGATACGCGCTTCCCGCGGCGACGACGGCGTGGCTGTTTCCAGCACAGTTTTTCAGTGCGGCAACGGGCGTGGTCTCGGCCGGGGTCCTGCTGCGGCGTTACGGGTTTCGCGCGGCGCTGGGGATGGGATATGCGATGCTCACGGTGGGCACCGCGCTGTTTTTGCCGGCCACGTGGCCTTCGATGCTGGCGGGTGTCTGCTTCTACGGCATGGGCATCGGCATCCTTAATCCCGCGTCGAATCTGGCGGCAGGCACGCTGAGCCGCCGCGGCCCGGTGATGGTGAACGCGCTCAACTTCTGTTGGGGCACGGGCGCCGTGGCGGGTCCCATGATTCTGCCCACTCTGCTGTCTCATAGCGGCGCGGGCGTTGTTGCCTGGGTACTGGCGCCGTTGACGGCTGCTGCATTCGCCGGAGTTGTCACGGTAGCGCCGACCGGCGCAGCGAACTCCCGGAAGAGTGAATCGAGCGAGGGGTTGGCGAACGCGCTGCTTTCCGGCGCCGTTTTGCTGCTTTATGTCGGTACCGAAACGACCATCGCCGGCTGGATGCCGCTTTACGGAGCCAGGGCGCTCGGCGCCAACACGTTCGAAGTCGGACTCACGCTGAGTATCGTGTGGGGTGCGGTAATGGTGGGCCGCGCCGCCGGGCCCTTCGTAGTCGGCCGGGCCGGTGTGGACCGTATGATCCGCGCTAGCTTAGTGCTGCTCGCGGCCGGGATCGGCGTCATCGTCTGCATCCATACGCTGCCCGCCCTGATGCTCGGCTGCATGATGAGCGGTTTGGGGCTGGCCACGGTGTTTCCCAACATTGTCGCCGCATACACCGGCTCGGGCGGACGCAACGTGAGCGTGGTCTTCCTGATGGCGAGTTGCGGCGGGGCCACGCTGCCATGGATTGCGGGACGCCTGGTCAACTCAACCGGCCAGCCGCTCATGGCCATCGCGCCCGCCGCAGCGGCCACAGTCCTGATAGCGGTCGTTTGGGCCGTGCTACGGCGCCGGCTGGGACTGGCGGCGCACGAATAAATATTTCCACAACAAGAAACAGTTGCCGTGGTTGCGCCATGTGTGGCTATAATTGACAACGTGTGCAAGCCGAGTGGTGTAGCAGCCGTGAAGCGGACATCCATCAAAGACATCGCGCGTCTGGCCAAGACATCGCATTCCACCGTTTCTCGCGCTCTGCGTGGCAGTCCCCTGGTGAACGAGGACACGGCGGCGAAGATCCGCCGCATTGCCGAGCAGTGCGGATACGCTCCCAGCGCCGCCGCTCGTAGCCTGGTGACGCAGCGCAGCAACAGCGCCGGCGTCGTGGTCACCACCATCAGCGATCCCTTCGAGGCTGAAGTGGTTTGCGGCATCGAAGACACCGCCGATAAGGAAGGATTCACGATTCTGCTGGCGGATTCCAACGGCGATCCGGACCGCGA
>CAZDIZ010000212.1:5262-8773 GCA_964505625.1 uncultured Solibacteraceae bacterium | reverse complement strand
CATGCGGAACACGTTGAGCCGTTGCCGCCGCATGTCCTCCTCGCCCATGTAGACCACGCACTCCAGGCCGAACAGCGCGCAGACGGTGGCCGTCGCGACGCCGTGCTGGCCCGCGCCGGTTTCCGCGATGATGCGGCGTTTGCCCATGCGGCGCGCCAGCAGAATCTGACCGAGGCAGTTGTTGATCTTGTGCGCGCCGGTGTGTAACAGATCTTCGCGCTTCAAATAGATCTGAGCGCCACCGAGCGACTCTGACAAACGCCGCGCGAAATAGAGCGGCGTGGGCCGTCCGGCATAATCAGCGAGTAGCTGGCTGAGTTCAGCTTGAAACGCCGGATCGCGGCGCGCTTCCAGATAGGCGTGCTCCAGCTCTTCAAGCGGCGCCATCAGCACTTCCGGCACGTAGCGGCCGCCGTAAGGACCAAAATGTCCGCCCGAGTCCGGTAACGGCACACTCATTTCGCCTCCGCGAGCGCGGCTTCCACAAATGCTCTCATCTTCTGATGGTCCTTCTTTCCAGGTGAACTCTCAATGCGTGAGCAGGCATCCACTCCCCAAGGACGCGCCTTCTGAATCGCTTCACGGACATTGGTCTCGTCGAGGCCGCCGGCCAGAATGATGCGTTGGCGCGCGCCGGCGGCGAGCGTCCAATCCCAAGTACGGCCCGTGCCGCCCCAAGCGTCGGCCGAGAAGGCGTCGATCAGAAACGCGTCGGCGTCGAAGTCGTCGAGCGAAGCGAATTGGAAATCCTCGGTCACGCGCACGGCACGCCACGAGCGCACGCCGATGGGCGCGACAGTTGCGCCGTGGAGTTGCGCGATATTCAGGTTCACGGTGCGCACAATGGATTCGACGCGAGGGCTGGGCTCGTTCACAAAGACGCCCACCTTCAGGACGCCGGGGGCGAGTTGCGCGGCGATCTCAGCGGCGGCTTCCGGTTCAACGTAGCGCGGACTTTTCGAATAGAAATTGAATCCTAACGCGGATGCGCCGGCTTCCACCGCGGCCGTGGCGTCTTCGAGTGTCGTGATGCCGCACACCTTTACCATCATGCGCGCAGCTCCATGAGTGCCTCGGTTGGGTCGGGCGCCAGCATCAGCCGCTCGCCGATCAGAAACGCCTGGAATCCGGCGGCCGACAGCGTGGCGATGTCGGCCTGCGTATGTATGCCGCTCTCAGCGACTTTCACGGCGCCGGGCGGAATAAGTGGCGCGAGGCGCAGCGATGTGTCCAGAGTAACTTCGAACGTGCGTAAGTTGCGATTGTTAACGCCGATGATGGATGCGCCGGAGTCCACCGCGGCGCTGAGTTCGTGCTCGTCGTGTACTTCCACCAGCGCCGACATGCCGAGCTGTTCGGCCAGCTCTCGATAGCGCCGCAACTCGTCCAGCGATAGAATCGCGGCAATCAGCAGGATGGCGTCCGCGCCATGGGCGGCGGCTTCAATCACGTGAGCCGGATCGGTGGTGAAGTCCTTGCGCAGAACCGGAACACTAACGGCTGCCCGCGCAGCCTCCAGGTAGGCGAGCGAGCCCTGGAAGAACATCTCGTCAGTAAGAACCGACAGCGCCGCCGCACCGCCGCGCGCGTACGCTTCGGCCGAACGCACAGGATCGAAGTCGGCGGCGAGAACGCCTTTACTCGGCGATGCTTTCTTGATCTCGGCGATGATGGCAGGCGTCCGCGTGGTGAGTGCGGTGCGGAAGTCGCGATGACGCGAAGCCTGGTCGGCGGCCCGGCGTTCCAGGTGCCCAAGACGACCACGCACGCTCTCCAACTCGACCTGCTTGCGGGCGACAATTCGAGACAATATGTCCGGTAACCGTTCCATCATCTTGGGAGAATTCCATCGTAACATCCTGACGCGCGCGAGGCGCGGTTTGTATATGCTGGAGCGATGATGAATCGTCGTACTTTCGGGCAATTGCTCGGCGGCGCCGCCGCGAACGTCTCGCTGACGCCCGTCGCGGCTAGTGCGGAACGCTATGTCTCGGCCAGTCCGTACGCCGTGGGGACCCAGCCGCAGCTTTTTGTCGACCATGTTCTGGTGCGTGAAAGCCGCCAGGTCGCATTCAGCTTGCATCCGGCCACCAAGCATCCGGCCAATCCGCTGGTTGTGGCCGACAAACCATGGGAAGGTTGGCGGATCGAACTATTCGGCAGCGTGATCTACGACGCGGAAGAGAAGCTCTTCAAGATGTGGTACGTCGCCGAGCCGCTGGGTTTGTTCGGCCCGGCCACGAAAGGGCCGTCGAGCGACAACTCCACCTGCTACGCAGTCAGTTCCGATGGCGTTCATTGGGAGAAGCCGCTGGTGGGCACGCTTCAGGCGCACGACGGCTCGCGTCACAACGCGATTCTCTACGCGACGCACCTGCCCAGCGTGACCAAGGACCTGCGTGAATCCAACCCCGCACGGCGTTACAAGATGATCTGCTACGTCCACTTTCCGAAAGAGTCGCGCGGCTATCACACCATGGTTTCGCCGGACGGGATTCACTGGACGCGGTTGAGCCAGACGCCGTTCTGTCCGGGCGGCGATGTCGTGACCGGCTATTTCGACGAGTATCGAGGCTGCTGGGTGGCGATGGCGAAAATCGGGGGCGAGTTCCGAGGTCACCGTCGGCGCATCTTCTACGTGACAACCAGCCAGGACTTCGAAACGTGGACCAAGCCGGAGTTGGCAGTCTATCCGGACCTAGAAGACGATGCGGGGTCGCTCGCTCGCATCGAAGAGGTGCGCTCGATTCTGGATGTTCCCGACAGTCCCGACGAAATGCGGACCGAATTTTACGGCACCGGATTTCATCCCACGCCGTCGGTGGCGCTGGCGTTCCCATGGGTGTTCACCATCAATAACCGGGCGCGCTACGGCAATCAGGAAGGGCCATTCGAATTGCAGTTGGCCGTCTCGCGCGATCTGAAAGGTTGGCAGCGCCCGTTCCGCATTCCGTGCGTGCCGCGCGGCAAGGCGAACGAGTGGGATGGCGGCATGCAGTTCACCGCCGCGCGCACCGTCGAAGTGGGCGACGAGGTGTGGTTGTACTATTGCGGCGCTAATCACACACACGGCACGCCGGTGCTCTACAAACCCAATCACCCGGATCGAAAGACGAAATACACGAACAGCGTCGGCCTCGCCAAGTGGCAGCGTGACCGCTTCGTTTCCGCCGATGGGTTCACGCAGGCGGCGACTCTGGACACCGTGCCGCTCGTGTTTGACGGGGACGTATTGAAGCTCAACGCGCGCGTGGCCAAGAACGGCAACTTGCGCGTGGAGTTGCTGGACGCCACCGGGCGGCCGCTCGCGGGATGGAAACCGTCGGCGCCTGTGCGCGGCGATTCGCTCTCGCACATCGTTCGCTGGCAGGCAGGCAACAACCTGGGTGCGCTCGCGTCGAAGCCGGTCAGCTTGCGTTTCCATCTGCAAGGCGCGGAGTTGTTTGCATTCCAGTTCGGGCGGCGCACATGATCGAGTACGTTGAAGCCGGCGTCGTTTACGAGAATCCCA
>CAZDIZ010000212.1:0-5162 GCA_964505625.1 uncultured Solibacteraceae bacterium | reverse complement strand
TTCGACCGGCACGATCCGGAGCAGGGAATCGGCATCGAAGCGACGGGTGGCCTTCTGCCGGGTGATGACATCGTTTGTCTTTCGCAGGACGGAGGGCGCAGTTGGAGCGTCCCTGCCGTGATCCCGCGCAGCCGTCCGGAGTTGATCGAGATTTCCGGACCGTGCGTTGAACTTTCCACAGGCGACCTGGTGGCAGTGGGGGCGCTGTTGAAGATGCCCGATGGTAAGACGCCTTCCGGCCAACAGGGTGTGCTTGTGCGCAGCACGGACGGTGGGCTCTCCTGGGACGACCGTACGGTGTTCTTCCGGGCCAACGCGGGCGACGTGACGCCGTACGAATCGCGACTGGCACAGATGAGCGACGGAAGACTGGTCGCATTGGTGTGGGCTTATGACACCAGCCGGGACCAGCACCTCGCCAACATGGTGGTGGTGTCGCGAGACGGCGGCTACACGTGGTCGGCGCCAATCGACACGGGGATCATGGCGCAGGCGTCCAACCTGGTGGCTCTGGGCGGCGATCTGTTACTCACCATTCACGCACATCGCGGCGACGAAGCTTCCATCCGCGTGCGCTTGGTGGATTTCGCGGGAGATCATTGGCGCGTGGTGGAAGAGTTGCCCATTTGGGGCGCGGGTGTCGGACCGCAAACGCGCGCGGGGCAGAGCATGACGGCGATGTTCACTTCGCTCAAATTCGGGCAGCCTTCGTTGACCAGGCTGTCGCAAGAAGAGTGGCTCGCCGTGCATTGGAGTGTGGAAGAAGGGCAAGGCAGAATCCGTTCACATCGCTTACGCGTGAGGTGACGTCCGATGAAGAGCTTCTCGGCGGTGGACTATGCGGTGGTGATCGGCTACCTGTTGGCCATCGCGGCCATCGGCAGTTCGTTCTACCGCCGGAAGACGACGGCGAAGGAGTACTTCCTGGGCGGACGCGCCATGTGGTGGCTGCCGGTGGGCATTTCGCTGATCGCCGCCGACTTGAGCGCCATCAGCGTGATGGGCAGTCCGGCCTGGAGCTTCCACAACAACATGCAACTGCTGTGGGTCAGCGTGGGCTATCCGCTGATGGCTCCTGTGGCGCTTGCGGTGTTTGTGCCGTTCTACGCGCGCCTGAATTTGTACACGGCATACGAGTATCTGGAGAAGCGCTTCGACGTGAATGTGCGGGCCATCACCAGCCTGATATTTCAACTGCTGCGCGCGGCGCACGTGGCGCTGGTGATCTACGCGCCGTCGCTGGTCATCAATCTGGTAACGGGCATGCCTGTCTGGCAGTGCGTGCTGCTGATGGGCGCGTTCACCACGTTCTACACAACGCTCGGCGGTATGAAGGCGGTGATCTGGACCGACGTGATCCAGTTCTGCACCGTGACGCTGGGTATCACGCTGATTTTTGTGACGGCCATCGGGCGCGTGGACGGCGGCTTGACGGCTGCCTATCACACCGCGGTCGCCGGAGGCCGCCTGGCATTCTTCAACCTCTCCACCGATCCCAAGGAACTCACGTCGCTATGGGCGTGTTTGATCGGCGGCGCGGTTTTGTGTCTGTCGCCGCTCACCACCGATCAGGCCGTGCTGCAACGATTGTTCACGACGAAAACGGAGCGCGACTGCCGCCGCAGCATCATCCTTCAATGTGTACTGATCATTCCGATCAGTGCGATGCTCTACTTGGCCGGCGTGGCGCTTTACTCGTTCTACCGCGGCAAGCCGGAACGCCTGGTGGGACTCACTTCGACCGATGCCGTGATGCCGCTGTTTGCCGTGCGCGAGCTGCCGATGGGCGTGTCCGGCCTCATCATCGCTTCGGTTTTTGCCGCGTCGATGGCGGTGATGTCGGCTGGAATCAATTCGCTCACCACGGCCACCATCGTCGATTTCTATCAGCGTATGTTCCGGCCCGGCCGTTCGCCCGAACATTACGCGGCGGCCGGACGTGTGGGAACCGCGCTCTGGGGCACCGCCGCGACACTGCTAGCGCTGTATGCGGATAGGCTTGGAGCGTTGGCGCTCGCTTACAACAAAGTGAGCAGCTTTCTTTCGGGGCCGTTGCTTGGCATCTTCCTGCTCGCCACGCTGACGCGGCGTACGACCTCCGGCGGCGTGTTGATCGGGGCGGCGGCGGGCGCTGTGACGGTCGCCGTTGTCGGCATGACCACCGAGTGGAGCTTCTTCTGGTACGGACCGATCGGCGTTGTGGCCACGTTCATTGCCGGCTACCTGGCCAGCCTGCCGTTGCCTCCGCCGCCCGCATCGAGCATCGAAGGCTACGTGATCGGATCGCAACCCCCACGGCGGCGCGAATCGAATTGATAGAGTAGTACGCTATGCGCGCTTTCCTTTTGATGGCGTTAAGCTGCGTGTTGTTTGCGGCCCCGGCGGACTATCGGATCGATCCGGTCACGCGCTACGTGCACGTGACGTACTCCATTCCGGCCAGTGCGCCGGATCAAGTCGAGGTGACCGCGCGTTTTCGTTCTCAAGGCAACAACGAATGGGCGCCCGCCAGCGTGTGGGCGTACGGAAGCGATACCGCGATCGAGTTGGCGCAGCCGGAAGACTGGGACGCCGGCATTCGGCAAGGACGTCTTGTCGAGCGCGGCGCCGCGGCGTTGCGCCGTACATTGGTGTGGAATCCCGCAAAGCTCGGAGCACAAAAGCTGCCGGTCGAGTTCGACATTACCGTCTCGACGCAGGGCAGAACGCTCACACAAGCACAACTGCTTATCGAGATCGACAACCGCGACGTGGTGTTCCTGAACGACTGGTCGAAGGTGGTTCAGCAGAGCGCCGTGGGCGAGAATCCGGCGCCGGGCGCGGCGGTCTGGTGGTTGCGCCGCACGGCGGACCGAACCACGCTCGAAGTGAAGCAAAAGGGCGTGGAACTGCCGCAGTTGACCTACCCGCTTAACCTGCGTGGTGCCCACGCGTTGTTTGTATCGACGCCGGCGAAGCTGGGCGCTATCGAACTGCGCCTGACCGGCGATGACCGGCCGGAGATGTTCTCCATCCGGCAGTCTGCGCGCGAAGTGCTGTGGCGCTGGACCGACATGACGCGCCAGCACTTGGTGATTCGCCAACCGTACAGCACCGTCTACGAGTATGAAGACAACTACCGCGCGCATCTGGATACGGTGAGGCTGGTGCCGCTCACCGCGGCGCAGGTGGCCGCGCTGGACGCCGCGTGGGCGCCGGGCAAGGATCGCCGTCTGCTCATCGGCTACTACGAACCTTACAGTTGGGCTTTCTATCAGAAGATCGAATCGAGTCTCCAGCACTGGGAACCGCTGCGGGCGTTCAAGGACGCGCGGCTCGACTATCTCGACGTGCAGATCGGACGCGGTGGATCGCGCATGGTGTTCGAAGGGCGCGTGGGCAGTCAACTTTTGACCAACACGTATGGCGATCCGGTGCGCGGGCAGATTCCACGCACCAGCAACGTTGGACGTTTGCAGCAATACACCAACACGCTCTCGGCTGAACTTGCCTATGCCAAGATGCTCGGCCTGAAGTTGCGCGCCAACATTGGCGCCACGAACTGCTATCCCGGTACACCGCTGGAGAGCGAGTTTTCGCGAGCGCATCCGCAGTGGCGCAAGGGGAATCATCTTCGCTACGAAGTGCCGGAAGTCCGCGCATACGTGCTGAGCATGTTTGAGGAGGCGCTCGAAATCGGCGCGGAGTCACTTTCGCTCGATTGGTGCCGCTACCCGAACGCGGTGACCGACAAGGAAACGGTAACCAGTTTCTTCCGCGAACTGCGCGCGTTGGCGGATCGTTATGGCGCGAAGCGCGGCAAACGCGTCGATATCCTCACGCGTTTTCCGGCGCGCGGCGTGATTGGCTGGGAGCACATGGACTACGCCACGTGGGCGCGGGAAGGGTTGGTGGACTACCTGGCGCCTTCCAACATCCAGGGACGGCATCTGAATTTCGACATACGCGAGTACATCGAAGGTGTGAAGGGAACTCGTGTGAAGTTGCTGCCGTGCGTCGACGCGCTCACCTGGGGACTGTCGCGGCCAGGCATGTTTCTGAACCGTGTTCTCGCGGCCTATGAGTCGGGAGTGCCGGGTGTTTACGTTTATCAAAGTGACGGGCCCGTATTGGAAGGGCCTGAGGGACGCCGTTATGTTTCCCTCGCCGCCTCGGCCGATGGATTGCGGCGCTGGAGCGCGCGCGAGCGTGTGGAACAGACTCGTTACAGCAAGGATATCTTCCTGAACCGGCCGGCTCATGAGCCGGAGTTTCATTCCTGGGAGCGTCTGCGAATCTGGGTGGAAGGGTTTAAACCGGCCAAGCTCGAAATGTGGCTGGACGGCAAGCTGATGAATACTTACGAGAGCGGTCCGTACGTGTTGACCAGCGAAGACCGCGCGGCGGACAAGCTCATCGCTCCCGGCACGCACGTGTTGAAGGTCCGCGCGCTCGACGGCAAGGCGTGGGTTGAGCGGGAGTTCAAATTCGATTACGCGAGGTAGAGATGAAGATTCCCAAGCTGCGCTGGATCATCGCCATCATGCTTTGTGCCGCGACGATGATCAACTACGCCGACCGCCTGACGCTCTCGATCGTGTCGGTGGACCTGCGCAAGGCCTTCGCGATGAGCGAGCAGGACTACTCGCACGTCATTACGCTGTTCTTATTCGCCTACGCCATTATGTATGCGGGGTCTGGCTACATCCTCGACCGTTTGGGCACGCGGCGCGGCTTCGCGGTGTTCATCTTCGCGTGGTCATCAGCTCAGATGCTACACGGACTAACGGTCGGAAAATGGAGCCTGGGCGCGTGCCGTTTCTTGCTCGGCCTGAGCGAGCCGGGCAACTGGCCGGCGGCGGCGAAAGCCGTTTCGGAGTGGTTTCCCGCTTCGCAGCGCGCGCTCGGCGTGGGAATTTTCAATGCCGGCTCTTCGCTCGGTTCCGCCCTTGCGCCGCCCATGGTAGCTTGGCTCACTATCCAATACGGTTGGCGCGCCGCGTTTTTGTTCACGGGTTCGCTGGGGCTTGTATGGCTGGTATTGTGGCTGATCCTCTATCAGCCTCCGCATCTGAATCGCTGGTTGAAGGCGAGCGAGTATGACGAAATCAAGGATCACGTACGCCCGCCGTCGGAAACCGTCGCCGTTAAGCGCGGAGGCCTACGCTGGAGAGTGGTGGTGA
>CAZDIZ010000211.1:3412-8817 GCA_964505625.1 uncultured Solibacteraceae bacterium | reverse complement strand
GGCTGTATGGAGAAGCGCCCGTTGGCCGCCGGTTGGATGGTTGCCGGATCGTAGATCTGGTATTGCGAACTCACCGTCAGCAATTGCGAGAAATCGCCGCCGATCTGCGCCGCCGTGGGGACGGTGGAAGTGAATGCCGAGCCGGGATAGCCGAAGTGATTCTCTTCATAGCCGAAGCTGAAGAAGGTCCGGTTGCGGCCGTCGTAGAGTTTCGGAATGCGCAGCGGACCGGTCATGGTGGCGCTCCAACGGTCGTAGTAGAACACGGCGCGCTGCTGCTTGTTGGCGTTCGCGATGAAGGTGTTGGCCTGCCACTCCGGGTCGCGGTGCGCCAGTAGCGCGGTGCCGTGGAAATCGTTGGTGCCGGTCTTCAACGTGAAGTTCACGATCGAACCGCTGGTGTGGCCGAAACTCGCGTCATAGGCGGTTTCCATCTTGAACTCCTGCACAAGATCGGCGGGCGGAGAGTTCAACATGCCGTTGCCGTAGTCGGCGATGCTGTTCTGCGTGTTGGGCACACCGTCCATGGTGAAATCCGTGCTGCCGCGCGGCGTGCCGTTGATGTTCGAGTTGGTGATGGCGTTCTGCAGAAACTGCGGCGCCAGGATGCCAGAGCCGCCTGTGTACGTATAGATGGCGCCAGGCGAAAGGAACACCAGCGCGGCGGGGCTGCCGTCGCGATTGGGCAACTCGGCCACGCGGCGCGCATCGATCACCTGGCCGACGTTGGCAGTGGCGGTTTCGAGCAGCGGCAATTCGGTCGAAACAGTCACGCTTTCCTTGGCTTCGCCCACTTGCATGGCCAAGTCGACCATCACGCGGTCGTTGATCCGAAGTTCGATCCCTTCGCGGACCAGGCTGCGGAACCCGACCGCCTTGACTTCCACGCGGTACGAACCGGGCAACAGGTAGGGAATGCTGTAGCTGCCGTCGGCGGCCGACTTTGTGGAAATGCTCACGTTGGTTGCCACGTTCACGGCCGCGACGGTGGCGCCCGGTACTGTGGCGCCGGAAGGATCGAGAACGCGGCCCTGGATGGTACCGCGGGTTTCCTGGCTCCAGGCAATAGAAAGGAGCAGGGCAGCAAGTAGAAAGACGGTGACGAGGTTTCGCATGGTGTAATCTCTCCTTGGATTACGAATCAACAACCCACCACACTGGATGCTATTGGACCGGCAGCGAGAAAACAATTCCAAATCGAGGGGTCTTTTTCGTTTCTCATAATGAAACGTAAGAGTGTGGAACAGTGCAAGCAAGTGTATTGATTACAGTCAGATAGTTCTTGTAACGGCCGGCTTGGTTGTTGGCGGATCTTGGCAATAAGCGCTCATATCTTTTCGAGCAGCGAAACGCGCGGGATCTGCGCCGCAATCGAACTGTTCATCCACATGTCGTTCGGATACAGCTTGTCGACGTTGGAGGGAGTGACGATCTGGTGATCGGTGAAAACGGCCGGCGGAAACGGCTTGCGGTTGAGCACATCGAGCGCCAAAGCGACGAGCCGTTCGCCGTACTTTTCCGGGTAGTAGGCCACCGACCCGATCAGCGGCGTGCCGGCGCGACGCATCTCGGTGCGTGCCTCAACCACCGCGCCCTGGCCGACGATGGCGCAGGTTTCCTGAAGACCCACTTCGGTAAAGGCCTCCAGCGCCGCCAGCGCCGAAATGTCGTTCACCGCGCCCACGGCGATGTGCGCAGCGCGATGACGGCGCAGGTGTTTGCGCATGGCGTCGAGCGTTTGATCGAAGGTGGCTTTAGTGTCGTAGCGGAACATGGCGGCCTGGCGCGCCTGCGGTACCAGATCCAACATCCCGTCGAAAAAGCCGTTCAAACGCGATTCGACGATCGGACCGGCCACGCCGACGCCAATCAGCACCACGTGATCCACCTGACCCTTCCAGCGCTGTGCGATCCAGCGGCCCATATAGCGTCCGCCGATCTGGCCGGCGCGATAGTTGTCCGCGCCGAAGTAAATCGCGCCCGGATGCGGCACATCCACGGCGATGAGCGGGACGCCGGCCTGCGAGTAGCGCGCCGCCAGTTCGCTTGCCACATCCCAGATCAACTGGAACTCGATGGCCAGGTCCACCTTTTCACGAATCAGCCGTTCGGCGTTGCGCAAGGCCGCCTTGCGGCTGGCGTTGTTGTTGACCACCAGCAGATCCACACCCGCGGCGTTGGCGGCCACAATCACGCCTTCGGTGACCGTGGAGATGAACGGTCCGACGCTGCTCTGCGCCGCGTAGCCAAAACGAAACGACTTGGACTCCAGGGGCCGCAAACGCGACCGATAGCCGTGCGCGCCCACCCGTTCGACTAGTCCCTTGGCGGTCAGCGTGGAAAGGATGCGGCACGCCGTGGCCTTATTTAAATGGGTTCGCGCGGCGATTTCGCGCAACTGAAGGATTTCGCCCGGCTGCCGCCAAGACGCCAGAATGTCACACGCACGGCCCACGGATGTAACGGCGAAAGAGTCGGACTCATCCAGTTTCATGATGCGAAAAGTTTATTATGGATATGGAAAAAGCGCAAGATGCCGGGCGTGTCGTTTCACCCTCGTGAACGTTAGCGGGCAGAAGCGAAGGCGAGGCTGGCGGAATTGGTGCAGTAGCGGCGGCCGGTGGGCAGGGGGCCATCGTTGAAGACGTGGCCCAAGTGGGAGCCGCAACGGGCGCACTGGATTTCGACGCGGACCATGCCGTGGGAGGTGTCCATCTGTTCGACGACGTTTTCACCGGCGATGGGCTCGAAGAAGCTGGGCCAACCCGTCCCGGAATCGAATTTGGTCCTTGCGTCGAACAACGCCGTGTCACAGCAGGCGCAGCGATAGACACCGTCGGCGTGGTTGCCGCAAAGTTTTCCGGTAAAGGGCGGCTCAGTGGCGTGGCGGCGGGTGATCTCAAACGTCACGGGCGTCAGTTGCCGGCGCCATTCCTGTTCGGGCCGCTCGATCCTCTCGACTTCGACAACACGAATTCGCCGGCCGGTGTCATCAAATTCAACGATTTTCATGGCGTTTTGCGCTTGCGCACGCAGCCCGGATACATCTTCTTGAGCTTGGCGACCTTGGGATCAGAGACGCTCACAATGTATGGGTTGGATCGGTTTTGCACGGCGTAGTTCTGGTGATAGTCTTCCGCTGTATAGAACTTGTCCAGTGGAACCACCTGGGTCACGATCGGGTTACGGAAAACGTGCGCGGCGGTGAGTTGCGCGATGTAGGCTTCAGCGACGCGCTTCTGCTCGTCATTCAAGTAGAAGATGGCGCTGCGGTACTGCGGACCGACGTCGGCGCCCTGACGGTTGAGCGTGGTGGGATCGTGCGCCACGCTGAAGAAGATCATGAGCAGTTGGCCGTAGGACGTCTTTGACGGGTCATAGGTGATGAGGATGGATTCGGCGTGACCGGTACGTCCGGTGGACACGATATCGTACTTGGCCGTCTCTTGAGTGCCGCCGCTGTATCCGGAGATGACGTCCTCGACGCCTTCCATGACTTCGAAGACCGCTTCGGTGCACCAGAAACAGCCGCCCGCGAATACAGCGGTCTGTTTTCCCGGAGCGGGCTTCACGTCGATGATCGGATCTGGGAATGTTGCCTTGTCGGCGGACATCAGTTGACCTCCATGGATGAGAAGAGCGAAAACCAGCACCGGCAATCCGCGGTTAACCACTGTCGACACCATACGTAACTAATTAGATGCGCGGGCGCTCGCGGCGGCGCAGGCAATCGGCGGTAAGGTAAAACGCCGGTACTCTCTGGAGCGGTTGAACTGATAGTGTGGGGACATGATCCGCTACTGGTTGTTCCCGATTCTGCTATTCGCTCCCGCGCTTGCGATTGGCCAGGGAGTCAATCACACCAGGCATCTGACCATCTTCGACGCCAACGTGGCCGAGTTCATGGTGGAACGCACCGTCGAACTACAGCCCGGGTTGAACACCATCGAATTCCGCAGCCTGATGCCGCAGGCGTTTCTGCGCACACTTCGCGTGGCTGGTGATCGAGTCACGGTGGTGAGGCAAAACGTCACTTACGACGGACCTGACGTTCGCGGCCAGAAGGCGCCGGTGCTGCATCTGGTGCTCGAGAACAGTGGCGCCGCGGGACCTCGTAAGGTTCAGGTGGACTATTTGGCTCCGGGCTTGAGTTGGAAAGGCGACTACGCGATGGTTCTTGCGAAGCCCGCGGCCGGCGCAACGCCCGCGGAGATGTCTCTAGATGCGTGGGTCACCGTGCAGAACGACACGTCCACCGATGTCTCGGCGGGCACCGTGGATCTGGTTGCGGGCGAGGTTCAACTGCTGGTCGGCGAAGGACGGCAGTTTGGCCGCTTACAGTCCAACGCGCAGATGGCGCGTTTCGCCAACGTGGCCGACGAGGAAACGTCGCAGAGTGCGGAAGTCACCGGCGTGAGCGTGTTCAGCCGTTTGCGCCTGGGGCGCGACATCTCGATGACCGCCAACACTCCGGTAAATCGCTTTCCCATCTTCCAGCGTTTGAAGCTCGCGGTGGAACAGCGCAATGTGTTTGAGAACGACGCGCGCGCGCAGACGCTGGGGCGCGGCGGGTTCATGCTGCTGCCGCGCGGACTTGAAGTGCGCCTGGTTGCCAGGAACACGCATGCCGTTCCGCTGCCGGCGGGAACGATGACGGTCTACTCGCAGGAAGGCGATGTGCCGCAGGTGGTGGGGCAGGACCGTATCCCGCTGACGCCGGTGGGCGCAGATTTCAGCGTCACGCAGGGGCGTTCGAACGTGTTGCAGGGTACGCGGCGCATCGTCGAGCGGAGGGAAGACCCGGACCCGACCGCGCGTTATCCCCATCGCAGGAAGTTAACGACGCGCGTCGAGGTGGAGATTTCCAACCGTGGCGCTGACCCCGCAGTGGCGTTTGTACGCGAAGGCATCGAGGAGTGGGGGAACCACGATTGGACCATCACGCAAAGCTCGCACCCGCAACAGAAACTTGGCGATCGCATGATGGAGTTCAAGCTCGACGTGCCCGCCAAAGGTAGCGTGAAGGTTGAATACACGGTCGAGATTCACTGACGCCGGCGGCGCCTGGCCGCGGGTTCAGGTTCCACGACCGAGAACTGCAGCTTGCCTTCGATGGCCTCCACTCGGTCGAGGCGGACTTCCAGACGGTCTCCGATGGAGTATTCGCGGCGCGTGCGCGGGTTCACGATCTTGCGTGTGTTCTCGTGAAAGAGGTAGCGGCCGCCGGGCAGGGTTTCGATGGGTACCAAGCCTTCGACGAAGTACTCTTGTAGTTCGACGAAGAAACCGAACTTCGCCGTGTGCACCACCAGCGCGTGGAAGTGATCGCCTACGCGCTCGGCCATGAATTTGGCTTTCTTCCAGGACATCAGCTCGCGTTCGGCGTCGGCGGCGCGGCGTTCGGC
>CAZDIZ010000211.1:0-3312 GCA_964505625.1 uncultured Solibacteraceae bacterium | reverse complement strand
TGCCTTCGAGCTTGGCGGCCAGACGCTGATAGTGGCGCGAGGTCACCGTCAGGCGTTCGTCGGCGCGCACCAGGTCCTTGCGAATCTTGCGCCCGTCACGCTTGCGGTCCACCATGGGGAAACGCTTCACGGGAATGGCGGCGAAGCCGAGCGTGTGTCCGAAGCGCGCCGCGATCTCCTCGAATTCCATGACGCGATCGGCGTCGGGCGCTTCGTGGATGCGGTAGAGCGACGGCAGATCCAGGTGCTCGATATGCGAGGCGACGGCTTCGTTGGCCGCCAGCATGAACTCTTCGATGATGCGGTGCGCCATGTAGCGCGGCGCTTTCCGGATGGCCGTCATCTCGCCGGCTTCGTCGAAATCGATGATGGGTTCCGGCAGATCGAAATCGATGGAGCCGCGGCGCTCACGCCGTTGGTTGAGAATCCGCGCCAGTTCTTCCATTAGGCGGAAACGCGCGGCCAGCCGCTGGTAGCGCGCCGTGGTCTCCGCGTCGCCGTCGAGCACTTTCTGGACGGCGGTGTAAGTCATGCGCTCGACGCTGCGGATGATGCCGCGCGCGAATTCCTGATTGATCACGTCACCGTGACGGTCGATGGTGAGCAGTGCGCTCAACACCAAGCGGTCTTCGTCCGGTTTGAGCGAGCAGAGGTCGGTTGAAAGCTCCAGCGGCAGCATCGGTACGGCGCGGTCCGGAAAGTAGACGCTCGTTCCGCGCAGGCGCGCTTCGACGTCGATGGCCGAACCGGGCCGCACGTAGTGCGCGACGTCGGCGATGTGCACGTGCAGAACGAACTCGCCATCGTCGAGGCGATCCACCCAAACGGCGTCGTCGAAGTCGCGCGCGGTTTCACCGTCGATGGTGACGACGTCGTAGCCACGGAAATCTCGACGTCCCGCGGCGTCGGCCGTGCCGGCGTGCAGCGACATGTTGTGGGCTTCCAGCAACACCGGGGCGGGGAAGGCGTGCGGCAGACCGTGTTTGCGGATGACCATTTCGACGTCGACGCCGAAGTCGTCGCGTTGCCCGAGCACTTCGATGACGCGACCCACGCCCAAGCGCCCGCGGTCGGGCGGTTCCACCACTTCCGCATGTACGATCAGGCCGTCCAGGTCCTCGGCGGTGATAGCGCGCTTGGATGTGGCGCCGATGCGGTCCTTCGATTGAACGCGCCGGGGCCGTTCCCAGCCGGGCGGGATTTCGAGCCACTCGCTGATGCGCCGGTCGTAAGGCTCGACGAAGTTCGCGCGGCGGCGCGCGTGAAACTGGCCCACCACCGTGAGCGGCGCGATGTTCATTTCGGGTAGCCTCTTCACCGTCCCATCAATTATAGTTGTGAGTGTCTCCCGGAGAGCGTATGGAACTGAAAGTTGTGCGTCTGGAAATTCCCGATGGCGGCAACATCATCGCCGGCCAAACTCATTTCATCAAGACAGTGGAAGATATCTACGAGGCCATTGTAAACACGGTGCCGCAGATGAAATTCGGCGTCGCGTTCAACGAGGCGTCCGGCGCGTGCCTGACGCGCGTGGATGGCAACGACGAGGAGTTGAAAGCGCTGGCGGCGCGCAACGCAACGGCGGTCGGGGCGGGGCATACCTTCTATGTGGCAATGAAAGACGGTTACCCCATCAACATTCTGAAGCGCATACAGGATGTGCCGGAGGTGTGCTCGATCTTCTGCGCGACGGCGAATCCGGTGGAAGTGATTGTTGCTGAAACCGAGCAGGGCCGCGGCGTGCTGGGTGTCATCGATGGATCGTCACCCAAGGGAATTGAGACGCCGGCTGACGTCGAGTGGAGACACGGATTGCTGCGTAAGATCGGATACAAACGATGATCATTCATACCGAGCAGGAACTCGAAGACGTACTAGCTCAACCAAGCGCGCGAGACGTTGCGGCATTCAAGGAACTCGCCGGCGACATTGTGATTCTCGGTGTGGCCGGCAAGATGGGGCCGAGTCTGGCGCGGCGCGCCAAGCGTTCGAGCGCTGAGGCCGGCACAACGCGCCGCATCATCGGCGTGGCGCGCTTCAGCGAAGCCGGCGTGCGTGAGCAACTCGAAAAGGACGGCATCGAAACCATCGCCGCCGATCTTTTGGACGCCGCGAGTTTGGCCAAGCTGCCGGACGCGCCCAACGTGGTCTTCATGGCCGGCCGTAAGTTTGGCTCGACCGGTTCAGAGGAACTCACCTGGGCTATGAATACGTATCTTCCGGCGCTAGTGGCCGAACGGTATCGCGACGCGAAGATCGTGGCGTTTTCGAGCGGCAACGTGTATCCGTTCACGCCGATGGCGCATGGCGGGCCGACCGAATCGTGCGCGCCGGCACCGGTGGGCGAGTACGCGCAATCGGTGCTGGGCCGCGAGCGTATGTTCCAATACGCCTCCAAGCGCTTTGGTACGAAGTGCGTGATGCTGAGGCTCAACTATGCGATCGACCTGCGCTACGGCGTACTGCTCGACATCGGGCGTAAGGTGTTCGAGCGGCGTCCGGTGGACGTCACCATGGGCGCGGTCAACGTGATCTGGCAGGGCGACGCGAATTCGGTGACGTTGCGCAGTTTTTCGATTTGCTCGTCACCGGCCGCGATTCTGAATCTGACCGGTCCCGAGATACTGTCGGTGCGTTGGATCGCGCACGAGTTTGCCCGGCGCTTCGGCGTAGAAGCGGTGATCGAAGGCAGCGAAGCGCCCAACGCGCTGCTCAATAACGCGGCGCATTGCCAGGCCGTGTTTGGATATCCGGAAGTGAGTGTCGAACAGATGCTGGACTGGACCGCCGAATGGATCCGCCAGGGCGGATCGAGTTGGGCCAAGCCCACGCACTTTGAAACCAGGGACGGAAAATTCTAATGTCTTGGCGAACCAGACTGAAGCAGGGCGTGGTGATTCCGGCGCATCCGCTGGCGCTGACGGCGGAACGCAAGCTCGACGAACGGCGCCAGCGCGCGCTCACGCGCTACTACATGGCCGCGGGCGCCGGTGGAGCGGCCGTCGCGGTACACACGACGCAGTTTGAAATTCGCGATCCGAAGGTCGGCCTGCTCGAGCCGGTGCTCACCTTGGGCATCGAAGAGCTTCGCAAGCACGATTCGATCAAAGTAGCCGGCGTGGTCGGCAAAACGCCGCAAGCGGTGAAGGAGGCCGAACTCGCGGCGCGGTTGGGCTACGACGCCGGGCTGCTGAGTTTGGGGGCGATGCGCGATGCTTCCACGGCTGAGATGCTGGCGCATGCGCGCGCGGTCGCCGAAATCATTCCCGTGTTCGGTTTCTACTTGCAGCCCGCCGTGGGCGGACGGATTCT
>CAZDIZ010000210.1:0-8956 GCA_964505625.1 uncultured Solibacteraceae bacterium | reverse complement strand
TGTTCGCTGGCTGCTGGCAAAAATCGCGTAATATCAGACTGTTTAGGTCGCATGGCGGTGGCCCTTGCCGAGATACCGTTGACAACCATACTCCAGCCCCTCATAATCCGGCCAAGGAAAGGATCTGGTTCCATCAATGCTCGCCGCCCTTCACAGGTACTCGGATCTGGTGCAACAGGAGCTTGAGTGGTCACGGACGCAAGACCGCTTACTGGGAGATGCCGGACGACGACTTGTCAGGAACGATCAACTGCTTCTTCAAGCCGTGGATCGGGCCGAGAAGAGCCCGGAGTTTGGGGAGTTGGTAAGACAGGCGGCGTCAGGAAACGGCCGCAGTGATGCAGACACGATCAATGCCATAGACCGGTTGATGGCAAGCGAGCGGCTACGGACGTTCTTCCGTAACTCCGGCTTCTATTTGGATCTTTTCGACGACAAGCGATGGAATCCGGAGGAACTCGAACGAGCCTATGTTGAAGCGTTTAAGCTCCGACGCGCAGATGTTGATTACCTTGTGCCTATCGAGGGTGTGGAGTTCGCGCAGGAAATCCTGGAATTCGACGGGTTCGAGATCCGGCGTTTCCAATGCTCGGAGCTTGATGAGATTCTGAGGAACCGGGTTCGTAAGGTCTTCTCCCCAGAGGCGGAAGTGGACACGCACCTGCTGTCGCATTACTGGATGCTTCATGTAACGGAGGTGGACGAACAGACCGCACTTGACCACTGGGACCGGCCGTTCGCGGATCGGACGCCGCAGCCTTACTCGTGGATGCCCAAGGCCGTCGAGAAAGCCGCCACAATGATCGCTTTGTGGGATTGGCATAGTCCAGCAGATTGGCCCGGTTGGGTTGCACCCCAGCGCCCGTTCGATCAGGAGCATCAGATAGGCGAAGACGCGGTCCTGCCCGGCCTTCCTCTGGTGATCACTGCGTCGAAGCGACTGCTCGATGCGGAGGAGTCGGCACCCAATCTTGGTGTGTTCAGGCTTGAACCGTACTGCCATCCTGAGACGGGCGATGTGTTGGATTTCGTGCCCGCCAGGCCGTGGTGGGAGTTCGACGAGGAGCAGACGCGCATGTTCGAAGACCACATTCGAAGGACGCAAGAGCGCATCTCCGATCTGGGCGATCTAAGCGAATTGCTTCACCCCGGACTTGATCTGCTCTTGAAGGGCTTCCTCTCGCGGGGCGTCGGCCAGTTCCTTTGGCACGTCATGGCGATCGACGCGCTTGTTGGGGAGAACGGTAAGAAGCGGATAATCGCGAAGAGAACGTCGGCGCTCTTGGCTTCTGAGGGCGACGCACAAGAAGTCCGCTGCCTCGTCGAGGGCCTCTACGAACTCCGGAGCAAATACGTCCACGGGGCAGAAGGGTTGGTCAGTGGCGGAATCGGACAAAGGGACTTGAGCAAAGCCAGGGATTTGGCGCGCGCCGCCGCAGTCCGAATGATCGACCACCTGTGCAGCAACAGGAACAGCCTGCCTGGTACGGAGCGGAGTGAGCGAAGAAGACGAGCTCTCGATATCCTGGACAAGCGCTGGCTCACGCTAACCACGAAGTCCAGTTAAGCATCCGGCGCCCGGCATTTCGCATACAATATACTCCAACGATGCTGCTCCGTTCCTTACGGCTAAAGCGCCTGCTAAGCTTCCGCGACACCGAGATCGAGCTCGGCCCGCTGAACGTGCTGATCGGTCCCAATGCCTCGGGCAAGTCCAATCTCATCGCCGCCATCGGTCTATTGCAGGCGGCGCCAACGGACTTGAGCGCCCCGATCGTACGTGGCGGCGGGGCGCGGGAGTGGACCTACAAAGGCGACGCCGAGGCATCCCCGTTCGCTACGCTCGCCGCTGAGATGAATTGCGAGCCGTCAGCGGACGCTCCCTTGTCTTACGAAATCACAATTGCCGACGACGGGGGCGGCCTATTGGTACAGCAGGAAAGGCTTTCTTGTCCTCCTCGCGATCTGGTCTTCTTTTCGAGATCCGCCGGACGAGTGGGAACATTCAATTCCTCAACGCCACCCGCGACGGCGTCGTCCGTGCCAAGTTCGAAGTCATTCTTCTCCGAGTACAAGAATCCACAAGATCCCACGCCCATCACGCGGATGGGCCGCCAGTTGGCGGGTATCGGCATCTTTACGGAGTTCCAGACCGGTCCTTGGTCGCAATCGCGTACGGGTATTGCGACTACGGGCACACCGAAGGAGCATTTGCAGGACGGCGGCCATAATCTGGCGTTTGTACTGTCCCACCTCTCGTTCCTGGGAAAGATGGGGCGGATCAACGAACTCCTCAGCCGATTTTGCGAAGGCTTTGAGGAAGTCCGCACGAGTATCGATGCGGGAGTGATTCGCGCCCACATCCTTGAGCAAGGCCTCGCCGCTCCGACGCCCGCGACACGACTTTCCGACGGAACACTGAAGTTTCTTTGCCTGCTAACCGTGTTGCTCGATCCCGCTCCTCCGGCCCTGATTTGTATCGAGGAGCCGGAACTCGGCCTGCACCCCGACGCATTGCCGTTGGTCGCCGAAGCGCTGGTCGAAGCTTCGGAGCGGACACAGGTGGTCGTCACTACTCACTCCGAGTCCCTGGTAGGTGCGTTCTCCGGTAAGCCCGAAGCCGTTTTGGTTTGCGAACGCGAGTTCGACAGTGGGACGCAGTTCCAGCGGCTGTCGTCTGAAAAGCTGGCCGGCTGGCTGGAACGATATAGTCTCGGCGAGTTGTGGCGCAAGGGCGAAATCGGCGGAAATCGATGGTGACGGAAATCCGCATCTATTTCGAGGGCGACTCCAGCCTCAAACCGGGCTTTCACCGATTTTTCAAGGACCTACTTGATACAGCCCGCAACAAGAAGATCCGTTTGAGCTTGATTGCTACCGGGGCCAAGCCGATTCAGGACTTCAAGATCGCCGTGCGGAGTCATCCGGACGCCTGGAATATTGTGTTGCTCGACAGCGACCGTCCCGATGACAGCCGGCTCTTTGAAGAGTGCGCCGCGCCGCATGGAATCGAGGAAGCCCGACGCGACTCGGTCTTCTGGATGGTTCAGGTCATGGAGACTTGGTTCATCGCCGACCGTGAAGCCTTGCGCCGCTACTATGGGAAGGACTTTCAGGACAGTGCCATCTCCCTAAACCAACGCGTTGAACAGATAGCCAAGTCCGAGATCTACTCCGGCCTAAAGCGGGCCACTCAGAGAACTACCAAAGGCGCATATCACAAAACACACCACGCGCCGGAATTACTGGCCATCATCGACGCCAACAAGGTGCGCGAAGTAGCACCGCAATGCGAGCGTTTCTTCTCTACTGTTCTGGCCCGCCTGTAGATCTCGCCGTGCTTCGGCCTTAGGTCGCCGCGGAGATGGCCGAACACGGGGGGGGGGACCACGAACAGCGCCGCCAAGGGTGTGCTAAATCGGATCTAGGTAGGACCCCTATGGTGCCGCGCTCGTGTCGGCGACACGCATGGTGGTGGCCCTTGCGAAACGTTGACGTATTCAGTACAGTTGTTGCATCCGGAGGATATCGAAAGACAATGCCATTCTGTCCCAACTGTGGTACCCAAAACGAGGGGAAGTTCTGCGGCAAATGCGGGACGCCCATCGACGCTCCTAGCGCTCCGCCCAACATGGGAGCCGGAGCCCCGCCGCCGCCGGTTCAGCCGGCAGGCAGTGGAATGACCGACAACGTCGCCGGTGCTCTCTGCTACCTCGCGGGCCTGATCACAGGCGTGCTGTTCCTGGCCCTGGCCCCGTACAACCAGAACAAGTTCATACGCTTCCACGCCTTCCAGTCCATCTTCTTCAACGTGGCTTGGATTGCGCTGTGGATTGCGCTGCAGATCGTGTCGATGCTTTTGAACGCTATTCTGCCGTTCGGCATTGGCTTGCTCTTTGCGTTGGTCTGGTTGGTCATCGGGCTGGGTGGCTTCTTCGTTTGGTTGTTCCTGATGTACAAGGCCTACTCGAACGAGAAGTTCATGCTGCCGGTCATCGGCGCGATAGCTGACAAGCAGGCCTAGGGAATCACTCGGGTGGTGGTGGCGCGAATCGAACCGCGTCGCCGTGTGAGCTCGTGGGGGAACTGACGATGACGTGTTCCAAATGTGGTGCGCCCGTCGAGACGGGGACGAAGTTCTGCATGCGGTGCGGTACGCCAGTGGCGGCCGCGCCACCGCCACCTCCACCACCCGCGGCGCCGGCCGATTCGCGGATGAAGTGTTCGTTCTGCGGCGCCGACGTCCCGCCCAACGTGAAGTTCTGTATTGCTTGCGGGACCAGCGTGACCGCGAGCGTGTCCGCGCCGCCGCCGGCCGCTCCACCACCGGCACCGCCGTCGGCCGAAGCGCGCGTGAAGTGTAGCTTCTGCGGCGCCGACGTGCCGCCCAACGTGAAGTTCTGTATCGCGTGCGGGACCGGCGTGTCCGCGGCCGCTCCGCCGGCACCCGCGCCGCCTCCCATCGTGGAACCGCCGCCACCAGTCGCCGCCGCTCCTCCTCCGCCCCCAGTGCCGGAGCCGTCTGTAGCCCCACCTCCGCCTCCGCCCGCGCCGGAACCATCCATGGCTCCCCCGCCTCTGCCTGAAATGCCCATGGCGCCGCCGCCGCCTGTCGCTGCACCCGCGTGGCAGAGCGCTCCGCCGGTTGCGCCTCAGGAGCAGAAGAAAAGTGGCGCGCTGGTTTTCGTGGTCGTTGTTGTGGTGGTGGCGTTGCTCGGAGTGGGCGGCTTCTTCGCGTACAAGAAGTTCTTTTCATCCGCGCCGACAGGACCCGTTGCCGGTACCGATCAGCAGCAACCGGCCACGGCCGAGCAACCCGGCTCGACGCCCGCCGGCGGCGAGCAAATGGCCATGGGCGGAACGCCCGTAACTCCGGGTTACGATCAGACCGCGCCGCCATCGGCTCCATCGAGCCAAAGCTCGCAGTCAAGCGGTTCGCCGGGTGGAAATTGGAGTTCCCCGGCGCCGGCTGCATCGTCGCCGCCGCTTGTGGCCGACAATCCACCGCCCGCGCAAAATCAACCGCTGGCTACCGCGCCTCCGGCCGAAGCGCCGCCGCCCGCGGCTCCAGCGGCCGAACCGCCGAGGCGTGTGGAAGTATTTAGACCCGAGACTCCCATTCCGAGCGAAACGCCGCGGTCCAGCACACCGCCGCCCGCCGCCGCGCACAGCCCGTACAGCGGAGCCACCGCCGGTGTCATCCTTTGGTCGGGGCGCCTCGACAAGAACGAATCGTTCACCATCGACGGGAGCACGGCAACTTCCGGAACTCTCACGGGCGCGTTGCCGGGAGTGCCGGTGATGATCGAAATCGACCAGAGAGAATTCGCGTTGGCCGAAACGCCCAGCCCGTCCAACGGCTGGAAACGGCTCACGGTTCGCAGCCGCGGCAAGCGTCACAGTGTCGTAACCATCAAATGGTCCATACTGAGATAGGGAGAGCCACCATGAAGAGAATCGCCACGGTAGTCGGTTTGTTGGGAGTTTGGATGACCGTTTCGAGTCTGACGCTCACGGCTCAAACGGTGCCTGAAACGGATTTCCGGGTCAAGCTGCTCGGCCCGCTGAGTACCAAGACCAGCCAGAAGGGCGACAAGATCACCGCGCAAGTGCTCAGCCCGCAGGAATTCAAGGGCGACATCATGGAGGGCAAGGTCACGCAGGTGAAGTCGAGCGGCAAGATGAAGGGCGAAGCCATCTTGAATTTCACCTTCGAGTCGTTGCATCACGGCGGCAACAACATTGGCGTGCAATCGTCGGTGAAGTCGGTGACCAATTCCAAGGGTCAGCAGGACGTGGATGAAGAAGGCCGCGTCATCAAGAAGACCAACAACATCGGCAAAGCCGCCCTGGGCACGGGCCTCGGCGCTCTCATTGGCGGTATCGCGGGCGGCGCCAAGGGCGCGGCCATCGGTGCTGGTGTGGGCGCGGCAGCCTCCATCGTCATGATTCAGATGACGGTGAAGGGCAATGCCGTGGACTTCGCTCCCGGTACCGAGTTCCTGCTTTCGGTGAAGGAGGCCCGCAAGTCTGGCAGCTAGATTTCGAGCCCAATCGCGCAACGGCGGGCGCGGTGAGCGCGTCCAATCTTCCTTGCGGCTAATCATCTCATTTCTGCTTTTGGCCGGTCTCGCGGCGGCGCAGGTCCCGCGTGTCGGCATCATCGACTTCTACGGCATCCGCAAAGTGAAGCGGGATCGCATTGAAGCGGCTCTCGGTGTGAAGGAAGGCGATCCCATGCCGCCATCGAAAAGCGCCGTCGAAGAACGCCTGGAAACCGTTTCCGGTGTGGTTCGCGCGCGCGTGGAAGCGGTTTGCTGCTCGGGCGGGGATGCCATCCTGTTCGTAGGCATCGAAGAGAAGGGAGCTCCGCATTCCGAATTCCGGCCGCTGCCCGTCAAGGACGTTTCGCTTCCGCCGGAGATTCTCGAAACCTACGTCCAGTTTCTGCGGGCGGTGGAAGACGCCGCCCGGCGCGGGCAGTCCTCCGAGGATCTCGTCGAAGGGCATTCGCGCATGGCCGATCCGGCCTGCTGGGCGCTGCAGCAACGCTTCATGAAACTGGCGGGCGAGCATACGGCGCTGCTGCGCGACGTGCTGCGCAATTCGGTCGACGATGATCAGCGCGCGATCGCCGCTGCAGTGCTCGGCTACGTGCCCAAGAAGGCGCTGGTAGTGAACGATCTGCAATACGCTCTGCAGGACAGCGACGATGCGGTGCGCAATAACGCCGCACGGGCGCTCGCGGCATTCGCCGTGCTGGCGCGTCGCGATCCGGAGCAGGGCATTAAGGTCTCCGCCACCTGGTTTGTCGAGATGCTCAACTCCATCGTATGGAGCGATCGCAACAAGGCTTGCTTGGCGTTGCTGCACGTGACCGAGGACCGCAACCCCGACGCGCTGACGCTGATTCGCGAGCGCGCGCTGGAGCCGTTGGCCGAGATGGCGCGCTGGAAGAGCCTGTCGCACGCGCTGCCGGCCTACATTCTGCTGGGCCGTGCCGGCGGCGTGGCCGAAGCCGACATTCATCGCGCGTGGGAAGCCGGAGATCGCGAGCAAGTGATCCGAAAAGCTCTCGGCGTGCGCAAGCGCCGCTAGCGCAAGAACGCCAATCTGCCTGACTGAACGGTGCTTGGTTGCGCCGCGCGAAGCCGGTCTGATATGCCTACCTTGATGCTGATGTCAAAGTGGGTGCGTCTGGCCGCCGTTTGCGCGGCGTTTATGGCTGCCGCTAGCGCGGCCGATCTGGTTCGCTGGGAAGCCGGTCAACCTTCCAAACAAAGCGGGCTCGCGATGGTTGCGAACCCCGGTTCAGTCACACGCGAGGAAACGGTTGCGGGTACGGCGGTCATCCGTCTGGACCCAAGCAAGGAATACTTCTCGCGGGCGGCGTATGCATTCAAGGTGAGCCGTCCGGTGACGGGCCGCGTCTGGCTGGTGGTCGAATTTCTTGACCGCGGTTTCGGCGTGATCTCGGTTTCTCCCGGCGTGCGCGAAGCGCGCCAATGGGGCACGGTGCGCGTGAATACCGGAAAGCTGCGCCGCGCCACGTTGCAGTACGATGCGGCGGCCATCAAGGATTCGATCCACGTCGTCGGGCTCGATTATCTGCACGCGCTCTGGGTCACCACCGAGCAGCCCAAGCTCGAGTACGCACCGCTGGTGGATCCGGCCGTCAAGTTCCAGGTGGATGGCGAACGCGTGGTGGCGGCGGCCGGCCACGTGCAGAATCGCGCCGAGTTGGATGAAGCGCTGGCGGGATTGCGCAATGAACTGCCCATGTTCCGTGCGCTGGGTTTCAACGGTGTTGAAACTTACGTGCGCTGGGGCTGGGTGGAGACTCAGCGCGGCGTTTACGATTGGAGCTTCTACGACGCCATCGCCAACGAAATCGAAAAGCACGGCATGCGCTGGTTCCCCATGCTGCTGGCCGGTTCCGGCTACGCGCTGCCGGATTGGCTCTACGAATCGAAAGATAACTACGGATTCGTGTGTTTGGAACACGGCATCAAGCACGACACGCAGTCCATTTTTCAGCCGTTCCAGACCGAGTACGCCAGCCGCTTCATTCGGGAATTCGGTGCGCGCTACGGAGATCGCAAGATGTTGCTCGGCATCCGCCTCGGTCCCAGCGGTGATTACGGCGAAGCGCAGTATCCGGCCAAAGGCCCCGGCTACAAGTTCCGCAACCATCACACGCACATCGGCTACTGGGCCGGTGACGACTTGGCTCAGGCCGCTTTCCGCAAATATCTCGCCGCGCAATATAAGAACATCGGCGAACTGAACCAGGCATGGCAGAGTTCCTACCAGTCATTCGATCAAATCAAGACGTTCCTGCCTGAAACCGCCCGGACGCGGCGGCAGCGTGTGGACTTCGCCACGTGGTACTTCGGCGAAATGAGCGCATGGTGCGAGAAGTGGGCCATCTGGTCACGCCAGGCCATGCCGCATACCGTGATCCATCAGTCCTCCGGCGGTTGGGGGCCGGTGCAGATCGGCACCGACTTCAGCTATCAAGCGCGCAGCATGGCGCGCATCGGTGGCGGCATCCGGCTGACCAACGAAAGCGACAATTTCCCCGATAACTTCACCATCACGCGCATGGCCAGCTCCGCGGCGCGTTTCTACGGCGCTGCGCTGGGCTACGAGCCCGGCGGGTTCGGATCGAAGCGCGGCGTGGTGGCGCGCTTGTACAACGCTGTCACGACGGGCGCCGTGCACTTGTTTTACTACGGCGGAAACCTCACCGCGAACGACCAGGCCGTGGACGCCTGGGTCCGCTTGGGACCAATGCTCGACCAGCGCGCCAAGCCCGCGATCGACGTGGCGGCGTTCTATCCCGACACCTCCATCAAACTGGACGACGAGATTGTGCGCTACCGTTGGGGTTCACCCTACTTCACCATGGCGCGCGCGCTGCGTTCGGAGCTCGATTACGATTACGCGAGCGAGC
>CAZDIZ010000209.1:5657-9057 GCA_964505625.1 uncultured Solibacteraceae bacterium | reverse complement strand
TTGCCACGTGCTCCGCGTGGGCGAGTTCGCGTTCGCCGGTTCGGTGGTGCCTTCGGTGGGCGCGAGTCCCATGGATTCCGGCGTGTCGCGCAACGCCGCGAACAACAGCACCGATCCCACCAGCGCGATCGCTGCCGGAACGTGGAAGCACAGGCGCCAGTCGCGCGTCACCAGGTATCCGCACAGCACCACCACGAAGCCCGCGCCGAGCGAATGCGAGCTGTTCCAGATGGACATCTTCGTGGCCAGGATGCGCGGCGGGAACCAGTGCGTCATCAAACGCGCGCACGGCGGAAAGCCCATGCCTTGAAACCAGCCGTTGAGCACCCAGAACACTCCTAGCGTCATCACCGCCGTACTCAGCCCGAAGCCGAAGTTCACCGCCGCGCACAGCACGAGGCCGGCGGGCATCAGCCAACGCGCGCTGAAGCGGTCGGCCAGAAACCCGTTGGCGAAGCGGGACACACCGTAGAGCACGCCGTGCAAGGTGAGGAACAGGCCGAGCTGACTCTTGCTGATGCCCAGGTCGTGCTCCATGGCGGGCATGGCCACGCTCAGGTTCTTGCGGACAAAGTAGAACAGCGCGTAGCCGATGATCGTGGAAATGAGAATCCGGTTGCGCCAGTAGGCATGGCTGTCGTTCATGGCTTGGGTTTGGCGCTCCGTTCGGCGTAATAATCGCGAATTGCCTGCATGGCCACGTCGGGATAGTCAGTGGCGAAACTGGCCACGCCGTAACTCATCAGCAGGCGGAACAACGTGGGGTCCTTACTCTGCCACGGGAAGACCTGATAGACGACGCCGTGACTGCGTAACTCGCGGCCCGTCTCCATGATAAACGCGGGCGACGGATCGATCCGGCCATCCTTGGCATGCACGTGAATCTGAAGCTGGTCGACGGCGGCGAACTTGATCTCGCGCAATGCGGCGAGCCGTTTCGCCAGTTGCTCTTCACTTCCGCCCATCCAGTGTAAGGTGGCGGAAGTGGGCGCCAGTTCCTTCCAGCGCCGTATGACGGCATAGTCGGTCGAAGCCAGGATCAGTTGCGCGGTGACGCGGGCCGCGGCGGCTTCCCGCGCCAGTTGATCGAGATCCACGTTCTTGATGTCGATGTACATGCGCCGTTTGGGGTACTTGCGCAGAATCTCGTAAATGGCCGTCATGCGCGGCACGCGCTGCCCGGCGAACTTCTCGCCCTTCCAGGCGCCGACGTCCAGGCGCGATACTTCGTCCCAAGTAAGATCCTGTATGGCGCGCTTCTGCTCGCCGGGACTGGCCTTGGGCAGGATGCGGCTGAAGTTATTATCGTGAAACGCGACGATGATCCCGTCGCGAGTGGTGCGCAGATCGGCCTCCGGTACCGTGCCCAGCTTCCAGGCCAACTCGAACGCTTCGATAGAGTTCTCCGAGTTCAGCTCACCGGCTCCGCGGTGACTCTGCACGATGACATCGGCGAGCGGCGTGTGATCGCGAAGATCCCAAGGCTCGGCGCCATTCGCGAGTGTCAACGGCGCGATCAATCCGAGCAGCATAACTATTCTCAACTGATTTCCTCTCATTGTGCCAACAGTGAGAGTAGCAAATGCGGCGTTGCGTGGGTGTTTCTACTTTATGATGCTTTCGAGTTGCTGCTTCATTTGCAGCAGGGCCGGGCCCAGCGTCACCAGCAGCACCGAGGGAAGAATCAGGAAGAAGACCGGGAACACCAGCTTCACACTCACCTTGCGGGCGGATTCCTGCGCGCGTTGACGGAAGCGCGTGCGCAGATAGCGCGCGTGCGTCCGTAGCGCCGGGGCGATGCTGGTGCCGAAACGGTCGCTATCGATCATCAGGTTCACCAGTTTGGTCAGTTCCGGCTGCCGGTTACGTTCAGCCAAGTGTCGAAACGCATCCAGGCGGCTCTTGTTGGCGCGCGCTTCCAGATGCACGCGGTACAATTCCGCGCTCAGGTCCGGGTGCATGTTGCGCAGCGAACGGCTGGTTTCGAGCATGGCCTGATCGACCGATTGGCCCGCTTCCAGGCCCAACACCAGCAGATCCAGTGCCGCCGGCAACGCACGCCGCAAGCGCTCCGCGCGGTTTCGGATCATCACTTCGAGCACGCGATCCGGAACCAGGAATCCGAACGCGCCCAAGCACAGCGCACCCAGCACGACGCCGAACGCTTCCTGTCCGGACTGCGCGGCTGTGGCGCCGCCCAACCCAGCCAGAAACAGCGCTCCGGCGTACTTGATGCCGAACAAAACCTGCGATGCGCCTTCCCAACGGAACCCGGCCGCTTCCAACCGCCGGCGCACCGCGCTGCTTGCCGTGGTCGCGGTGGGGAACGCTCCGCCCACCTTGCGCATGGCATCCACGAACGAATCCCGCAGCGTGGGCTCTTCGCTGACCTCACCCGGCTCGGCACTTGTGAAGATCGATGTTGTTGCGGCCGGGCTCGGCTTGGGGCGCACCATGAAGAAATAGCCCACGGCCATGACGGCCAACACCACGAAGAAGAAGAACGCGCCGAGCAAGATCAGTTCCGGGGTCATAGTTTGATATCCACGATCTTGCGAATGATGAAGTGCGCCAACACCATGCAGCCGATGGCGCCGGCCACCAGGTGCTTGCCGAGCGGATGCCCGAACAACGATCCCAAGTACGACGGATTCACAAACGTGAGAATGATGGCGATGCCGATGGGCAGCACCGTCAGCACACCGCCGCTCAGGCGGCCGTGCGCGGCCAACGCGCGCACTTCTCCGCGCAGCGACACGCTCTCCCGCATGGTCTCGGCCAGGTTGCCCAGCACTTCGCCCAGCTTGCCGCCGGTGCGTCCGTGAAGCTGTATGGCGGCGGCGAACAGGCTCATCTCCGGCAGCGGCAACCGGCTTGCCAGATTATCCAGCGCGACATCCCAGGAACGGCCCAGATGGACTTCGGCGGACGTCTTGCGCATCTCTCCCGCCAACGGCTCCGGCGTTTCCTGCGCCAGCAGTTGCAGGCCGGCCGAGAACGGATGCCCGGCTCGAAGCGCGCGCGCCAGCGAATCGAGCGCGTCGGGAAACTGCTCTTCAATCCGCAGCATGCGCCGCGAACGGCGGCGCAGCACGTAGCCGTAAGGCAGAAACGACGCGCCAAGTGCAATCAACGCGACAGCCCAACCCGGCGCGCTTTCCAGGTCGCGGAACAACGCCCAAGCCACCGCGCCGTTCAGCAACATGAACGCGGTGACGCGTCCCACCGACCAGTTCAACCCCGCCTGGGCGATGCGTGTCCGCATTCCTTCGACGAAATCGAAGCGCGCCAGCACGTTCGCCCATATAGAAATCGTGCTCAACTCGTCTTCGGTGTTCTTGAGTAGCAGCGGCGATTCCGGTTCGAAGGTTATGCTGTCCGGCGCTTCCTCGCCGTCGGG
>CAZDIZ010000209.1:3967-5557 GCA_964505625.1 uncultured Solibacteraceae bacterium | reverse complement strand
CGGTTTGGCCGCCGCGCGCATGGTGGGCAGTGCGGCCGCGCCCGATACGCCCGGACGGAACAACGCGGGGAGTCCTACCGAACCCAAACGCCCGCGCTGCTCATCCATGGGATTCCGCAGCGTGATGCGAATACGCGCCAGCGAGTCGGCCAGTCCGAGCATATCAGCCTCCGCCGGAGTGGCGAGTAAGGTGATCACCTGACCCGGGAATCTGCCCGTCGAGCTTTCCAGATGCGTGCTAACCGCTAGTACCTCCATGCGTTGCAGCATGGTTTGTATGCGGATGTCTTCCTGGTTCTGGCTGTTGGGTGCCGCTACTACCTGAACATCGACCTTGTGGCCCGGCTGCAGCATGGCCACCACGCCGCTGGAATCCACCACGTGCACGGAGACCGCGCGCATGCCGGAAGCGATGCCGAGGCCGCCGCCGCCCTTTTCCGACGCCACGCGCGCTTCGGTGACCGGCTCGTTTTCCTGCACCGCGGCGGTCAGAGTCATGCCTGCCACCTGTTCGGGCGTGCTCATCGCGCCCTTGAGCGGTGCCGCGCCGCTCCAATTCATCACTTTCACGTCGGTGGGCTTCAGCACCGCGCCGCGTTGCAGATCGCGCGCTGCCACCACTACCGTTGGTCCCGCATTCGCGGCGGGAGCGCTCTGAAATTTCGACAAAAACAGTCCGTAAAATACCGCTGTAGCCAGAATCGCCACGACGAGCGCAATGCCCAGCAGTGGTAACAGACTCTTTCTCATGACACCTCGCAGACAGGCGGCCACAATAGGACCGCAAGTCTAGTACACTACGGACCGGCTCAGCGAGGAATCCGAGTTTCCTTGTAAGGTTACCTACTTATTTGCCCTAGCGGGGACGGCTGCGCCCTTTATTCCCTATAACGTTTTCCAAAATTGCCGTAAACTGTCCCATTCTGGGATTGGCAAGCGTCTTTCGACCGCCGGCAGTGCGGGGAAGGGCGCGTGCGGTTCCCGCTGGTACCAATATGCTGTCGAGGCGATGTCGTTGGCGTGCACGTTGGCGTGGCCCGCTTCAATGGTTACCTGGATGGATTTCTCAAATTGCACGGGATCTTCCACGTGAAAGCGGAACATGGTCCACTTGCCGGAGTAAATCACCTTGCCTTTCAACTCGCCCACCACGGTGATGCCGTGATAGGGTGTCGAACTCAAACCTCCCGGATAGCCCCAGGCGTAACAGAAATAATCTTCGGTGCCGGTGCCGGCAAGCGATGGCAGCGGTTCGCCGTCGATGAAGATCATGTCGTCGCCTTCGCCGAACCAACTGAAGCCGTGGTGCGGATTTAAATTGTCCACGCTCAGATTGCAGCCCACGTAGTGGCCTTCGCCGCGCGCGTCGAGAATCACGTAATTGCGTTTGCCGTCCTTATTCAGCAGCGGTCCGGCCGGCGGATGCGCGATGTCGTATGCCGCCGGGAAGGGATTCTCGCGTTTCCAGAAGGCATGGAAGCGTAGGGCGTGTTCGGGCAGCGAATCGTATTGCTCGTAATCGGTGTACCAGTAGAGCGCGCGTAGAGGCTTACTTCCCTGATTCTCGATGGCGAGCCGCGCGCCCTTGGC
>CAZDIZ010000209.1:2772-3867 GCA_964505625.1 uncultured Solibacteraceae bacterium | reverse complement strand
GCTTTGCGCTTCAAGAACAAATGACTCAGCCCGCCCGGGACGTCCATCGGATGCGGACCCGCGGCGGGCGCGGCCGATGCCGACGAGAGCGCGAGCGGCGCGGCCAGCGCGCCGCGCAGAATATTGCGGCGGAAGGTATTCGAGGACTTCATACGCGCGAGGCTACCACAGCGCGATGCTTCGTTGGACAATGGAGAGTCAAATGTCTTCGCAGTCCGCTACCGTCCGCATCGCCATGGCGCAGGTGCTGGTGGTCTGCGGCGAGCGGGAAGCGAATCTTGCGCGGGCGCGGCGCATGATCGAGCGTGCAGCCGATGAGCATGCCGGCATTGTGGTGTTGCCCGAATGCCTGGATCTGGGATGGACCTGGCCCGGCGCACGAACCGAAGCGCAGCCTATTCCCGGACCAGCTTCGCAAGTGTTGGCCGATGCCGCGCGCCGCTGTTCGATCCACGTGGTGGCGGGACTCAGTGAGCGCGCTGGCGAGCGCGTCTACAACGCGGCGGTGCTGCTTGCACCGACGGGCGAAATCCTGCTGCGCCATCGCAAGATCAACGAACTCGACATCGCGCGCGATCTTTACGCGACCGGCGAAAGTCTCGCCGTGGCCTCGACCGCGTTTGGAGTAGTGGGCATCGCGATCTGCGCGGACAATTTCCCCGAGTCATTGTGTCTCGGCCGCGCGCTGGCGCAAATGGGCGCGCGCCTTCTGCTTTCGCCATGCGCCTGGGCCGTGGATGCCGATCACGACAATGCGGCTGAGCCGTACGGCGACTTGTGGTTGGGCGCTTACTCGACACTTACGCGCGAGCACGAGTTGACGGTGGTGGGCGTGAGCAACGTCGGCTGGCTCACCGGAGGCCCGTGGAAAGGGCGTAAGTGCATCGGTTGTTCCATCGCCATGGGCCCGGGCGGCGTGCTGCTGGCCAAAGCTCCATACGGCGAAGATGCGGAAGCACTCGTGGTAGTGGACGCACCCACCAGCACATAGGGAGTAGACAGTCTACAGGCATGGGTGTAGAATGACTACATCCATACCATGGCCAACTCCGAACGCTACCAGAACCGCATCGAACTTCTACAGGGCACTCTCGA
>CAZDIZ010000209.1:0-2672 GCA_964505625.1 uncultured Solibacteraceae bacterium | reverse complement strand
GGCATCCGAAGAGCGCTGGAATCAATTGACGGCGGCGATTGCGAATCTGATGAAGGCCGACGGGAGCTTGGCATGAGCATGAATCCGTGGCGGCGGTTGCAGCGCTGGCGCAGCCGCGACAGTGAGATTGAAGCCGAGATCGAAGCGCATCTGGCCATGTCGAAGCAGGACCGGATGGATCGTGGCGAATCGGCGAAGGAGGCGGAGCTTTATGCTCGCCGCGAATTCGGCAATCGGGCCCTGATAGCCGAAGTCACTCGAGAGACCTGGAGTTGGGCGCTGCTGGAACGATTCGGCAGGGATCTGAAGTTCGGCCTGCGTTCTTTGTGCAAACGCCCGGGATTCGCCATCGCAGCCATCCTGATCGTCGCGCTGGGTGTGGGCGCCAACACGGCGGTGTTCAGCGTGGTGAATGCGCTGCTGATCAAACCGCTGCCGTATCCCGATCCCGATTGCATCGTCGATCTGTCGACCATCAAGAAAGACACCGGCGACAGCATGCTGGTTTCCGTGCCCGATTTTCAGGATTGGCACGATCAGAACACCACCTTTGCGGCGATGTCGTTCTACACGAGCTTTGCCGCTCCGGTGAAAGCCGGCGAGGCGGCCGAGTACGCCGAGGCGTCAGCAGTTACGCCGGAGTTCTTCGACGTCTTCAAAACGCGGGCGGCGCAAGGCCGTCTGTTTGGCGCTGACGACTATCTTGGATCGGACACCGCCAACGTCGCCGTGATCAACGAAAGCTACTGGCGTAGCCGCTTCGGCGCGAGCCCGCGCGTTCTGGGTCAGACCATTCGTCTGTCCGACGCAGTGCTCACCGTCGTCGGTGTGCTGCCGCAGGAGTTTCGCTTCCCTGGCAAGACCGAAATCTGGTTGCCGCTACACTTGCGTTACAAAATGGGCCGTGGTGCGCACAACTTCCTCGCGGTCGGACGCATTCGGCCGGGCGTCGGGTTGGGGGCGGCACAATCGCAGATGACCGCGATCGCCGCTCGGCTGGAGCAACAGTATCCATCGAGCAACCGTGCAACGAACGTCAGACTAACTCGACTGCGTGAACGAATGGTCGCGCACGTACGCCCGTCGCTGTTGGTCCTGTGCGCCGCGGTGGGTGCGGTGTTGCTGATTGCGTGCGTGAACCTGAGCGGAATGCTGCTGGTGAAAGCCGCCGCGCGCGCACGCGAAATGGCGGTCCGCATCGCTCTGGGTGCGTCGCGATTTCGATTGATCGCGCAGTTGATGGCCGAGAGTTTGGCGTTGGCGATTCCGGTGGGCGCGCTTGCGTTGCTGTTGGCGCACTGGGGCACGCGCGCTCTGCTCTCACTTGCACCTGCGGAAATCAGCCGTTTGGGCGAACCATCGTTTGACGTGCGCGTGCTCGGGTTCGCCGCGGGACTTTCGATCCTGACTTCGTTGCTATTCGGCGCCGTGCCGGCCTTGCAGGCGTGCCGTGTGAGCGTGAACGAATCCTTGAAGCAGTCCGGTGGCCGGTCCGCGGGCGGCGCCGGCACGGGACGCTTGCGCGCATTTCTGGTGGTCGGCGAAATCGCGCTCTCGGTGGTGTTGCTGGCCGCCGCTGGTTTGTTGATCAAGAGCTTCGTTCGTTTGCAGAACGTGGAACTCGGTTTTCGGCCCGAAAGCGTTTTGGTGATGAAGGCCGCCTACCCGTCCAGCCGCCCGGAGGACGCACCGAAGGCCGCGCAGTTCTACAGCCGCTTAGTTGCCGAAGTGGCGGCGATCCCAGGCGTGTCGTCCGCGGGCGGAATGCGTTCGCTGATTGGAGGCGACTCGTGGTCGTGGGGCGGCCATTGGGTGGACCGCCGTCCTCCCGCTGGAAGCACGCAACCCGATCCACCAAAGACGATGTACACCGAAATGACGCCCGGCACATTTCGCACCTTGGGCATTCCGTTCATTCGCGGCCGGGACTTCGCGGAGACCGATTCCTACGATGCGCCGCTGGTGGCCATCGTGAATCAGGCTCTGGCGCGGCATTCGTTTCCGAATCAGGACCCGATCGGCCGCGTCATCGTCTGCGGCATGGATGAGCGCGCCAATCGCGGAATGCGCATCGTCGGCGTCGTGGGCGACATACGTCAGTACGGGCCAGCGAGCGAGGCGCTGCCGGCCATCTACATGCCGAACGCGCAGCATCCCAATTTTGCCACCAGGATGCAGATCGTGGTGCGCTCGCCGATGGATCCGGCGTCGCTTGCGCCGTCGCTGCGCCGAAAAGCGTTGGCACTATCGCCGGACGTGCCCATCAAGTTCACCACGCTGGAAGCGTCGCTTGCGGAAAACGTCGCGGCGGCTCGTTTTCGCACGCTGATTCTGGGCATCCTGGCGGCGTTGGCGCTATGTCTGGCGGTGGTCGGGATTTATGGAGTGATGGCGTACCTGGTGGTGCAGCGATCGGGCGAGATTGGAATCCGTATGGCGCTGGGCGCGGACTTCCGCACGGTGTTCGGTATGGTTTTACGCGAAGGGCTGCGGTTGACGCTCGCCGGGTTGGTGCTCGGGTTGGTTGGCGCCATGGCCGCGACGCGCTTGCTTGGGAGTATGTTGTTCGAGGTGAAGCCCAACGATCCAGCGGTGTACGCTGGCCTGTCGCTGCTGCTGAGTGCAGTCACCGTGGCCGCCGTTTCGGTTCCCGCCTGGCGCGCCACGCGCGT
>CAZDIZ010000208.1:0-9106 GCA_964505625.1 uncultured Solibacteraceae bacterium | reverse complement strand
CCTATCGCTTTTTCTTGACCGGCTGCGGGTGCGCGACAAAATCGATCCCGTTGCGATCGCTATTGGTTACGGCGACAGTCCGGAATGTCGGCGAGAAAGTGTATCCGGCGCGCGACGGCCGCACGGTGTAGGAACCGGCAACCATACTTCGAAGCGTGTAGATGCCGTCCTGATGAGTGGTGGCCGTGTGAGCGGGATGGTTGCCTCCGGTTGCCGTGACACGGGCATGATGCTGGGGCGCAAGCCCCGTGATCCGGCCGGTGACCGTGTATTTCGGCGAAGGCGAGCTTTTCTTCTTGGGAGCGCCTTGCGACACCAAGGGAACGAACAGGGTTGCCAGGCTGAGAAGTAGGGGAACAACGAACCGCCGCGGGACGTTCATCGCAACCTCCTAGTTACTCAAAATACATCTGAAACGGGAATTACGGAAGCCTTTTTTCGGAAAACCTTCACCGCTTCTCTTCGTGGTAATCCGTTTCGGTGTTGACCGCCCAGAGTTCGCTCTTATCCGTTTTGCCGGCTGCGATGTTGTCCACCGCGGTCATGGCTGTCAGCATCGAGTGGTCCTGGTTGTTGTAGCGGTGCATGCCGTTACGGCCCACCAGAAACAGGTTTTCGTAACGGTCCACGTGATCGCGAATCTCCTGGAAGCGGTCGTAGGTGCCGAAGTACGCCGGGTAGGTCTTTTCCATCCGCAGCACCGTCGCGTCCAGTACGGCCGAGGCTTCGATGATGCCGATGCGGCTCAACTCACGCTTGGCCAGTTCGATCATGTCCGTATCGGAAAGCCGCCAAAGTTCGTCGCTCATGTTGCAGAAGTACTCCAGGCCCAGCCACACGCGCGACGGATCCGCTACCAGGTACGGACTCCAGTTATTGAAGATCTGCAGGCGGCCCAGCAGAACGTCCGGCTCCTGGATGTAGATCCAGTTGTCCGCCACCAGTTTCTTGCCTTCCGGCGTTTGATCGTGGATCTTCAAGCCGCTCACCAGCAAGCCCACGGTGATGAAGTCGCGGTAGACCAACCCGTCGGAGACCTCCAGCACGCTCGCGGGCGGCGGCACATCGAGCATGCGCATCAGTTCGCGGATGGGAGCGGTCGAAAAAACGTAATCGGCTTCGAACGTTTCCGGCGCGCCCGCGCCGTCGCGAAGAGCTTCCACCCCGCGCACGCGTTCGCCGCGAGTGAGTATCCGCGTCGCCTGGCAATTGGTGAGAATGGTGCCGCCCATCTCGCGGACGCGCTTGGCCACCTCTTCCCACATCTGCCCGGGACCGTATTTGGGATACAGGAACTGCTCGATCAGACTCGTTTCAGTATCCTTCTGCGACACTCCACTCGACGTCGAATTGCCGCCAAACGCCTTCTTGCACGCGTGCAGCAGCGTAGCCCACACCGAAAGCCCCTTGATGCGCTGCGCGCCCCATTCGGCGCTGATCTGGTTGCAGGCAATCCCCCAGACCTTTTCGGTGTAGGACTTGAAGAAGGTCAAGTACAGCTCGCGGCCGAAACGGTTGATGAAGAAATCCTCGAGCGTGCGCTCCTCGGGCAGCGGAAACAGCGCGCTCTTGATGTAACTGAACCCGATGCGCAGCGTCCGCCAAACGCCCAGCTTGAGCAGCGTGTCCTTGCTCAACGTGATGGGGTAATTGAAGAAGCGCCGCAGATAGTAGATCCGCGACTTGCGAGATCGCAGCAACATGACGCGGTCCGCGGCGGCGTCATCCAGCGGCAGCACATTCAGCCACCAATTCATCACGCGATCCGATTTGGAGAAGAAGCGATGTCCGCCGACGTCGATGCGGTTTCCTTTGTAGTTGACCGTGCGGGAGATGCCGCCCATGTACTCGCTTTTCTCGATTACGATGGGCCGCGCCACGCCCTTCAACAACAACTCGTAGGCGGCGGTCAGGCCGGCTGGCCCCGCGCCGATGATCACGGCGGTTTTCTGACTCATGAAGTGCGATACCTACAAATGGTACCGCGCACCACCAGCAGGCTGCTGAAAACCAGGGACAGACCACTCTGCCCCCGATGGAGGACGCTGAAATCGCGGAGCCTGCCGCGCGGGGCAGAGCAGTCTGTCCCGTTTTTCAGCGACCTGCCAGCGCGAGTCAGGTCTCCACACTGCGACGCGAATCCGCTATCATCGTCTGAGCCTTGCCCAAGATCATTGGAGGTGGAGTGTGCAAGCTCCAGCACGGAATGTAGCCGTCGATGCGTATCGCGGCTTCGTAATGATGTTGATGATGGCGGAGGTACTGCGCCTGTCTCGTGTAGCGCAGGCGTTGCCCGGAAATTGGTTTTGGGCTTTCGTCGCTTACCACCAGTCGCACGTAGCCTGGGCCGGAGGTTCGCTGCACGACATGATCCAGCCTTCGTTTTCCTTTCTGGTGGGCGTCGCGCTGCCCTATTCCATCGCCAGCCGCCTGGCGAAGGGCGCCACATTCAAGCGCATGTTCGGCCACACACTGTGGCGCGCGTTTTTGTTGATCGCGCTGGGCATCTTCCTGCGCTCGATGAGCAATTCGCAAACCAACTTCACTTTTGAAGACACGCTGACGCAGATCGGCCTGGGCTATCCGTTCCTGTTCTTGTTGGGATTCCGCGCACCGCGCTGGCAGTGGACCGCGCTGGCCGTCATCCTGGTGGCCTATTGGGCGGCGTGGGCGCTCTATCCGGTGCCCGGCCCGGGCTACGATTATCAAGCCGTCGGCGTGCCATCCGATTGGGCGCACAACTACACCGGACTCGCCGCGCACTGGAACAAGAACGCCAATCTCGGTTTGGCCTTCGACCAGTGGTTCATGAACCTGCTCCCGCGCGAGAAACCGTTCATCGCCAATCGCGGCGGGTACTTGACGTTGAGCTTCATCCCCACGCTCGGCACCATGATCCTCGGGTTGATCGCCGGCGGCTGGTTGCGCGCCGAGGCTCCGAAAATCCCCTTGAAGCGCCTGCTGGTGGCGGGCGTGGCGCTGCTCGCGGCCGGCACGCTGCTGCACTTCGCCGGAATCTGTCCGGCAGTGAAGCGCATCTGGACGCCCAGTTGGACGCTGGCCAGCGGAGGCATGTGTTTCCTGTTCACGGCGGCGTTCAGTTGGGTGATCGACATGAAGGGTTACCGCAAATGGTCCTATCCACTCATCGTGGTGGGTATGAATTCGATCGCGGCATACATGATCGCGCACCTGTTCGAGAAGTTCATCGCGGATTCCTTCCGCATACACTTGGGCGCGGGCGTGTTTGCGTGGCTCGGACCCGCCTATCAACCGTTCCTGGAAGGCGTGGCGGTCCTCGCAACCTACTGGGTGATCCTGTTCTGGATGTACCGGCGCAAGCTCTTTCTCAAGATCTGAAAGACCCGCTCCGCTTGTGCACCCTTCGAAATTCGATACAGTTGTGGGTATGGGTGCCCGCGGATGGTTGCTGGTGGTTTCGTTGACGCTTGGCTCGTGGTCTTTGGAAGCCGGCGTAAGAGCGCTGTTCGATCCTGCACGCATCGACGTAGGACCGTACCCGACCGACGCGCTTACCGTATCCGACGCGGAACAGAAGACCGGACGGCGCGTGAATTTGCCGCTGATCAATTGCGAGGAACTGAGCGGCGAGTGTGCCCAGACGCGGCTGCTCAATCAACTGGACGGCTTCAACCCTTCGCCGCGCTTGAGCGTGCGTTTCTCCGGATTCGTCGACCCTAGCACCATCGGTTCGGGCGTGTTCCTGGTTGCGCTGGACAACCTGACTCAGGAAGAAGCCGGACTGAACAAACCCGGCGACGTCATCGCCATCAACCAGACGATCTTCGATCCAGCCACTTACATCGGCTATGCCAAACCCGACAGCGTGCTCGATCAACACCGCCGCTACCTGCTGGTGGTGACCGACGCTGTGAAGGACTTCGCCGGCGTGCCTGTCGAAGCCGATCCCGCTTTCGCTGCCTGCATCGCGACGCCGCAAGGCGATTATTGCACGCAACTGGCCGCGCAGCTCGGCGCCATGCAGGATCGCTGGAAAGACCGGCGTGTGGTGAGTGCGTCCATCTTCACCACCATGAGCACCACAACGTGGCTGGAGCAGGCACGCGCGCGTCTGCGGAACACGCAGATTGGATTCACACGCACGGCCACCAAAAGCGTGTTTGACGTGTCCGGCATCACGTTGATGACCTGGCGCCAGCAAACCGGCACGAACGCGAATGCATTCCGCGACCTGTCGTTCCCGCTGCCCGCCGCCTTAGTGCAAGGCGTGGGCAAGCTCGCGTTCGCCAGCTACCGTTCGCCGCGAGTGCTCGACGACACTCAACTGGTTGCCGCGCCGCCGACGGGTAAGCCCGTCGAGTTGCCGGCCGAATCGAATGAGATCTTCTTCCATGCGTTTCTGCCCAGTTCGCCCATGCCCACCGGCGGACATCCGGTGGTCATCTTCGGACACGGATTCGGCGACAGCAAACTGGGCGGCCCAAGCGCGGTGGCAAGCACCATGGCGCGAGCCGGCTTCGCCGTGGTGGCCATCAACGCATTCGGCCACGGTTACGGCCCCAACAGCACTTTGCGCATCACTGAAGCCGGCGGCACGGTAACGGAAGTCGCCGGGGGCGGCCGCAGCCTGGATCTTAATGGCGACGGCAAGATTGAAGCCAGCGAAGGCTGCCTGGTGTTCGATCCCGCTCCGGTCGCTTTCCGCGACTGTTTCCGCCAGACGGTGGTGGACCTGATGCAGCTTGTGCGCGCGATTCGCGTGGGGCTGGACATGGACGGCGACGGCGTGGTGGATTTGGACGGCAACCGCATCTACTATGTTGGTCAATCGCTTGGCGCCATTTACGGAACAATCCTGAACGCGGTCGAGCCCGACATAAGCGCCGCGGCGCTGAACGTGGGCGGCGGTTCCATCACCGACGTGGCACGCTGGAGCGAGGGATATCATTCCTACCTGCGCGCCTTCCTGACCGCCCGCCACCCGTACCTACTCAATAAAGGCAACGACTTCGACGACAACTATGTGCTGCGCTATCAGCCGGCTAAGGTGAATCAAGTATGGATGGGCTGCGAATTGCAGAACTTCTTTGAACGCATGGAATGGCTGCAAGCCGCCGCCGATCCGCTTAGTTACGCGCCGCACCTGGCATCCTCGACGCTGCCCGACGTCCCCATCAAGAAAGTGCTGTGGCAGTTCGCCAAGGGCGACCGCAGCGTTCCGAACCCCACAACCACCGCGTTGATTCGCGCCGCCAACATGCGCGCGAGCACGCAATTCTATCGCCACGATCTGGCGCGCGAGGTCGCCAAAGACCTGCCCGCCAATCCACATCCGTTCCTGGCCGGGTTCCTCGATCTCGACTCGGGTGGCTTGCAGATTTCCTTGCCCGGGTTGACCATCGCCAGCTCGGCTCAATCGCAAATCGCCGGGTTCTTCGCCTCCGGCGGAACCACCATCCCGGATGCGAACGCACTGGTAAAACTGCTGTTCGGTAAGAATCTCTTCGAAGCCCCGGAGATGCTAACCGAAGAACTCAACTGGTAATTTCCGACCGCCAGAGCTTCTGACGCACTTTGGCGTGGTTTGGCGAGCCGGCACGGGCGCGAATATGGATGTCGGACGGAACATTCACGCGCATCGAGCGTCCATATCTCAATAGGAAGTCGGGAGGAAAGGTATGGGTGGATCAGCGCGTACTGTCATGGCCGGCCCGCAACTGGTCCCAAAGGACCGGCTGGACTCATGGAAGGAGATCGCCGCTTACCTGAACCGCGGAGAACGTACGGTTCAGCGGTGGGAGCGAGAGGAAGGCCTTCCGGTTCATCGTCTGACGCATCAAAAGCAGGGTTCGGTATTCGCTTACAAAGAAGAATTGGATGCCTGGTGGGAAGGCCGCCGGGCGCGCCTGGAGACCAACGGGCAAGCCGCGGAAGCTAAGCCCGTCTACTGGCGGCGCTGGAGAATTCCCGCGGTCGTGGCCGGAATCGCACTGTTGGTTGCGCTGGCCGCTTGGTTCTGGCCGGGTCGTCCCGCAGCCACCAACACCGCCCGAGTCGTACCGATCACCTCCTCGCCCGGCCTGGAGGTTTACCCATCATTGTCGCCCGACGGCAATCAGGTCGCCTTCACGTGGAACGGGGAAAAGCTCGATAACTTCGACATTTACGCAAAGATGATCGGCCCGGCCAGCCCCGTGCGGCTGACGAGCACGCCGCTGGACGATATCTCGCCGGCCTGGTCGCCGGACGGACGCTGGATCGCGTTCGTCCGTGTGTCTCCGGTGGGCGTTTTGGACGCCTTGTATGTGATCCCGCCGATGGGAGGCACCGAACGCAAGGTTGCCGACTTCATGCTTGAGTATGTTCCTCGCACACTGCATGTGCCGCTGCTTACCTGGACGCCCGATTCAAAGCAGATCCTGGTAAGCGGGCAAGGTCCTGAATACGGAAAAGGGACCATCGCGGCGGTGGCGCTGGACACCGGCGAGAAACGCTGGCTGACGTCGGCCAAGGGAAATTGGGTTCGCGACGTCGCGCCGTCGATTTCTCCCGACGGCAACCGCCTGGCGTTCCTGCGCTGCGTGGGGACCAGCAATTGTGACGTCTACACGGCATGGATTAAGGACAACTACCACACCGCGACCGAACCGAAGCGTTTGACCTTCGACGAGCGTTTCGCCAACAGTCCGGTTTGGGTATCAGGCGGTAACGAAATAATGTACAGTTCAGGCGATGCCTGGCAGGGCCGCAGTCTGTATCGCATTCCCGCGAATGGACGTAGTGGCGATCCACAGAAGGTGTCGCTGGCCGGCGACGACGTTCATGGCATCAGCTTCGCATCGAATGGAAAGCGCGTTGCTTTCACTCACGAACAGTTCGACACCAACATATGGAACATCAAGATGGACAGCGCCGGCGGCACGGCGGGCAAGCCCGAGAGGCTGATCGTGTCGACTCGGCGCGAGTTTACTCCGGCGCTTTCGCCTAACGGCGATAAAGTCGCCTTCGGTTCGGACCGTTCCGGTGGGGTCGAACTTTGGGTCGCCAATAGCGACGGTTCCAACCCTGTTCAGATCACCAGCGGCGGCGAGCGTCACTCGTTGTCGCCGAACTGGTCGCCCAATGGGGAGTTCATCGTCTTCACGTCCAGCTACAAGCGCGCAACCGAAGTGCGGATTGTGCGAGCGGCGGGCGGCCCTGAGCGGCGCATCACGGCGGGCGGCAAGGAAGAGAAGATGCCTACCTGGTCGCGCGACGGCAGACACATCTACTTGTTGTCGGATAAGACCGGCAAGAGCATGTTGTGGAAGGTGCCGGTCCAGGCCGATTCGAAAGAACAGCCCATGCAGGTCGCTAGTGTCATGGCCGAGACGCACGGCTTCGAAAGTCCGGACGGCAAATACGTGTACTTCGGCAGCAGCCCTTCCACGTTGTGGAAGGTGTCCTCCGGCGGTGGAGAGGCAACACGCGTGGAAGGAGCCACGCTGCGCGGCGGCTTCGCGCTGTGCCGGCAAGGCATCTATTACTTCTCCGCCTCGGACGACTACCGGACCGTGACGCTGTACTTCCGTCCTTACGCCGGCGGCGAATCCAAACGCATGGCCACGCTGTCCACCTATGTGTACGGATCGATCGCGGCATCGGCCGACGGACGCTCGGTCCTGTTCGCCGAAGTCGACGATCAAGGCGCCGATCTGCTGATGGCCGAGGACTTCTCCTAGTAGGCTGCTTAAGCGACCCGATTCGCGGTATATTCAGAATTTCGGCCCACTCTAACGAGGAGTACTCTGTGCCGCTATCTCGCCGTCATTTTCTTTGGAGTAGTGTTGCGCCCGCGCTGGCAGCGAAGAAGGAACCGCCCGCGCCTCGCCCCAATATCGTCCTGGTTGTCGCCGACGATCTGGCCGCCTGGATGCTCGGCTGTTACGGGAACAAGGAGATCAAAACTCCGAACCTAGACCTGCTTGCGCGCGGTGGTGTGCGTTTCCTGAACAACTTCGTGGTCACGCCGATCTGTTCGGCCAGCCGCGCTACGCTGTTCACCGGCCGTACGCCGCGGCAGCACGGCATTCACGACTTCCTGACGTCGAAGCCCATCGACCAGCCGCCGCAAGGCCAGGCCGCGCCGCCGGAGAGCTTCGCGAACGAGGTCATGATCTCCGACGCGCTCGCCGCCGCCGGCTACCGTTGCGGTTACTCCGGCAAGTGGCACATGGGCGGCGAAGAGAAGCCGGGCCACGGCTACGAATTCGCATACACCATGCCCGGCGGCTCCAGCCGTTACCAGAACCCGACGATGTATCTCAACGGCCAACGCGTTGAGGAATCGGGCTACCTAGCCGACCTGATCACCGGCAAGGCCTGCGAGTTCATCGATCGCCAGAGCAAGGACAAGCCGTTCTTCCTGACCGTCAGCCACTTCAATCCGCACACGCCGTATAGCGGACATCCGGCGAAATATTACGAGATGTACGCCAAGACCGATTTCTCCACCATCGGTTGGGAACCGGCCTCGCCGCGCGCGCTGCGTGAAAAGGAACTGCTCAAGGATACGGTGGGAAGCATCCGCAAGTGCGCCGCGTCGGTCACGGCATTGGACGACCAACTCCCGCCGCTGATCGCGAAGTTGAAAGAGCGCGGCGTGTGGGACAACACGCTAATCGTCTTCACCGGCGACAACGGGTTCCTGCTCGGCCGCCACGGACTATGGAGCAAGGGCCTGGCGTCGGATCCCATCAACATGTATGAGGAAGTGATGGCGACGCCCATGATCTGCAACTGGCCGGGCAAGTTCCCCGTCGAAGCCGCGCGGCCGGAATTGGTCAGCTTCGTCGACGTCTTCCCGACTTTGTGCGAGTTCGCGGGCGCGCAGGTGCCGCAGCGCAACCTGCCGGGACGCAGTTACGCGAATCTGTTGATGGGCCGGCCCATGCCCAAGAAGCATCCGTGGAAGAACCTGGTCTTCGGCCACTTCCGCAACACCGAAATGGCGCGCGACGCGCGCTTCAAGGTAGTGGTGCGCAACCAAGGTCGTGGCCCGAACGAATTCTACGACCTGAAGGCAGACCCGCGCGAGAAGACGAACGCCTTCGACAACCCGCAATACACCACCGTGCGCGACCAC
>CAZDIZ010000207.1:3863-9106 GCA_964505625.1 uncultured Solibacteraceae bacterium | reverse complement strand
TGGTAGAAATCGCGCGCGTGGCTGTAGATGTAGTCCACGATGGGGCTGCGTTCGGGACGGATTCGCACTTCCGGCACTGGCACCGGTTCGAACAAAGGCGGCGGCTCAGGCAACGCGATGGTTTCAGTGGTGCGGCGTTTGCGTTTGGCGGCCTGGCTCTGTTGCTCCTGCGCGCGAGCCTGTTCCTCGGCCTTCTGCTGCTCGCGCAGCCGTTTGGGCGCCAGCACCTCATAGGTGGCGCGCTCCATGGCCTCTACTTTCTGCAGTAGGTTGTCCGATAGAGCGTGGATCTTCTGGCTGTAATTGGGAAGATCCTCGATCAGCCCACTAGCCTGCGTGTAGAAGCCCAAACCAGCCAGATACAACAACAGCAACGCGACACTGCAAACCAGGAAACTGGCCAGTGTGCGAGGCAGGCGGGCGCGCACCAGAATATCGACAAACGGCTCCAGAATGAGAGCAATTACCGTACTACCCAGCAGCGTAATGAAGAGTTCCTGCCCGAAGTACAGCAGAGCCACAAATCCAGTGATAGCGATCAGCAGGGCGCTGAGGCTGCGAGGTTTTCGGGACTTCCACGTTCGGGAGGCAACGGCCACACAGTTTCCTTGTTGAGTACGGACGCGGACTTACCGCTACTCTATCATGAAGCGCCCTATAATGAAATCTCACCCTTGGAACCACTCGAGCCCATCACCGGAGGACGGATTCTGGCGCTTGATCTTGGCGCCCGCCGCATCGGCGCGGCCGTAAGCGACCCGCTGGGCGTGACCGCGCAAGGCATCGAAACCATCACGCGCACCAACATTCGGGAAGACCTGGCCCGTTTATCGGATATCATCCGCGAGCATGGCGTCGCGGTGGTGGTTCTGGGTAATCCGCTGCACATGAGTGGCGATGAAGGCCGCCAGTCCGGCTGGGTTCGCGATTTCGCCGCGCGTTTGGAATCCCACACCGGCCTCCCCGTGCGTTTGTGGGACGAGCGGCTCACCTCGGTGGAAGCCGGGCGCGTGCTGCGCTCCAGCGGGATTGGGATCGAAAAGCGTAAGCGGGCGGTGGATAAGTTGTCGGCGGTGCTGTTGCTCCAAAGTTATCTGGAAGCTCAAGCCATCCAAAGCGCGCCGTTGGATGGGGACGAATGAGATCTCGTAAGTTTCTGTTGGGCGTGTTTTTGGGCATCGCGGCGGCGTTCGCCGCGGTGGTCTCACTTACTCTTCCCTACTCCGCGTTTCCCGGTGAAGCCTTCGTGGACATTCCGAAGGGTACCGGTGCGCGGCAGGTGGCACGACTGCTGGTCCAGGAAGGCGTTGTGCGCTTCGAGTGGCAGTTTCTGCTCGCCCGTGCTTTGCGTCCGCGAGCCAGAGTGATGGCGGGTGAATATCACTTCTCGCGCCCGGCTTCCACCTGGGAAGTATTCGGCCGTCTGGCGCGCGGCGACGTTTTCTTCTATGAACTGGTGGTGCCGGAAGGCAGTAACATGTTCGACATTGCCGCCGCACTGGAGCGGTTGGGAACCGGCGCCGCGAACGGATTTCTGGACGCGGCCGGCGACGCATCGTCCATTCGCGACATAGCCCCCGAAGCGCGCAACTTGGAAGGCTTTCTCTTCCCCGCCACCTATCGCGTCACGCGCCACTCGACGGCGGGGCAGCTATGCGCGGAGATGACCGCACGTTTCCGGCGTGCCTGGCGCGAAGCGGGCGGCGACGGCGATGTCCTGAAAACGGTGACGCTGGCCAGCCTGGTCGAGAAAGAATCCGCGGTGGCCACCGAACGCCCGACGATCTCGAGCGTGTACGCCAACCGGCTGCGGATCGGCATGGCGCTGCAATGCGACCCGACGGTGATCTACGCCGCGCTCATCGAGGGACGCTATCGCGGCACCATCTACCGTTCGGACCTGGAGAGCCGTCATCCATACAACACGTACATGAATCCGGGATTGCCGCCCGGGCCCATCGCTAATCCGGGCGGTGGCGCGCTACACGCCGCGCTGCATCCGGCCGAAACAAAATACCTGTACTTTGTGGCCATCCCCAACGGCGGCGGAGCGCACCAGTTTTCCGAGACGCTGGAATCGCACCAGCGAGCCGTGGCAAAATACCGCCGTGCGAGCAACCACAACGGGAAAGCGCAAGCTCCTCGGCGAGTATCTGGAAAAAGCCAGGCCGGCCGAAGTGGGAGCGCCCGAGTGGACCGCGCTAAAAGAGGCACTCGCGCCCGTCACTGATTCCTACCTGCGCAAGTTGCTGCGGGAAAGCGGCGTCCGGCTCGCGCCGCTCATCGAAGGCGTCCGCCAATCGAACTTCGAGGAACTGGAGCGCACGCTCACAGCCCTGTCGGGAGTTTACTCTTCCGGCGACGCAACCGTGGCGCGCCAATGCCGGCGTCTGGTGATCGAAGCGCGGCAACACGCGCGATGGGCCGCCAAGCGCGAGCAAGCCGCCGAAGCGAAAGTCGAAATGATGCAGTGGATGTTGGTCTGGCTGGAGAACCCGCCGCTGTTCCCGGCCTGGGCGGCCCTGCGCCGCCAAAACTGGTGGCGCGAGACGCTTCCTCCGCAAACGTGATTCGCACTTCGGATTACGGCATTCGCCGCAAGCCTTCCCAGCGCACAACCCAGTCACGAGGAAACCCCGGTGCCGCGACGCCGTGAGCGCCATCCCATCCCGCGGCCATCATGGCCACGGCGGTGAGCAGGCCGCCGTTGCCGGGCAGGTAGATGGTGAGCCCGTCTCTTTGGAAATTGTGGCCGTTCGGCAGATAGCGATTCTTCACGACGTCCATCAGCAGTGCATCGATGGCCAATCCGGGTTCATTCACCCGCGCAGCGGTCATTGCCGTCATCGGATAGTCCCAGCCCCAAGTGGTGTCCCATTGCCACTGCCGCATCACGGCTTTCAGCGTCCGCCGCATGATCTCACCGTCGACGCCGGCACCGGGCAAGACGCCCATCGAGGCGAGCAGCGTGGGATGGTCGCGCCGCATGGAAGGGTTGCGGAATGTGGCGGGGTCGGATTCGGCATTCACATACAGTCCATCCATCACCGGCAACGGCGCCAGGTGCGCGGCGACGCGATCCCATCGCGCGTCGCGCCGCATTCCCAAACGTTCACGCCACCGCTGCGCGGTCTCCAGTCCCCAGCACCAATAGGCCAGTTCGAAGGCCGCGTTCTGTGTGGTGCGCGGCCGGTGAATCTCTTGCGCCGGTATCAAGGGCGGCCCCAGCACGTATGTTTGCTTCTCCGCGTCCCAACGGGCGAACGACGCCATGAACTCCGCCGTCTGAAAGACCAAGTCCTGATACTGTCGCAGCAGCCGCGAGTCCGGCTTGTCGCGATAGAGCAACTCCAGCAGGTAGATGATGTGCGGCTGTTGCCAGATGAGCAGCGGGCCGATATCCGAGGGACTCTCGCGGCCGTCGGGTCCAACCATCTTGGGCCACCTGGCACCCGCGTACCCCTGCCGCCGCGCAGTTTCCTTCGCGCGCGGAAGAATTGAGGAATACCAGGCCAGGCTCCTCGCGAGCAGATGCGGCCGTCCCCAAAGCGCAAAATGCGCCGCGTGCCACCAGTGCATCTCCAGGTGGAACTTTCCGTACCAGCTATTGAAGGTCAGTCCGGTCTCCTGCGGCGGTCGTGATCCGGCGCATTGGATGGCCGTCAGGTATTGCGAAAGAACGATCCGGCGCTCCAATTCGTTCGCGCGCGGATCTTTGCTGGCAGAGAGATCGATAGCTCCACCCTCGGACCAGAAGCGGCTCCAGTAGCGGCGCGATGCCTCTTCCGTCTCACGCGCGCCCGGCAACCGGCTGGAGAAAGACTTGGGCGCGAACTCCACTACAAGCTCGAAACTCTTTCCGGTGAAACTGATCAGGTACTGATGCGCGCTGAGCTTTCGCCAACTCCCCTTCCCGGCCCATTCGGCGCGTGCGAAGTAGCGATCCTGGTCCAGTTCGCGCCGCCACTCGAGCCGGTTTGCATGAGCGCTCTCGATGGTGCGGTGGCTGCCCGGCTTGGTCCAATCCGCGGGGTCTCCCGTGTGAACTCCCGCTCCGTAGGGAAACTCGATCTTGATGGCGAGCGGCGCGTCCTCCGGAGCACCTTCCACACGCAACGCGATCAAGTCCCGGCTCGGGTGCACCCAGGTCTGGACGCGCTTACGTGAACCGCGAATCGAAAAGCGGCTGTCCAACGTGCCGGTCCACGGGTCCAGAACCTGCTCGATGTCCGAAACATCGCTCAGGCTGATGGGCGTATCCTGGGTGCCGGGAAAAGCGAATCCGATGCGCGCCAGGCTCAGCCGATGCGGGTTCTGCCGCAGCCACTGTCCCGCCGGACTCTTCGTCATCGTGGGATAGGGCACGGCGCGAGAACCCGTGGCGTACGCCTGGTATGTCTCGGCAAGCTGGTACGCTTGTGCGCTTGGAAACGAGTGCCATCCCCACTGCGATTGCGTCGCCAGCGGGATGGTCTTGCCGTAGTGTTCAGGAAACGTCTGTAACCCGGTGATGTCCGCAGTGAATGCGAACTCGCCATTGCCGACCGAGAGCGGCGACCAAGCGTCGGCCTGACGCAGCACCACGCGGTGGCGCCTCACCAACGCCTCCCGATCAATGGGCGCGGCCAGCAGGACGCTGCCCCACAGCACGGCGGCTGTTACCGTCGCCCACCTTCTGATCCGCATTTGTTTCAAGAGCCTGTTCGGTCGAAGTAACAAACGGCGCTCTGGCGCACCGCATCGGCGTGCAGTTGCATGCTTCTGCCGCCGCGGAGGGCCGGGTCGATGACGCGTACCGCGCTGGCCCAAGCCGATTCCTCGGGCAGGAGTTCGGAAAGGCGATTGGCGGCATTTTCGAAGAACTCCGCGTTCACGAAGTTCCCCTCTTTGCCCGGCACCAACGCCAGGTAAAGCACCTGCGTTTCGACCAGGTCGTTGAAGAAGTGCGTGCCGAGCGAAACATCCGGCACCAGGCCCTCGCGCATCTCGATGATCTCGCACAACGCGCTCACACGGCTGATCTCCGCGAACGAGACCGGCACGCCGAGCGACGGTTCGGCAGTCCCCCAACGTCCCGGACCAACCAGTAGGAGCGCGCCTTCGGGTTGTTTCTCCAGCCGCGTCAGGCGGCCGATGAGACGAGCTACGGAATAGCGTTCGCTCTGCGAAAGGCGGCTGTAGACCGACGGAACTACGTAGATGAGGCGTCCCACCGTGGCCAGAACGCTGGGACCAATTACGGC
>CAZDIZ010000207.1:0-3763 GCA_964505625.1 uncultured Solibacteraceae bacterium | reverse complement strand
ACTACTTCCTCAAACGAGCGCGAGCAGTGCGCGCGCTTCTCCAGATCCAGAACATCAACGCGCCACTGTGCATATCCGCGCACTTCGCTCGATGTGGTTTCAGGACGTCGTAACGGCGCGTTGAGAGCCACGATGCGCGTGTAGTCGTCGTCGGAGCGGCTGACCGCGCGCGTCCCCAAACCGAACACCAAGCGCAGAACGCCCGCCCTTGGATCGATCTGCTCAGACCACGCGAACGGATTGAAGGAGAGGCCCACGCCGGCCACCTGCGGGAAGAACAGACGGCCGTGGGTGGCGCCGGAAACACGCTGCACCAACAGCGCCATCTGCTCGTCGCTGTCGAGCAGCCCGCGCTGCGCGCGGTATAGCAGCGCCTCGCGCCCCATGGCGCTGGCGTAGATGTGGCGTACCGCGGCTAGAAAGGCTTCCAACCGCTCCTGCGGCGAGCCCTGGTTGGCGCAGAATACGCTCTCGTACTTGCCCGAAAACGCGTTGCCGAAGCTGTCTTCGAGCAGGCTGGACGAGCGCACCACAATCGGCGCTTGCCCGAAATAGTCCAGCATCTCGGCGAACTGCTCGCGCAGGAAGTCCGGGAATGTGCCGGCCAGCATCTGTTCGCGGGCGCGGTCCACGTCGTCAAGAAAAACGGATGCGTCACGCTGCCTCTGACGCATACGCCAGCAGCCGTTGCTCACCAGATACGAATAGAAAACATCGGAGCCGACAAAGAAGGAATCGTGCGGCTCCAGGATCTTCTGCCAACGGCTGGAGGCGCGCCGCAGAATCGCGCGCGCCACCAGCATGCCGGTGGCCTTGCCGCCGAGCAGGCCGGTGCCGATCATGCGCCGCCGCACGGCCAGCAACTCTTCGACGGTCAGATAGTGCTCGGCCAACTCCAGCATGCGCTCGTTGCGCGTGACAACCATGTGCAGCAACTGGCGCGCGGTTTCCCGCGTCGCTTCCAGCTTCCATTCGCCGCGCCGCACGCCTTCCAGCATTTCCTGCGCTTCCTGGAAAGTGCGATCCCAGCGGTCGAAGCGGCCGGTGTCGTGCCCGGAAGCACCGCGCACTAACGTTTCGTAGATACCGGCGATGGTCGCGCTCTCGGTCACGGGACGGAACGTGTCTCCCTGCCAGACGTGCGGCAGATACATGGTCGGCGAATAGCGTTCGAAAACCTTGAGAGGGTGAACGTAGAGCGCGCCCTCATGACGGTGCACGTCAAGCAGCAGTTGCGTGGTGTCGCGAATGGCGGCCACCGAACGGTAGGAGTGGCGCCGGCGTATGAGCGCGAAGTAGGCGATGGTGTCGAGTTCGCGCAGGTATGGGCAGGTTACTTTGAAGAAGTTCCCCACCATCATGTCGCTGCACCAATCGGCGGCCAGATCCGAAAGGCAGTCGAACAAATAAAAGGCGCCGCGGCCGGCGCGCGCGATAACGCGGTGGATTTCCGCCGTCAACGTTTCGAAGCCCACGGCCGGATCCAGACGGTGGGTTTCGATGCGGGGGTCCGGCGCGATCAGCTCATCGTGGCGTTCGAAATGGAAATAGATGAACTTGCGGCCCTGGCGGAGCGCTTCTTCGCAGTACGGGCGCACAAACGGCAGATAGTCGTCCACGGAGGCCACCTGCCAGACGACGTTGTCGCCGGCGATCAGTCCTTCCAGGACACGATCCAGCGCCGGCAGACCGGTGCTGGGATGAGCTTCAACCTGTGACATTGACCGTTCCCTCTTTGCGCTCGTTTCCAACCATGGTGAATCCGCCGGCGGTGCGATGTCTCAGGGTAACGCGATGACGCCTTGTTGCGCTTGGCCGTCCATACGCACTAGCAGCGGACGATTCAGGCGCACGTGACGGACGCCCGGCGCGACCTCCTCGCCGGGCAACTCCCGAAGCAGATCCCATCGGACAAACTCATCCTGATTCGGCTCGTGCAGCGAGAAATAGCCGATACCGGCGGAAGTCATGTTGTGGAAGAAGTGCGTGCCCTGCGAAGGTTCCATCGGCAGATCCTTGGCCGGAACCTCGACGATGACGCGCGCACTGGAGATCTGATGCCAGGCCACGGGAATCCCGATCCACGGGTCGAACGATCCCCAACGTCCCGGCCCGATCAGCACATAGTTGCGGCGCTCGCGCGCCAACCGCTCGTTGACCGACGCCACCACCGATGCAACTTCCGCGCTGCGCCCGCGGTCGAACACGTCCGGATCGACGTAGAGTATGTCGCGCAATCCTTCCAGCCGCCCGTTGCCCAGAACGCGGCGCGAACTGCACAAACGCTTGCCCGCGGGAATCGCGTCGGCGGCCACATCGCAGCGTTCGCGCAGCGCCACCAGCGGCCGCATCTGGAGGAAGTAGAACTCCGGCTCGGAACCCGGATCGGGGTCCGCATTCACGGCGAATTCGATCTCCACCGCGAACCCCAATTCCCGCCGGCAAATCTCGAACACTTCATTGAGAATGGCGCACAGCGGGAACACGTTGTGCTTGAGCACGCGCGCGAAGGTGACCACGCGGATGCCGCGCCGTCCCATGCCGTCGTAGATGCGGTCTTCTTCCGGGTCCACCACGCTGCCGGCCAGCGACAACGAACCGTGCGCTTCGGCGTCCGCGAGCGGTAGCCGGGCCAGCGTAGCGTCGGTGCCGGCAAGCAGATCGGCCTGGCTGCGTTCGAGATCCAGCGCGAAAAACTCATGCTGCGCCACTCGTCTCACTTCGGCCGGCGAGCGGAACTGCGGTAGAACTTGCGGGTAGCGCGGGCAAAAGCGCACCGCGTCGCCGCCCTCGACTACCTGTTTTCCCAAACCGAGCGCGATGGTTGCCACACCGTCCTCGGGCTTCATTTGAAACACCGGGTAGTAATTGTGGGACTGCGCCACACCGGACATGACGGGATAGTAATACTGGCCGTAGCGGCGTCCCACAACCTCCTGCACGATCACCGCCATGCGTCCTTCGGTCAGATCGTGCCCGATGGCTTCCAGGTATCTCCGCGACCGTTCGCTGTAAACGGACGCATACACCAGCTTCACGGCCGTCTCCAACTGCGCCAACCTCACGTTCACGTCCGGATGGTTGTTCGGAAGCATGTAGGTGGCGTACAAACCGGCGAGCGGCTGATGGTGAGAGTCTTCGAGCAGGCCGGAGGAGCGCACGGCCAGCGGCACGTCTACGCGTTCGACGTAGAAAGACAGGCATTCGCGGAGCCGCTGCGTGAGCTGACAGTCCGCGAAGCGGCGGCGGACCGCATCGTCCGTATTCCCATCGATCGAGCGCACATCGATCCGGTTCTCCGCCAGAAAGCTGTCGGACTCGTCGGCGCCAATCACCAGCGTGCGCGGCAGGCGCGCCTTCACGCCCTGTATGTGTTCATCCTTCAGCCACTGCGAAAGATGCCGGAAGACGAACGCCAACCCGCGGCCCTTGCCGCCGAGCGAACCGCGCCCGAGCACGAGAAATGGATAGTCGGGGTCGAACTCCGGCGGGCGGAAATCGGCGATGGCGCCGCGATACTTTTCTTTCCGCGCGATCGAGATGGCGTCGATCACGTATTGCTTGAGCGCGGCCACGGTGGGAAAGTCCGCCAGCGTGATGGGCCGGAGCACGGCCGCCAACGTGGTTTCGCCGCGCGCGCGGAACCAGTTGGACAGATCGTTACGCTCGCTGTGGTAGACCAACGATTCATCGGGCAGATCCGAAAGCGCGCGCTCCATCTCCCACATGTTGGAGACGCTGCGGACCGGGGTACCGTCCGGCA
>CAZDIZ010000206.1:0-9262 GCA_964505625.1 uncultured Solibacteraceae bacterium | reverse complement strand
CTGTCCCTGGTTTTTCAGCAGCCTGCTAAGCCGATTTTTTTTTGGTCCGAAATCCCCCCGTGGTTCGTAACAACCATACGTCCCGATGAAACCATCGCCGGCTGCCGGCGCGCGGTTGCCCAAGCCGAAGATGACGGATAAGGCACTGGAGGTGCTTCCATGAAATATGCTCTGATGCTGTTTGTACTGCTCGTTTTCTCTGTTTCCGCTCTTCCGGCGGGTGTGGTCTACTACGGCAGCGCCACCGATCCCTCTGGTGACGCCTCGGAAGACGATCTCGTCTTCTGCAGTATCTCGGTCGATGACGCTTCGATGGCAACGTTTCTGGTGCGCTTTGATCCGTCCACCTTCCTGGCCGGCTTTTCCATGACGGCCATTCGGCTCGACCTGGATCAGAATCCCGCCACCGGCTACGCGGGAATCGATGGTGGCCACCACGACTCGGCGATCATGGGTTCGGACGCCTATGTCCTTCTTCCGTACTACACAAACGGCTACTCCCTTCTCCGCTTGTGGGACGGAAGTGCATACAATACCGCGGGGACCTACTCGGTCACCACTCTGGCGGACGGCTACAGCACGACAATACCGTTGGCCGACCTCGGTGTCGCCAGTGGTCTCATGAACTTCAAGGCCATTTCGCAGCGGGCCTTGAGCGAGTTTAGCTCCACCGGGGTCCATGACTATCTGACAGACATAGGGCAGCCAGTCGGCTCCACGATGAGCTCAGGCAGTCCTTCGGACACTCCCGAACCCGCCACGCTCGCCACGCTCGGCGTAGGCCTGCTGGCGCTTGTAGGGCTGCGCCGGCGTCTGGCCTGATCCGGGAAGACCGCGCCGCTCGAAGCGGGGGCGAAGCCTGCCCTCGCTCCACTCCGGGCTGAACTAACACCGCACGAAACTTTCTTGCCCTACCGATGTCCCTTCCTCGACCTTTGCACGTTCTCTGTATATAGGGTGATTTTTTGTGCCCATCGGAGGATCGCTTGTCGCTAAGAATTAGTGTGTTACTACTGTGTTGCGGTGTGGCCGCGAGTCTGGCTCAAACGGACCGTGGTACCCTCACCGGTGTTGTTTCCGACCCATCGGGGGCGGTGATTCAAGCCGCCAGCGTCGATATCGTCAACTCAGGAACGCGGGCCAGATACCAGACCGGTACGAACGGTACCGGCCAGTACCGCATGCCGAACCTGCCGCCCGGCGCCTACTCCATCACTTTCCAGGCCACCGGTTTCAAGAAGTTGGTGCGCACCGGCATCGACCTGGAGCCGACCCAGGTGCTGCGCGTCGACGTGGTCATGGAAATCGGCCAGGCCAGCGAAGTGGTCTCGGTAACCACCGAGGTCCCACGTATCCAAACCGACACTCCCGAAGTGGCGGCCAATCTTTCGGGTGAGAACATGCTGGCGCTGCCGTTCTCGTTCGACGGCGCGCGCGTGCCCGACAACCTTCTTCCGAAGATCGCGCCCGGCGTCATGAACACCGGCTACCGCACAGTGGTCAATGGCACGGGGCAGTTCTCAAAGGAAACCCTGCTCGATGGCGCATCGGTGACCACATATCTTTCCGGAGGTTTCACCGAGACCGCCGTGTCCATGGAAGCCATCGGCGAATTGAAAGCGCAGACCGGCGGCGTGTCGGCCGAGTTCGGCCGCTCGCAAGGCGGCGTGTTCAACTACGTGCTGAAGTCCGGATCGAACGATGTCCACGGCAGCGCTTACGGCGCCATCATTAACGAGGCCCTCAACAGCAACGGCTTCGCCAACAACTTCCGCGGACTGAAGAAACCGCCTCTGCGCGAGAAAGATTTCGCGGCCAGCTTAGGCGCTCCCATCTACCTGCCCAAGATCTACAACGGCCGCAACAAGACGTTCTTCTACTTTGCCTGGGAGCGCTTCAAGCAAACCGACAACCGGCCCAGTTCGGCCAACTCCACTTACCCCCTGCCGGAATTCTATGAAGGCGATTTCAGCCGTCTGCTGGGCGCTTCGGTGGGCACCGACGCCTTGGGCGGTTCCGTCGCCAAGGGTGCGATTTATGATCCGGCGACTCTCTACCAACTCTCCAACGGCCGCTGGATGGGCCAGATGTTCCCCAACAACCGAATCCCGGTGTCGCGTTTCAGCAAGGTGGCCCAGAAACTCAATACCATCGCACAGAAGTACTACACGCCGACCATCACGGACGCGACCGGCAAGGTGCTGCTCCAGAACAACGCTTACGGATACGCCAACAGCACCCCGTCGGTGGAGCAGAACAACGTTTCACTCAAGATTGACCATGACTTCAACGAGCGCCACAAGCTCTCGGCCATGTACAGCTTGACCACGCGTCCCCGCGAATTGATCGTCAAGGGCGGCATGTGGAACTTCAGCGAACCGCACGGCGGCGTTCTGTCGCGCTCGCGCCCGCAGCATGTAAGGTCGCAGTTGTCGCGCGTTTCCTACGACACCATCGTCACGCCCACCGTCTTGAACCACCTCAACATCAGCTTCAACCGCATGGCCAACCCGCTGCAAAGCAGTTGGGCGGGAATCGATGGCGCGGCGGAGTTGGGCATTTCCGGACTACACAGCGACGGCTATCCCGGCGTCGAATGGGGCGGTGGCCCGTATTATTCACTTTCCAACGTCGGCTATGCCGAGAAGATGTTCGAAGTCTACTTCGGCTACGGTTTGAGCGACACCGTCAGCTTCTCGCACAACCGGCACTTCATGAAGATCGGTGTTGACCTGCGCCGCAACGGCGAATCCACTCGCCCGGCTGCGTATCCGACTTTCAACTTCTCGGCTGCCGCCACGTCGATTCCAAACGAGACTTTCTCCACTACCAAGACCGGCTACGCCTTCGCCAGCTACCTGCTCGGCGAAGTGTCGTCTTTCAGTCTCACCGACCCGATCGGACTTGGTGAGCGCCGCCGCTACTACGCTTTGTTCTTCCAGGACGACTTCAAGGTGAACAGCCGCCTGACGCTGCAACTCGGCTTGCGCTGGGAGTACCAGCCTCCGTTCCAGGAAGCCGCCAACCGGATTGCCAGTTGGGACCCGACTGTGCGCGACCCGCGGAGTGGTCTGCTAGGCGCCTACACGTTCGCGGGCAATTGTTCGGATTGCACGGGACGCAACTACTTCGGCACCAAGGATTGGAAGGACTTCGCCCCGCGCGTCGGCTTTGCCTACCGTCTGGCGAAGGACTGGTCCGTGCGCGGCGCCTACGCCATCATGTATGACGGCGACGCGGCCAATCATTTCGGATCAACCCCGCTGGGTAATCTGACTTCGTTCGCCTGGCGCGGTACGTATGGTTATATTCCCGACAGCAGCACACCGTGGAAGCCGGTCTTCAATTGGGACAACGGAGTTCCCTCGGGCCGTTTCACCTCGGCCACGTTCGATAAATCGTACGGAAATTCGTATGGAGCCGGAATGGTGGATCCGCGCTACGGTTTGTCGCCCTATGTGCAGCAGTGGAACCTCAACTTCCAGCGGCAATTCGGTACCAAGCTGACCATCGATGCCGGCTATTTCGGCAACAAGGGAACGCGGCTGCGCAATGGGGACATGAATCGCGTGAATCAGATCTCGCCGTCGATGTTGACCAAGTACGGCCGTGCGCTGACCAACGCCGTTACCAATGAAGCGCAGGCCGCGGCGAACGGGATCGCGTATCCGTATCCGGGGTTCTCCGGTACCGTCGCCAGCGCTCTGCGGCCTTACCCGCAGCTTTACAGCAACAGCACCGTGTCGATGTACGGTTCGCCCATCGGCTTCTCCAACTACCATTCGCTTCAGGTCGCCGCGAACCGCCAGTTCACCAGCGGCCTGACGCTCTATGCCAACTACACCTGGTCGAAGACTCTGTCTAACTCGAATTCCAACCTGGTGGGCGATGGAGGTAGCGCGCTGGACGCTTACAACATGGCGAACGAGAAGCGCATTTCGGGCCTGGACGTGCCGCACGCCTTCAAGCTCTACTACAGCTACGAACTGCCGTTCGGCCGCGGCAAGGCGCTGCTCTCCAACGTTCCGAAGGTGCTGGACTACTTCGTTTCCGGTTGGAGCACTTCCGGCATTCTGAACTACTTCTCCGGCCAGCCGCTGGGATTCTCGGGCACCAATCCGTTGAGCGGCGCCTGGAACGGCGGTTCGAACCGGGCCAACATCGCCGCGGGCGATATGAAGAACGCTTCGTTCAACAAATCGAATTTCGATTACGCCAACAACGCATCGGCGAACAACACATACCTCAACAAGGCGCTCTTCTCCGATCCTGCGGCGCTAACGCTCGGCACATCCGCGCCGGCCTACGCTCAGGTGCGCTCGATGGGTACCATCAATGAGGATCTGGTCATCGGCAAGTTCATCCGGATCAAGGAGCGCTTGCGCTGCCAACTCCGCGCCGAGGCTCTGAACGCATTCAATCGTTCTTCGCTCGGCAAACCCAATACCAGCGTGACCAACGCGCTGTTCGGGCAGATCACATCGATCAGCGGTACGCGGACGGTGCAGATGGTAATCCGTTTCGACTTTTAGCACTCTGCTGAAAAAACAGGGACAGACCGCTCTGCCCCGCCTCTTGGGGGCAGAGCGGTCTGTCCCGTCTTTCTACGGAGTCGGCTTGCCCGCCGGTTTTTCTTCGCTGCCGTGGAAAATGAGCGTGACATCGGCGGTGCGTTCCGCTTCGTTCACCGCGATGACTGATTTGGTCCGGCCCAGGTTGTCGAAGACGCCGTCCTGTCGCACGCGTGAGAGGAAGTATTCGGGGTAATCGGCGTCGAAAGGCTGATCTTGCTTGAGCGCCCAAAGTTTCTTCACGCCGGCTTCGCCAATCAGGTCCAGGCCTTCGATGCGCAGCTTGCCGAACATGTAGCGCGCGCCCGGCTCGAAGCGTATCACCAGATCCACAATCTGTTTCTTGTCGTCGATCTTTCGTTCGGTATGGGAGGCGGCCTTCATGTAGCCGTTGTGACGCAGGCGTTTGATGATGCGTTCGATGCCCAGATTCACGTCCTCGAAGTTCACCAACTCGCCGGACTTGAAATTCGCCGCGCGATATAGCGGCGCCGTGTCGCCGCCGATTCCTTCCAACCGAACCTCGCCGAGCTTGTAGCCGGCGCCTTCACTGACTTCCACTCGCACCGCAAGCCCACGCACGTCCTTGGCCGGTTCGGTGGTGATCTTGGGGAACGACACGCGGATACGTCCGCGCGCTTCATAGAGCGGACGGATGCTGGTATCGAGCAGTTGCCGGAAGTACGGCTCATCGTACGTCACGCCGACGGCCACGCCGGCCACCGTGTTTTGCAGCGTGGTGAGCGGCACGATCTGGTTGCCGGTGAAACTCACTTCGGCGACCGAAGGCGGCGGCGTGTTTGGACCGAAGACCACCGCGAGCGTGTCGCCTTGCGGGCGCACTCGTCCGGCCACCTGGTCCTTGAACCCGCGCTTGGCAACAAACTCCGCGACGGCCTTAGTGGCGCGGTCAATGGCGACGTCGGTGGCCGGAATGAGATTGTCGAACAGCACGTTCTGTCCGGCCACCAACGGGCGCAACTCGGCGTCCGTGGCGGGCAGATCGCGAAAACGAAACGGCAGGATCTGCGGGACTTCGGTGACTTCGAACGTGCCTTGAATTCCCTTGCCGCCCTTGGAGGGTTCGAAGTGATAGGAAACGTCGGCGAACGCTCCGGTTGCCAGAATGCGGTCGCGCGCGGCGTCGAACTCGGCCTTGCCCGCCAGTTGCCCCAGTTTGAGCGCGGCCACCGCGAGAATGCGCTTCTCCTGAATCGTACGGTTGCCGTTGACGCGCAGCGCTTCCAGCGGCCAACTCTTTGGCTGCACGGCGGGCGCCGCCGCGGCCGGTTTCTTGACGGTGGTCTTGCGCTTGGTAGTGCCTTGCGCCGCGATGACCGGAGTCACCAACAGCAATAGCCACGCGATCCATCTCATAACTTCATTCTATTATTGGCCTGATTTCCGGATGTTAAGATGATGGTAATGTTCTACGATCTGGTAATCGTCGGTAGCGGTCCTGGGGGGTACTCGGCTGCGGTGCGCGCCGGCCAATACGGCTTGCGCACGGCCATCGTCGAGAAGGACGCAAAGCTCGGAGGTACTTGCCTGCACGTGGGTTGCGTGCCGACCAAGGCGCTGCTGCACACGGCGGAAGTCTGGGAGTACTTCAAGAACTGCGAAGAGCAGGGAATTCGTTGTAAGGATCCGGAGCTCGATTTCCCGAAAGTGATCGAGCGCAAGGACAAGATTGTCGCGAAACACGCCAAGGGCGTCGAGTTCTTGATGAAGAAGAACAAGATCGACGTCTTGAAGGGCTACGCGACGCTCAAAGGTCCGGGCAAGATCGAAGTGCGTTCGGATGCGGGCACACAGATCGTCGAGGCGAAGAACATCATCCTCGCCACCGGTTCGAGCGCGCGCATGCTGCCGGGCCTCACGCCCGATCCCGAGCGCATTCTCACCAACATCGAAATCCTGGCTTCGACCACCATTCCAAAGACGCTCGGCATTGTGGGAGCCGGCGCGGTGGGCGTCGAATTCGCCAGCGTCTTCCATCGCTTTGGCGCCAAAGTCATCGTGTTCGAAATGCTGCCGCACGCGGTGCCGGTGGAGGACGAAGAAGTTTCGCGCGAACTCGAGCGCGTGTTTAAGAAGAAGGGCATGCGCATCGAAACCGGCGCGCGCGTGGAAAACATCCGCGTGGGCGAAGCCGGTGTGGCTTGCGATGCGACGCTGGCCGGCGGCAAGAAAGAAACGTTCGAATTTGAAAAGCTGTTGATCGCGGTGGGCCGCAAGCCGAACACGGAAGGCATCGGCCTGGAGACCACGCGAGTTCAACTGGATCGCGGCTTCGTTAAGGTGGACTCGAATCAGCGCACTGCGGAGCCGGGTATCTACGCCATTGGCGACATCGTGGCCGGCACGCCGCAGCTTGCGCACGTGGCCACGGCCGAAGGCATGGTGGCCGTGGCGCACATCGCCGGTAAACCCGCGCGGCCCGTTCACAAGGACCGCATCCCGGGCGCCACTTACACCGAACCCGGCATCGGCAGCGTCGGTCTCACCGAAGCCGAGGCGCGCGCCAAGGGCTACAAAGTGAAGGTCGGCAAATTCCCCTTCATGCCGAATTCGAAGGCCAGCATTCTAGGCCAGCACGACGGTTTCGTGAAAGTGGTCACCGACGAAACCTACGGCGAAATTCTCGGTGTGCACATCATTGGGCCGCATGCGTATGAATTGATCGGCGAAGCCACGGCCGCTATCGAAGCCGAGGCCACCGTCGACACCATGCGCCATACCATTCACGCGCATCCGACGTTGTACGAAGCCATCGGCGAAGCCTTCCACGCCGTTTACGGCCAGGCCATCAATGCGTAAGTGCGAACTCAGGATGCTCGGCCGGTTGGGATACCGGGCGGCGTTCGACCTGCAACGGGAACTGGTGGAGCAGCGCAAAGCGGGCGCCATCGCGGATCAGTTTCTGCTGGTCGAACACCCGCACGTGATCACGCTCGGACGCAACGGGCAGATGTCGAACCTGCTCGCGGGCGAGCAGGTGTTGCGCCGCGCGGGCGTCGAGTTCGAGCACACCGACCGCGGTGGCGACATCACCTACCACGGCCCCGGTCAGATTGTGGGTTACCCGATTTTCGATTTGCGCGAATGGAAGCGCGACGTGGTGGGTTTTGTGCGCGCCATCGAGCAGGCACTCATCGATGCGCTGGCCGAATTCGGAATCACGGGCGGGCGTGTGGACAAGTGCACCGGCGTGTGGGTGGACGGCGCTAAGATTGCCGCCATCGGCGTGCACATCGGGCGCTGGGTCACCTCGCATGGATTCGCGTTGAACCATTCCACCGATCTCAGGTTTTTTCAATACATCGTGCCTTGCGGTTTGACCAAGCCGGTCACATCGATGGAGGCGCTGGGCGTGCGCGCAAGCCGCCAGGATGTGGAAGCCGCCATCGTCCGCAGTTTCGCGCGCGTGTTCGAGTTTGACATCATGGAGCCAGTACAGGCAGAGGAGAAGCTCGCATGACCGACATCGTAATGCCCCAGATGGGCGAAAGCATTGTCGAAGGGACGCTGACCAAGTGGCTGAAGAAAGCCGGGGAGCGCATCGAAAAAGACGAAGCCCTGTTCGAGATCTCCACCGACAAGGTGGACACCGAGATTCCGTCGCCCGTGGCCGGCGTGCTGGCTGAAGTGCTGGTGGAAGAAGGCAAGACTGTCGCCATCAACACGGTCGTCGGGCGCGTCGACGAAACCGGCAGCGGCGCGGTAGCCGCGGCGCCCGCTCCAGCCGTGGTGGAAACGCCCGCTCCGTCACCCGCCCCCGCCGCCGAACCGGTGGTCGCATCTGTGTTGGAGCCCGAGCCGGTCAGCGGTCCGGTGTCGCCCTTGGTGCGCCGCATGGCGCGCGAGCACAACATCGACTTGAAGCTGGTGAAAGGCACCGGCGCCGGCGGACGCATCACCAAGCAGGACGTGGAAGCGTTTCTGGCGGCGCCTGCCCCGGCCGCACCGGTGCCCGTCGCGCCTCCGCCCGCCGCACCATCGACTCCGGCCATGCTGCCCGGGCCCGCCGCCGTGGCGCCTCCATCGGCCGCCGCGCATGCCGCCACCGGTAGAGTACGCGTCGAACCTATGAGTGTTATGCGGCAGAAGATCGCCGAGCACATGGTCATGAGCAAGCGCACCTCGGCGCACGTGACCACGGTGCACAAAGTGGACATGACGCGCGTGGCCAACGTGCGCGAACGCAACAAGGCCGAGTTCCAGGCGCGCCACGGCATTTCGCTGACCTACCTGTCGTTCATCGCCCGCGCCACCGCCGAAGCCCTGCGCGCGTTCCCGATTATGAACGCCTCGGTTGACGGCACCAACGTCGTCTATCACGAAGACATCAACCTCGGCATCGCCGTGGCGCTCGATCAAGGCCTGATCGTCCCGGTGATCCGCAACGCCGACGAGTTGAACGTAGTGGGTTTGCAGAAGGCCATCGCCGACCTGGCCTCGCGCGCCCGTTCGCGGCAACTCAAGCCCGACGAAGTCCACGGCGGAACGTTCACCATCACGAACTTCGGCAGCTTCGGCAGCCTGTTCGGAACGCCCGTGATCAACCAGCCGCAAGTGGGCATCCTGGGCGTGGGGACCGTCGAGAAAGTACCGGTGGTCATCGACGACATGATCGCCATCCGCTCCATCTGCCACATCGGAGTGACCTTCGACCACCGCCTGATCGACGG
>CAZDIZ010000205.1:0-9362 GCA_964505625.1 uncultured Solibacteraceae bacterium | reverse complement strand
GCCTTGTTCGCCATGAAGCAGGCCATGGTCGAGTAATACGCTACTTCGGCGTTCGCCACGGGCGTCTGCCGCGTCCGTATGCACTCCAGCCAGTTACGCAGATTGTTTTCAGGGCTTTGCTGCGTTCCCGGTCCCTTGGCGGCGGGCATCTTGCTGATGCCGGTGTTGGGGACGTATTCGTAAGCCACATCGTTCAGGCTGCCGAGATAGCGCTGCACGGTGAGCGTTCCCCCGGTACCGCGCATGTGCAGGCCGCCGGATTCGCGCACGCCGGGGCATGTGAGGCACTCAGATTCGAAGGTGAGCGTGAGGTGTCCGTAGTCCAGCACGGCGCAAAGGGCGTCCGGTGTGTCTCGATCCTTGTAGACGTAAATGCCGCCGGAGGTCATAGCGGCCTTCGGCTTGGTCAGGTTGAGCAGGTTGTGCGCGTCGTCCACCACGTGTATGCCGATGCCCATGATCGGTCCGCCGTCGTAATGCAGCCACTTGTAAGGGCTGAAATAGACTTCCGGGTCCCAGGCGATTTTGGGGCCGCTGCCCAGCCACCGTTCCCAGTCGAGGCCGTCGGGCTTCTTTTCCATCCCCGCGGGCGCCTTCATCAAGTAACCCCTGTTGGTGTGGTACCAGGTGCGCACGAAACCGGTAACGCCCATGGCTCCTTCGTTCACAAGGCGCTTGGCTTCGACGTAGTGCGGCAACAGGCGTCCCTGCGTGCCCACGGTAAGCACGCGCTTGGAGGCGCGCACGGCTTTGACGATGGCCTGCCCGTCGGCCGGAAAGTGCACCATGGGCTTTTCGACGTAGACGTCCTTGCCGGCCATGAGCGCATCGACAGTGATGCGTCCGTGCCAATGATCCGGTGTGGCGACGATTACTGCGTCGACGTCTTTGCGTTCGAGCAATTGTTTGTAGTCGAGGTACTGTTCGACCTGCCCTCCGGCCAGCGCGGCGGCTTCGGCGCGGCGTACGTCGTAGACGTCGCAAACAGCGACCGGCTCGATGCCGCCTATCTGCAACAGCATGCGCAGAAGGTAGCGCCCACGTGCTCCGGTGCCTATGACACCGATGCGGATGCGGTCGTTCGAGGCAAATGTTCGGCCGGCGGCAGCCAGCGCCGTCCCAGTCAAGAAAACGCGGCGGGATTCTGAATGCATGAGCGGTATGCTCCTGGGCCGCTATTCTGTCGCAACGTCACACTCCGTGGCAAGTGGGGCGGTAGAATTGAATCCAGTATGCGTACGTATGGTTTGACAATCATGGGTTTCTGCCTTCTGGGCACTCTGGCGTGGGCGCAACCGGCAGCGAATAGCGGCGGTCCGTGCGCGCTGTTGAATAAAGCGGCCGTCGAACAAGCGGTCGGGCAAAGCGTTAGCGATCCCAAGCCGAATGCGCACAACGCGTCGGTTTGCGACGTCAAGGTCGGCGGCCTCGGCACGCTCGGGTTGACGCGTCAGCAGCAGAGGCCGGGCGAGACGCCGGATCGGATCATGGCGGAACTGAAGAAGCGGAACATCCCGACGACCGAAGCTCCGGGCATCGGCGACCGTTCCTTCTTCGCCAGCCCCGGCTACGGTGTGACGCAGTTGAACACGTTCAAGGGTTCGAACTACCTCATCGTCACTTTGATGATCCCCGGCGGCAACGAAGCCAAGCAGAAAGCCATCGCCGAAAAAATCATGAAGTCGGTGCTCGCGAAGCTGTAGAGCCGCCCGTCCAGCTTGCCTTACATCGCCGCGGGCGGGGGGGCTTCTTGTGGGGTGCTGATGGCCAGCGGTTGAGTTTCCAGGCCCGATTTCACTTCCGGCAGGACCCAGCGCGCTTCCTCGAAGCCTACGTATTTGTAGATGCGCAGTTCTCCGGTGATGGCCTCCAAGACGTCGCCAACGCGCAGCGCTTTGCCGGTATCCTTCAAGCTGGCCCAGAGTTCGTACACGCCGTCCGCGTTCGCTACGTCATCTTCTTCGTAGTCTTTCGGCTTGATGTTGGTGACTCCGATGGTGTGCGGAGCCCAACGGAACTGCTGGAGTTGGTGCTCCTTCAGTCGCCATACGCGGTAAGACGGCATACAACAACATTCTCGCTCAAAACATGTTGAATGCAAAATGTTTCGGTTGGCACCCGGCCCGGGGCCTGGCGCATCTGGCAGAATAGGGGTAGTCGAGCGACTGCTCGGAAAAGGAGATACCGGCTTGCGCAAGGCGTTGCTGGTGGGGATCGTCGCGGTTCTGGCGGTGGCCGCGATTTGGGTGGCGTACGCCAGAAAATCCGCCCCGCCCGAAGTCTCATTCGCCAAGGTCCGCCGCGAGCGCCTGGTGAGTAACCTGGTCACCAACGGCAAGGTCGAGCCGCTCGAATGGGTGGCTGTGCGCGCCGAACGCAGCGGGCCAGTTGAGAAAGTCCTGGTCGAACGCGGCGCCCGGGTGGCGCGCGGCGCGGTGCTGGTCGAGTTGAGCGCCAAGGACGTGGAAGCCGAACTGGCGGCCGCGGCGTCGCGCATCGCGCAGGCAAAGGCCGAACTCGACACTATGAGTGGCGGTGGCCGCGCCGCCGAGCGCGCGGAAATCAATGGCGCCATCGAGAAAGCGCGGCTCGAACTGGCGAGCGCGCGCTCGAATCACGCGTCGCTCACACGCTTGGCCGCCAAGAACGCCGCCACGGGGCAGGAAGTGAAAGACGCCGCCGCCGTGGCGCAGCAGCTCGAAGCACATCTCCGTTCGCTCGAAACCAAGCGCGACGCATTGGTGAGCGCCGAAGACCGCCGCGCCGCCGAGGCACGGCTTAAGGAAGCGGAAGCCGCCGCGCGGTTGGCTCGGCGCAAGCTGGAGCTTTCCGTGGTGCGCGCACCCATCGATGGCGTGATCTACCAGCTCGCGGCGCAACGCGGCGCCTATCTCAATCCCGGCGACGCGGTGGCCAACGTGGGCCGCATCGAGCGGGTTCGCGTTTCAGTCTACGTCGATGAGCCGGAGTTGGGCCGCGTCGCCAAAGGCATGCCGGTCTCTATCGGTTGGGACGCGCTGCCCGACAAGCATTGGCAGGGCACGGTGGAAAAGCTCCCCAGTGAGATCGTCGCCGTGGGCACGCGGCAGGTGGGGGAAGTGGTGTGCATCATCGAAAACCCCGGCCTGGAACTGTTGCCGGGCACCAACATCAACGCCGAAATACGCTCGCGCGTGGTGGAGAATGCGCTGACCATTCCGAAAGAAGCGCTGCGCCGGGAAGGCGCGCAGGTGGGTGTGCTGTTGCTGCGGGGCGAACGCGTGGCGTGGAAGCCGATTACACTCGGCGCATCCAGCGTGGCGCGGACCGAAGTGAAAGACGGACTCAACGATGGCGACGCCGTGGCGCTGCCGAGCGAACACGCACTCGCCGACGGTTCGCCGGTGAAGCCGGTCATACAATAACTGGCTCACGCCAAATCGAACAGCAGAAACTCGCTATCCGACAACGCCGAGATGTTGAGCGCTCCGGTATCGGAAACGGCCGCTCCATCTCCCGCGCCAAGTTTCACTCCGTTTACTTCGACCGTGCCTCGCGCGACTTGCAGCCACGCGTGGCGTCCGGCGGCAAGTGCATGCGTTGCGCGCGCGCCCGCTTTCAAACGCGCGGCGAGCAACTCGGCGTCCTGCTGAATCACGACGGCGCCGTCCGCGCCGCGGCTGGAAGCCACTGTTACCAACTCCCCGCTCGCGAGTTGCGGTGAGAAGTCGCGCTGTTCGTAGCTCGGTTCAATTCCCTTCTCCAGCGGGCGAATCCAGATTTGCAGCAGGTGCACGCTTTCCGATGGCGATGGATTGTACTCACTGTGCGTGATGCCGGAACCGGCGCTCATGCGTTGCACTTCACCGGGGCGGATGACGGAGCCGTTACCCATGCTGTCGCGATGTTCCAGAGCGCCTTCGAGCACGTAGGTCACGATCTCCATGTCGCGGTGCGGATGCGTGGGGAAGCCGCCTCGCGGCGCGACGCGGTCTTCGTTGATCACGCGCAATGAGCGAAAGCCCAAGTGGCGGGGATCGTAATACTGGTCGAAGGAAAATGTGTGACGGCTGTCGAGCCAATCGAGCTTGGCGACGCCGCGTTCAGACGCGGGCCTCACGACGATCATACTGATTGGATTCGCGCGGGAGGCTTTTGGATGCGAGCCGTCAGCGCGCCGCGTCGCCCTGGGCTTCGCGCAGCAGCGCGCGGATTTCTTCCGGCGGCAGAAGATCGCTCAACTGCGAAAACGCGCGGAATGCCAACTCTTCGTAGCAGCGCGCCTGCCAGTAGAGGGCTTCCGGCGCTTTCTGTCCGGCGACGGCGGCGATGATCTGCCGGTAGTGGCCGTCCAGAAACTCGCACTGGCGCGACGGCTTCGAGCAGTCCGGTTCGGGCTCGGCGGCGGGCGGTTTCTTTGCAGCGTCCGGATCGCGGTAGAGGTCGGAATCAGCCACCAGATCGCTCCAGAATTTGGACGATGGCGCAAGCTTGCGCAGTTCGGCGGCGCGGGCGCGTCCCAATCGCGCGTAGCTCAGCCCCAATTGCTTCCAGACGCGCGCCTCGCGTGTGTCGACGCTGGTGTAGCGTTCGTAGAACTCCGCGGCGCGGTCAAAGCGGCCCAGAGCATAATGCGTATCGGCCAACTCCAGATACACCGTGCGGCTGCGCGGCTCCAGTTTGAGCGCGTGCTCGAACGCGTCCAGCGCCTTCGCCTGATCGCCCAGCTTGCGCCAGCAGGCGCCGGCGGCGAGATAGGCCGGCGTGAAACCAGGATCAAGCTTGAGCACCTGCTCGAAGCGCGCAATGGCCTCGCGGGGCTTTGCTGCGCCGTCGAGCGCCAGGCCCAGATTCATGATCAGGCCCGCGTTCGAAGCATCGTTTTTTAGCAGATTCTGGTAGATTTCGGCGGCTTCCGGGAAGCGGCCTTCCTCCATGGCGGTGCGCGCGCGGTCGGCCATGCTCGTCGGCGAAACGGCCTGCGAGGCAGCCAACAACAGCCAACTTATCAGCAGGTTCAGTATAATGAGCCTTTCCGCGGGACGGTTTACCTTGCAACTCACGTTGATCGACTGGACCATTGTAGCTCTCTACTTCGCGCTCAATATCGGCATCGGCTTTTACTACAAAGCGCGCGCCGGATCGAGCGTGAACGAATTCTTTCTGAGCGGCCGCGATGTGCCGTGGTGGCTGGCCGGCACGTCGATGGTGGCAACCACGTTCGCCGCCGACACGCCGTTGGCGGTCACCGGCATGGTGGCGCGCGGCGGTATCGCCGGCAACTGGCTGTGGTGGAACTTCGTCGCCAGCGGCATGCTCACCGTGTTCTTTTACGCGCGCTTGTGGCGCCGGTCGGGCGTGATGACGGACGTCGAGTTTTCCGAGATCCGTTACAGCGGCCGTCCGGCGGCTTTTCTGCGCGGGTTCCGAGCGGTCTACTTCGGCATTCCAATCAACTGCATCGTGCTCGGGTGGGTGAACCTGGCGATGGTGAAGATCCTGTCGCTCATCCTGGGCGTGAACAAACTTACCGCGCTGATGATCGTGCTGGGCCTGATCGGCCTGACTTCGTTCATCTCGACGCTGAGCGGGCTGTGGGGCGTGCTGGTGACCGATGCGGTGCAGTTCGTCATCAAGATGGCCATGGTGATTGTGCTGGCGGTGGCGGCCATACACGCGGTGGGCGGCATGGAAGCGTTGAAGCTGAAGCTGGCCGCGGTGGATCAGTTGCGCGGCGTGGCCAGCGGCGGGCACGGCTCCGTGCTGAGCTTCGTGCCGGATCTCGATTCGGCGTGGATGCCCATGATCACGTTCTTGGTCTACATCTCGCTCAACTGGTGGGCGACGTGGTACCCGGGCGCTGAACCGGGCGGCGGCGGCTTCGTGGCGCAGCGCATGTTCTGCGCCAAGGACGAAAAGCACTCGTTACTCGCGACGCTGTTCTTCAATGTGATGCACTACGCTGTGCGGCCGTGGCCCTGGATTCTGGTGGGCCTGGTTTCACTGGTGCTCTATCCCGGTTTGGCCGATCCGGAAACCGGCTACATTCTCGTGATGATCCACCACTTGCCGCCGTCGCTGCGCGGCCTGATGGTGGCGGCCTTCGCCGCGGCTTACATGTCGACCATCGCCACGCAGCTCAACTGGGGCGCCAGTTATCTGGTGAACGATTTCTACCGCCGGTTCCTCAACAAGAACGCCAGCGACAAGCACTACGTGGCCATATCGCAATGGGCCACGGTGCTGCTGACGATCATCTCCGCCGTCATCACTTTCTACATGGATTCGATCACCGGAGCGTGGAAACTGCTGATTGTCACCGGCGCGGGCACCGGCGGCGTGCTGTTGCTGCGCTGGTTCTGGTGGCGCATCAACGCGTGGAGCGAGGTCTCGGCCATGATCAGCGCCTTCATTGTTTCGGTGAGCATGCAGACCATGTTCGGACTCGATAGCGACAAACCCGTCGAGTTCGCCTGGATCATGCTGATCACGGTTTGCATCACCAGCGTGGTTTGGCTGTCGGTGACGTTCCTGACCAAGCCGGAACCGGACGAGGTGTTGCTCTCCTTCTACCGGCGCACGTATCCGTCGCGCGCCGGGTGGAAGCGCATTGCGGCGATGGTGCCGGAGGTGAAGGCCGCCGGCGACGGCGCGTGGAACTTGGTCGACTGGCTCTGCGGCTGCGTGTTCATCTACTGCACGCTGTTCGGCGTGGGCAAGATCATCCTGGGCCACATGTCGTTGGGCGCCGGAATGCTCGCCGCGGGGTTTGTCGCCGGAGCCATCATTTATTGGGATCTATCGCGTAGGGGTTGGAGTGCGTTGTCGGAGTAGGACGCTGCTGTTATTGGCGGCCGCGGCGCTCGCGTTGCGGGCCGGTCCGGTCGAGTTCGGCATGCGCGAAGTGGAAAGCGCCATCGCCGCGCGCGGACTTCGGCCAGGGGCGATCCGCTTCACCACCGAAGTTTCGCCGGATTCCGCTGAGACCTTTCGTATTGTGGCGGGGCGCATTGAAGGCGGCGACCTGCGCGGCTTGATGTACGGTTTGCTCACCGCCGCCGAGCAGATTCGCGCGACGGGCCGGTTGTCGCAGCAGAAGGGCGCGCCCGCGACTCCACTGCGCGGCGTGCGTTTCGTCTTCGACGATTACGAACAGAAGCCGGACTGGTTCTACTCCGAAGAGCGCTGGCGCGAATTCATACGCATGCTGGCGCGCAATCGCTTCAACCGTTTTCACATGGTGTTTGCGCAGCCGCCGGGCGGCATGTCGCCGCCGTATCCGTATTGGGTTTCGATTCCGGAATTCCCCGAAGTGCGCATGCGCGGGCTTTCCGAATGGCAGCGCCGCCGGAACCTGGCGATGCTGAAGTTCATTTCGAATACCTGCGCCGAACACGCCGTCGATTTCACGCTCGGCATCTGGCGCGGCGATGGGCATCGTGAAGCAACGGCCGTGTTGGGCCTCAATGCGGAGAACATCGGACCGTACACCCACGCCGCGATCAAACAGGTGCTTGCCGAGTGCCCCAGGATTCGCGGTCTCCAGGTGCAGCCTGGCTCGGGGCGCGCGGCTGAACTCCACGATAAGAATGTGTTTCAGGCTGTCGCCGAAGCCGGCCGGCGCGTGATGCTGGAACTCGGCGGCGCGGCGCCTTCGCGCGGAGTCCAAGAGTCGGCTCACGGCTTCGGTGCGCCGCTGCGCGTGCCGGTGGACTATTGGCGCGATTGGTCGGAACGTTCCCGCGCGGCGCGGAGTTGGGATGTCTTCGAGAAGCCGCGCCGGCACGGCGTTTATTGGGACGTGAAGGCGCCCGCCGGGTGCGGCGAATTCCTGTGGGGCGATGTCGAATACACGCGGCGCGCCGTGACCACATTCACCGCATCGGAAACCGAAGGTTTCGAGATCGATTCACCTTCACCGCGGGACCGGGCGGATGCGTGGCAGTTCGGCCTGCTCCTGGGCCGGTTGGGCTACGATCCGAAGACGCCCGACAAAATCTGGACGCCGGACATGCAACGCCGCTTCGGCGCGGCGTCCGGCGATGCGCTGGCGATGTACCGGCAAGCCAGCCGCGTGTGCGTCGCGATGGCGCAACAGGCGCCCGTCAAACCGTCGCCGGCGGAGGCCGCGGTGAGATTCAACGAAACAGCGGACGCGATCGAACGATATCGCGGGCGAAACGGCTTGGCCGGACTCGAAGGTGCCGCGCGGTTGGCGCGCGCGTACGGCCGCAAAGTTGTGGTGGACGATCATCTGGCGTACTTCGATGAAACCGGCGACCCGGCGGCGCTCGAAGCGGCGCGGAGCGCGCTGGGCGAGGCGGCATCAAGCGACCGTGGCGAACTCGCGCGCATCGAAGAACGCGAGCGCATACACGCGCGGCTGGGGCGCTTCGATCGCGGATTCGATTTCGGATCGGCCCTCAATGAGGACGCCGCCGCCCCGCGTTTCCAACGCGTCGCGCCGCATACCCGCTATCTGGAAACGCGCGGCTATGGCTGGGTTGGCGAGGGCGCGCGCGAAGCCCGTCCAATTGCGAAGACGGCCGCGCACGATCGTCTGCTCAGCGATTCGATTCGCGGCCAGGGACGCCAGGTGTTCCGCGTGAAGACCGGACCCGGCGAGTTCACCGTGCTGTTGGTCCATCCCAGTGGCAACGTCGAGACGCGCCGCCTGCGCGCGCACAACGGAGCGGTGGACGTGGTGTTCGGCGAAGCGGCTTGGGAAGTGTGTGCGGTCGTCATTAAGTCGGCGCACGCCGCCGCGCCGTACCCACCGCGTGTGCGGCCCAGGCTCGCGCCGAAGCCGTTGATCACGCACACGCCGCCGAAAAACGCGGTGGCCGGTAAGCCGCTCGCGCTCGCGTTGCGTGTGACGCCGTCGACGAACGCAGCCGCGATCCGGTTGCACTATGGGCCGGTGAGCCTGCGCGAGCCGCTCAGGTCCATTGAGAATCCGCCCACGAAAACTACGTTCACGATCCCCGCCACCGAACTGAGCGCGCGTTGGGACCTGATGTATTATTTCGAGGTGGTCAGCAAAGAGAAGACCTCGTGGGCCGACCCCGATCCGGAGTCGGCTCCGCCGTACTACGTGATCGCCGTCCGTGCCCAATGAACTCCAGCGGCCACCCGCGCTGGTGGCCATCAAACTGCTCCACACCGCGGTCTGGGCGTTCTTTGCCGGTTGCATCGTAGCCATACCGATCGCGGGAACACTGGGTGCGTTCCGCTGGGCGGCGATCCTATCGGGAGCCGTGCTGTTCGAGTGCGCGATCCTGGCCTGCAATCGAGGCCGCTGCCCGCTGACAGACGTGGCCGGCCGTTACACGGAAGAACGCCGGGACAACTTCGACATCTACCTCCCACTCTGGCTCGCGCGC
>CAZDIZ010000204.1:0-9398 GCA_964505625.1 uncultured Solibacteraceae bacterium | reverse complement strand
TACCTCAACGCTTCAACCGGGGAGATGCGCGTGGCGCTGCGCGCGGGGTACAACGTTGCCACCAGGCTTACGACCAGAGCCACCGCCGCGATCCAGAGGCCGTCGAGCAAACGCGGCTCGAAGGGCACGAAGCTCAGCGAGTAGATCTCCGCGTCCAGGCTGATCCAGCGATAGTGGTCCGCGAGGAACGACAGCGTGTAGCCTGACACTAATCCGATGACTGTCCCCACCGCGCCGATCAGTACGCCGTGCAGCAGGAAGATGCGCTGTATCTGTTCGCGGCGCGCGCCCATCGACATCAGGATGGCGATGTCGCGATACTTCTCCATACCCATCATCACCAGCGTGATCAGAATGTTCAGCGCCGCCACCAGTTGAATCAGTCCGATGGTGACAACGGTGACCGCTTTCTCCATGCGGAGCGCGTTCAGCAGTTGGCGGTTCTGCTCCATCCAGTGCGTGGCCGCGAGTTTGGGCCCAGCGGCCTTCTCGACGGCCTGCGCGATATCCGGCGCCAGGTAGATGTCGTCCACTTTCAACTCGACCGCGTTCACCACGTCGTCCAGCGAGAAGACGCGCTGCGCTTCGCGGAGTGAAGTGAACGCGAACGTGGAGTCGAGATCGAAGAACCCGGATTCGAAGATGCCCGCCACGCGGAACGAATAGTAAGCCGGGCGCGGCCCGTACGGTGTCATTTCGCCTTGCGGACTGATGACGGTCACCAGGTTACCCAACTGCATGCCGGTGCGCTCGGCCAAGCGTGCGCCGAGGATCAATCCGGGACGGCCCGAAGCGTCGCGCAGCGAATCCACCGAGCCCGCCTTCAAGTGCAGAAGCATGTCCGAACGCGCGGCGCCGGAACTCACGTCGATGCCCTTCAGTACCGCGCCTTCGCTCAGCACCGGGCCGGAGAGAAACACCTGTCCGTAGAGCGACGGCGTGGCGGCGGTCACATGCGGCATCTTCTTCATTTCGCCGATCAACTCGCGCCATTTTTCGATGCCGCCGGAGGGCGCCTTTTCGAGTATGGTGACGTGCGCGGTAGCGCCCAGCAGGTTGCGTTGCAGCGTGTTGCGGAAGCCCGCATTGATGGCGAGTGCGATGACCATGGCCATCACGCCGGCGGCCACGCCAAGAACCGAGATTCCGGTGATGAGCGAAATCATCGCCTGCTTGCGCTTGGCTTTCAGGTAGCGCAGGGCGACGAAGAACTCGAACCGGTTCGGCAGCACGTGATCAGCCTTCCAGCGCGCGCAGATCCTCCACCATGCTGATGGGCCCTTCGGGCTTGAGCAGCGGGAACAGGATCACGTCGCGAATGGACCGCGAGTTGGTCAGCAACATGGTGAGACGGTCGATGCCGATGCCTTCACCGCCCGTCGGAGGCATGCCGTAGCTGAGCGCGCGCACGTAGTCTTCGTCCATCTGGTGCGCTTCCTCGTCGCCGCGCTCGCGCATGCCGAGCTGCATTTCGAAACGGCGGCGCTGCTCCTGGGGATCGTTTAGCTCGGTGTAGGCGTTGCCGATTTCCATGCCGGCCAGGTAGATTTCGAAACGTTCCACCATCTCCGGCTCGTCGGGTTTGTTCTTGGACAAGGGCGAGACTTCCACCGGATAGTCGTAGATGATGGCCGGCTGGAACAGCTTCGGCTCGACGTAACGTTCAAACAGATCCACCAACGCTTCGCCGCCGGTGGCCTTGTCGCTGTGGTGCCGCAGCCAGTCGGCGTCCTTCACCTGTTCCATGGTGGGCGCGGTGGCGGGATCGGGCCAGAACTCGACCACGGCTTCGCGCATCGACAGGCGGCGGAAGTTCGCGAAATCGAGCGTCTGCCCCTGATATTCGACTTGCAGCGATCCGGTGGCATCAAGCGCGGTTTGCTGCAGCAGTTCGACGGTGAAGTCCATTAGGCCGCGATAGTCAGTGTAAGCCTGATAGAACTCGAGCATGGTGAACTCGGGGTTGTGATGCGTCGAGACGCCTTCGTTGCGGAAGTTGCGGTTGATCTCGTACACGCGATCGAGCCCGCCGACCACCAGCCGCTTCAAATACAGCTCCGGCGCGATGCGCAGATAGAGGTCGATATCGAGCGTGTTGTGGTGCGTGATGAAAGGCCGCGCCGTGGCGCCACCGTAAAGCGGCTGCATCATGGGCGTTTCAACTTCGATGAAGCCGCGCGATTCCAACTGGCGCCGCAGCGAGCTGACGATCTTGGCGCGTGTGACGAATACATTGCGTGAATCGTTGTTGGCGATCAGGTCCAGGTAGCGCTGGCGGTAGCGTATTTCGACGTCTTCCAGGCCATGCCACTTCTCCGGCATCGACAGCAGCGTCTTCGAAAGGAAGGTGAGCTTTTCGACGTGCACGCTCAATTCGCCGGTCCGCGTGCGGAACAGATACCCCTCCGCGCCGACCAGATCGCCGATCTCCATCAGCTTGAAGAGCGCGAATTCATTGGCCGCCACCGAGTCCTGGCGCACGTAGACCTGTAACCGCTCGCCGCCTTGCGCCAGATGCGCGAAGCCCGCCTTGCCCATGGGCCGCAGCGTTTGGATACGGCCGCAGATGCGCACTTGGATCTTCGGTTCGAGTTCCTCCGCGGTCTTCTGGCCGTACTCGTGAAGAATCGCCGGTACGGTGTGAGAGAAATCCCAGCGCTGTCCGTAAGGCCGAAATCCAAGCTTCGCGATTTCGTCCAGACGCGAGTGGCGCTGTTTCAGTAGTTCCTGTTCGAGAGACAATACAAGCTCCTGGGGTGGATTCCTTATTATAATTGAGCGTTGGAATCGATCTCCATCATTATTCCCGCCTACAACGAAGAACGGCGCCTTCCCGCGACCATGGACGCGGTCCTCGACTACCTGCACAAACGAGAGTTTGCTTCTATTGAAGTGCTGGTTGTGAACGACGGATCGCGGGATGAGACGGCGCGCGTCGTCTCGGATTATGCGTCCCGGCATCCGGAAGTCCGTTTGCTTGAGAACCCGGGCAACCGCGGCAAGGGCTATTCGGTGCGGCACGGCATGTTGGAGGCCAAGGGCGATTGGATTCTGTTCACGGACGCGGATTTGTCGGCGCCCATCGGCGAACTGGACAAGTTGCTCGACGCGGCGCGCGAGCGCGGCGCGCAAGTGGCTATCGGTTCGCGCGCGCTGGACCGTTCGCTTATCACCGTACACCAGTCCGCTTTCCGCGAAAATGCGGGACGCATCTTCAACCTGTGCATGCGGATTGTCACGGGTCTGCCGTTTTGGGATACGCAGTGCGGCTTCAAGTTGTTTGAAGCGCGCGCCGCGCGCGATGTTTTCCGCCGACAGAAGTTGGACGGCTTCAGCTTTGATGTGGAAGCCTTGTTTCTGGCGCGCAAGCTCGGCTACCGTTCGATTGAAGTGCCGGTGCGCTGGAGCCACGCCGAAGGCACCAAGGTAAGCATGTTTTCCGACAGCCTGCGCATGTTCGCGGACCTGTTCCAGGTGCGCTGGAACCATCTGCGCGGGCGTTACAGGTAAACGAGGCAGGCCGGGCGCGGTTCAGATTCCTGGCGGCCTCTCGAATGGAGGTGGCGTCATGAGCGGTCCGGTTTCATTGCACACTCGAAGGAGCTTGCTGCGAAGTGTCCCGGCGAGCTTTGCGTTTGGAGCACACGTGCGCGCGGCGGAAAGCGACATGCGCCTGCCTCGCGAAGTCTGGGTTGCCAGCTTGTCGCTCGAAGGACTTTCGGCGCGTAGCCCCGAACTGATGAGCAAGGCGGTGTTGGCCAGGATGGAGGAGACGCTTCCCTACCGGCCCGACATTGTCTGCACGCCGGAGGCTTTCGCGTTCGCGCGTGCTGGAGCACGCGGCTCGATCGCCGAGATAGCCGAGAAGCCCGTCGGCACGGTGTGCCGTCCATTCGCCGAGTTCGCCAAGCGCAACCATTGCTACGTTGTGTGCTCCACCTACACGAAAGACGGCGGCCGCTACTACAACTCCGCCGTGTTGTTGGACCGGGCCGGTGAGGTGGTGGGTGAGTATCGCAAGATACATCCCACGGTCAGTGAACTGGAGCACGGCATCACGCCGGGGCCGCTTGACCCGCCGGTGTTCCGTACGGATTTCGGTGTCGTCGGATTTCAGATCTGCTTCGACATCAACTGGCACGAAGCGTGGAGCAAGCTGCGTAAGGCCGGCGCGGAGATTGTGTTCTGGCCCTCGGCGTTCGGCGGAGGCTCCGCGTTGAACATGCTGGCGGGCCTAAACAAGTACCACGTGGTGTCGAGCACGCACAAGGGTACGACGAAACTGTGCGACATCAACGGGGACGAGATGGCTTCCACCGGTTGGCAGCAGCCGTGGCTATGCGCGCCGGTCAATCTGGAGAAGGCGCTCATACACTCATGGCCGTTCTGCCGCCACTACAAAGCGATACAGGCCAAGTACGGAAGGCGCGTGTCGATCCGGATCATGCACGAAAACGAGTGGACGATCCTGGAAAGCCGTTCGCCGGAAGTGAAAGTCGCGGACGTGCTCAAGGAGTTCGCCATCCCGACCTACGAAGAGTATATGGCCGCCTCCGACGCGTCCCAGCGCGCGCGCCGGCCGTAGAGTAACAAAAAATGGGGAGCGGCTGGTGAGCCGCTCCCCGCGGAATACTTCATCAATGGCGTACTGAATTATGCGCCGGCGCCCGCCACGTAACTGCCGAGCACCTTCATGTAGTTGGCGCGCAGATACGCGGTGGGGTGTGCCACCGACTTCATGCTCATCGAACCCTGCATCTGCTGGATGGATTCGTATTCGTGCTCGTCCATCCACTTCGCCAGACCAGCGTTCAGAGTCTTGATGTGGTCGATACCGTTCTTGAGAAGCGCCGAAGTCATCATGGCGGCCTTACCGCCCGCCATCATGGACTTCAGAACATCCTCGACGGTATGGACGCCACCGGTGATCGCCATGTCGGCCTTGATGTGGCTGTATAGCGTGGCGGCGGCGTAGAGCCGGAGCAGCAACTCGTTGGAGGTGCTGAGAGCGAGGTTGGGAACCACTTCGAGCGCTTCCAGATCGTAATCGGGCTGGTAGAAACGGTTGAACAGCACCAGTCCGTTGGCGCCCGCCTTGTCCAGGCGATGGGCGATGTTGGTGAACGAGCTGAAATACGGTCCCAACTTGACCGCGACCGGAATGCGGACGCTGGCCTTGATATGGCTGACCAGTTCCACATACAGGTCCTCGATCTGGGAGCCGGCGGTTTCCGGGTTGACGGCGAGGAAGTAGATGTTGAGTTCCAGCGCGTCGGCGCCGGCTTCCTCGATCAGCTTCGCGTAGCGGATCCACCCTCCGGTGGAGACGCCGTTGAGGCTGCCGATAACCGGGATGTCGACGGCTGCCTTCGCCTTGCGGATGTGCTCGATGTAAGCTTCCGGTCCGATCTGGAAGCTGTCCATGTCGGGGAAATAGCTCAGCGATTCGGCGAAGCTCTCGGCCCCGGCCGACAGATTGCGGTCCAGGTCCTGGCTTTCCAGCGTGATCTGCTCTTCAAACAACGAGTGCAGGACCACGGCCGAAGCCCCCGCATCCTCCATGCGCAGAACGTTTCCGATCTCCTTGCACAGAGGGCCGGCGGAAACCACCAGCGGGTTCTTTAATTTCAATCCGAGATAGGTCGTCGAAAGGTCAGGCATTTTTCACCTCCGGGGCGGTCGTCACCGGGTTTGTTCCGTCAGCCGGCATGTTCGCCCAATGTTCGTACAGCTTCCAGCGGCTGTTGACGTCCTCCTGTGCCAACTTGAGCAGCTGCTTAGCTTCTTCGGGCTTGCTGCGAGTCAGCATCGAGTAACGGGTTTCATTGTAGATGTACTTCTCCAGCGGCAATGCCGGAGCCTTGGACTCAAGCTGCATCGGGTTCTTGCCCTGCTTCATGAGGTCCGGATTGAAGCGGAACAGCGGCCAGTAGCCGGTTTGCACGGCGGCCTTCTGCTGATCCAGACCGTGGATCAGATCGTAGCCGTGAGCGATGCAGTGGCTGTAAGCGATGATGATCGACGGCCCATCGTAGGCTTCGGCTTCCAGGAACGCCTTCACGGTCTGCATGTCGTTCGATCCGAACGCCACGCGCGCCACGTAGACGCTGCCATAGGCCATGGCCATCATGGCGAGATCCTTCTTGGCCACGGGCTTGCCGCCGGCGGCAAACTTCGCCACCGCGCCGCGCGGAGTGGCCTTGGACATCTGGCCGCCGGTGTTCGAGTAAACTTCCGTGTCGAGCACCAGCACGTTGACGTTGCGGCCGCTGGCGAGCACGTGATCCAACCCGCCGTAGCCGATGTCGTAGGCCCAGCCGTCACCGCCGAGGATCCACACGCTCTTCTTGACCATCATGTCGGCCAATGCAAGCAGGTCGCGTTCCTCGGGCGTGGAGGCGCCGGCCAGAGCTTTCTTCAGTTCGACGACGCGCTCGCGCTGTTCACGCAGAGCCACTTCGCCGGACTGATTGGCTTCCAGCAGTGCCTTGGCCAGGTTGTCGCCGACCTTCGCCGAGAGCTTCGAAACCAAGTAGCGCGCGTAGGCGGTCTGTTGATCAACCGCCAGGCGGAGACCGAGTCCGAATTCGGCGTTGTCTTCAAACAACGAGTTGGTCCAGGTCGGCCCGCGTCCGACGGAGTCCACGCAGTAAGGCGTCGTCGGCAGGTTGCCGCCGTAAATCGACGAGCAGCCCGTCGCGTTGCAGATCAGCGCGCGATCGCCGAACAACTGGGTCATCAGCTTGACGTAGGGCGTCTCGCCGCAGCCGGCGCAGGCGCCGGAGAACTCGAACAGCGGCTGCAGCAACTGGACGTCCTTCACCTGGTTGAGAGCTAGCACGCCGCGGTTGGTTTCCGGAATGCTCTTGAAGAACTCCCAATTGACGCGTTCGGATTCGCGCAGCGGCGGTTGCGGAGCCATGTTGATGGCCTTGCGCTTGGTCTCGGTCTTGCTCTTGACCGGGCAGGCCTCGACGCAGATGCCGCAGCCGGTGCAGTCTTCCGGAGCGATCTGGAGCGTATACTTCTGTTCCTTGAAGTCCTTCCAACGCGCCGCGGTGCTCTTGAATGTTTCCGGAGCGCCGCCCAGAGCGGCGGCATCGTACACTTTGCCGCGGATGGAAGCGTGCGGGCAAACCAGTACGCACTTGCCGCACTGAATGCAGAGCGCTTCGTCCCACACCGGAATTTCCAGAGCGATGTTCCGGCGCTCCCACTGCGCGGTGGCAGTCGGGAAGGTGCCGTCCGGCGGGAGGGCGCTGACCGGCAGGTCGTCGCCGTCGCCCGCGTAGATCTTCGCGGTGACCTTTTGCACGAATTCGGGCGCTTCTTCCGGAACCGCGCGGCGCAGGTCGAAAGTGCTGGTGACGGCCGAAGGAACCTTCACTTCGTGCATGTGCGCCAGCGCTTCGTCGACGGCCGCGTAGTTCTTCTGCACCACGGCTTCGCCGCGCTTGCCGTAGGTCTTCTTGATGGCCTTCTTGATCTGCTCGATGGCTTCCTCGCGAGGAAGCACGCCGCTGATGGCGAAGAAGCAGGTCTGCATGATCGTGTTGATGCGCACGCCCATGCCGGTGGCCTCGGCCACCTTGTAAGCGTCGATCACGTAAAACTTCAGCTTCTTGTCGATGATCTGCTTCTGGACGGTCCGCGGCAGGTTGTCCCAAACTTCCTCGGGGCCGAACAGGCTGTTGAGCAGGAACACGGCGCCGGGGCGCGCGTTCTTTAGCATGTTGAGGCGTTCCAGGAAGGTGAACTGGTGGCAGGCCACGAAGTCGGCCTGGCTGATGAGGTAACTCGACCGGATGTGCTTGGGACCGAAGCGCAGGTGAGAAACGGTGACGGCACCGGCCTTCTTCGAGTCGTAAACGAAGTAGCCTTGCGCTGCCAGGTCGGTTTCCTCACCAATGATCTTGATGGAGTTCTTGTTGGCGCCGACCGTACCGTCCGAACCGAGACCGTAGAACAGCCCACGGAAGGTCTTGGGATCTTCGGTGGAGAAGTTCGGGTCGTAGTCCAGGCTGCTGTTGGTCACGTCGTCGACGATGCCGACCGTGAAGTGATTCTTCGGGGCGCTCTTGGCGGCCTCGTCGAACACGGCCTTGACCTGCGCGGGCGTGAAGTCCTTCGAGGACAGACCATAGCGTCCGCCGATCACGCTCGGCATGGACTTGAACGGCAGCATGCCGGCGGCATTGGCTTCCATCAACGCGGTGACCACGTCGAGGTAGAGCGGTTCGCCGCTGGCGCCGGGTTCCTTGCAGCGGTCCAGCACAGCCAGGCTCTTCACGCTGACCGGCAGGGCGGAAATGAAATGCTCGATCGAGAACGGACGGTACAGGTGGACCTTCAGCACGCCGACCTTCTCGCCGCGTTCGGTGAGATACTCGACGGTTTCGTGCGCGATGTCGGCGCCCGAACCCATCATGATGATCACGCGCTCGGCATCCGGCGCGCCCACGTATTCAAATAGCTTGTACTGGCGGCCGACGATTTTGGCAAAGCGGTCCATCACGTTCTGCACAATGGCGGGAGCGGCCAGGAACCACGGGTTGCAGGCTTCACGCGCCTGGAAGAACACATCGGGGTTCTGCGCCGTACCACGCATGATGGGCCGGTCCGGACACATCGCGCGCTCACGATGCGCGGCGATGGCCTTTTCGTCCAACATCGCCAGCATGTCTTCCTTGGTGAGCTGCTCGATCTTGGCCACTTCGTGCGAAGTGCGGAAACCATCGAAGAAGTGCAGGAACGGCAACCGCGCTTCCAGCGTCGCGGCGTGGGCGATCATGGCCATGTCCATGGCTTCCTGCACCGAGTTCGAGCTGAGCATCGCGAAGCCCGTGCTGCGGCAGCTCATGACGTCGGAGTGGTCGCCGAAAATCGACAGCGCGTGCGTGGCCAGCGTGCGCGCGGAAACGTGAATCACCGTGCTGCTGAGTTCGCCGGCGATCTTAAACATGTTCGGGATCATCAGCAGCAGGCCTTGCGACGCGGTGAAAGTGGTCGAAAGAGCGCCGGCCTGGATCGCGCCGTGCAAGGAGCCGGACGCGCCGCCTTCACTCTGCATTTCGACCACCGTGGGAACGGTACCCCACAGATTGGGAATACCTTTCGCGGACCATTCATCCGCCCACTCACCCATATTCGAACTTGGCGTGATGGGGTAGATGGCCGCGATTTCGCTGACGTTGTAGGCGACGTACGCAGTCGCCTCATTGCCATCAATCGTTACTTTTGGTCTGTTCATTTCGTTGGGTACGCCTATGATGAAGTACAGACTACTCTGGTTGGAGTCCGTCGGGTGGGACGCGCGTCCCACCTTCCTCAGTATAGGATCTTTTGTTCGCTGGCTGCTGGCAAAAATCGCGTAATATCAGACTGTTTAGGTCGCATGG
>CAZDIZ010000203.1:0-9429 GCA_964505625.1 uncultured Solibacteraceae bacterium | reverse complement strand
CGCGCCGCGCGAGATGCAGTTCGGCCTGAAGTTCTACTTCTAACCTCACAGCCAACCCAAAACCCGGTGACAGACGGGACGTTTCCCATTAATCGGAAAACGTCCCGTCTGTCACCGGGTTTTGGGTTTAGAGGAGCATAAGGTCGCGGGCTCGGGCGACGGCTTGGGTTCGCGAGGCGGATTCCAGTTTGCGCAGGATGCGCTGGACGTGGGTTTTTACGGTGGCTTCGCTGACGAAGAGCTGTTCGGCGATGGCGCGATTGGCCAGCCCCTGGGCCATGACTCGCAGCACTTCCAGTTCCCGTTCCGAAAGCGCCGGAGATCCCGTGGCTTCGACAGCGTCCAGCGGCGCCCCCAGCATTTCGAGAACGCGCTCGACGTAGTCTCTTCGTATGTTGCGTTCGCGCGCATGGCGGAGCAGGGGAATGATGTAAGGATTCTCGCGCGTGAGTTGGCCGGTGAGGTTGCCGGTTTCGGACTCGTCCAGATACGGGCTGAAGACTTCCATGGCTTCGCCGGTCTTGCCGCGCACCAGCAGCGCGTAGGCGAGCATGGCTCTGGCGCTCGAAATCGCGCGGCTCACCTTGAAGGCATCCTCTTCGCGCAACGCATCGCGGAAAGCTCTTTCGGCTTGCGCGTGGGCGTGCTCGGCCATGGCCAGCATGCCCCGGATCAGGTGGCGATACGGAATCGCCGCCGGCGCTTCCACCGAGTTGGGCAGCATGGCGTCGTCGAAGGTCCGGCGCAGTCCTTCCGTGTCGCCGGAATGCCAGCGGGCACGAGCTTGCAGAAACAAAAAGTGCAAGCGCCAATTGCGCGTGATCTGTCCGTACTTGGTTTCATCCAAGCCGTCGCTGGACCACGCGTCCATGTCGTCCCAGCGGTTCTGGGCCGCGGCGGTTACTGCCCGGCTGGTGCAGAGCGCGGCGATCAGTAGAACAATCTGGCCGTGTTCGCTGGCAATGGCGTGGGAGAGTTTCGCTTCGCGCTCGGCCTCATCCATATCACCTCGATGGAGCAAAACCGCTCCGTTGAGAAGATGGTAGGCGCCATGAGCCAGGTCCGGCGGGCCGGTGAGGCGTCGGCGCATGGAAGTGCAGAGCTTCTCGATGCGGTCCACGTAGCCAGGCAGTCCCTCGGAGAATAGAACAAGCTGGATTGCCAGAGGATTGGCGACGCCGGTGCCGCTTTCGACCAACTGAAATACTCGATCGAGGTGTTGTTCGGCTTCCACCCAGTTCTGCCGGTAGATGGCATTCCAGGTGCCCGCCGAATGTAGCTGCACGCGGCTGTCTGGCGGGATGTCGAACGACAGCGCTTCGCGAATCAACTCGTGCGACTCGTCGAAGCGGCTGTTCATCAGGGCGCTGTTGGCCAGAGCCGCGAGCGTTTCACCCTGCCCCTCGTAGTCGTTGTTGCGGCGGAACCCTTCGAGAGCCTGTTCAAGATAGGGCTGCGCCTGCGCGAATTCGCTCTGCGTCCAGATGGCGTGTCCCAGCAGATAGAGAAGGCGCGGGAAGCGGAGCCGGACATCGTGCGGAAACTCGGAGATCCAGCGCTGGAGCGTGACCACGAAGCCGCGGCGCACATATTCAATGCCGATGGCCTCAATTTCAGCCGCCGCTTCATCCCAGCACTGCGCGGCCAACAGATGGCGGAGCCGGTTGTGCGGCGATGTTTCAGCCAGCGCCGCGCGACGGTGCAACTCCGACAGATCGGCGGGCCGCTCGCGGCGCAGACGCTCGCGCAGGAAATCGGCAAAGAGGTCGTGATAGCGGAAGCTGGTTTCGGCTTCGTCGGCGGCGACCACGTACAGATTGCGCCGGTAGAGATCGTCGAGCACGCGAAACGAGTCCTGCCGCCCGGTCAAACGGTCGCAAACCTCCGGACGAAGCGAGGCGAGGATGGACGTCTCCAGCAGGAAGTTGCGCAGGTCGGGCTCCTGGCGGTCGAGCACCTCTTCGGCCAGGAAGTCGAAGATGCGGCGGCTGCCCTGCATGCTGCTGCCGAGCAGCGTGGCGCGGTTGGCGGGAAGCTGCGAAATGGACGTGGCCAGCAGCCGCAGCCCCGCAGCCCAACCTTCGGTGCGCGCATGCAGAAGTGCCACTTCGTGGCTGTCCAGGTTGAGCCCCAAGCACTGATTGACCAACGCGGCGGTTTCGTCTTCGGTGAAACTCAAATCCGGCAAACGAATCTCGCCCAGTTCGCCGCGGGCGCGCCGGCGGCCGAGCGCCATGGGCGGATCGTGGCGGCTGGCCAGGACAATTTGCAGGTTGGGCGGAAGATGGTCGGCGAGATAGTCGAGCAACCGGTACACCGCGGGTTCGGTGATGACATGCAGGTCTTCGAGGACCATGGCGACAGCAGGCACGCCCGGCTGCCCGATGCGATTGATGATGGCCGTGATCACCCCGCGAGGGTCGGTGGGCGGCGGCGCGTCTTCGTCGACGTTCACACCGGCCGCCGAAAGCGACGACAACAGTGCGGCGGCGAAGCGCGAAGGGTCGTTATCTTCGCCGTCCAGCAGCAGCCATGCCCAGGTGGTTTCCGGAAACGCGTGCGGCAATTCGGCTAGCAGCGTGGTCTTGCCCGCGCCCGCCGGAGCTGAGATCAACGTCAGACGTCCGTGTTCGAGCGACTTCGATAGGCTGTGGATCAAGCGCGGACGCAGCAACGCATCGGGGCGTCGTGCGGGCGCAATAAGCTTTGTAGCGGCTAACCAGACAGCGGCGGCTTTGGTTGCCATCCCAGTTGGGACTATTGTCTCACAGCTAATCCCGACTAAGATCTGAGGAGATTACGATGCCATGCTTCTCAAGGATGGGACCGACGGTTTTCAAGCCTGAGGCCGACCCGTTGCTTTGCGCCGTGGCCAGATCGCGAAACAGCAGGTCCATGCCGCCTGGGTGCGCGGCGATCAACAGGCGCCCGCGCCCCGGGCCCACATTGCGCAAAGCATAGGAGGCTTCCCGGCGGATAAAGAAGGACGTACCCGGCGGTGCGGGAATGATCTCACCACCAACCTCAAATTCGAACGTGCCATCTAGAATGTAAAAAAAGCCGTCCTCGTACCGGTGCATGTGTAACGGAGCACCGACCGGCCCGGTGGCTTCCACCTGGCATATGGTATAGCGGCCCGTGGTTTCGCGGCTCGACAGCAGAACCTGCACCTTGGCGCCGGCGATGTCCATGGCAGCGGTTTCAACCATGACGTTACGTCCTTTCCCACTAGCGCGCCAGCGGCGGTCCCAGTACGCTGATGCCGAACCGGCGATTCAGTTGTTCCATCACCGCCGGATCGAACGGCCCGCGAGAAGCTTCCAGGAAGTACTCTTCAAGCTGCGGCGGCGTGACGATGCCAAGAGCCTCCACCAACCCAGTAGTGAAGTTCTGCCAGGTGTGCGGCACATCGCGCGGCGCGAAGACCGATGTCCCCGGCCCAGCAGTGAAGCGCTCGGCTCCGACCTGAAAGGTGAGTTCACCTTGTAGCACAAAGAACCATTCGTCTTCGCGCGTGTGGACATGCAAGGGTGGCCCCGACATTGGCTGTGCCCGCAATATGCCCACGGCAAAGGTGTCACCGGTATCCTGCCTGGAAAGCTTCAGCACGATATCGTGTCCCGGTAATTGAATGGGATGCGGGGCGCGATCGGCGCCAGCGCGCGTAACAACCGGCTCAAGCACTTGCTTCACGGTTGCGTTTGTCATGTCGTTTCTCCTTTTGTCTGTTCGTAGTTTGCAGCGAGGGCCGGCGGGTAGGCATCCACCGAAAGGATGATTCCGGCCCTCGCACAGGGATGATTCGAGGCTTACTTCACGGCGAGCGTTACACCCGCTCGCGACGTGACGTTGCCGGCCTTGATGCGGACTTCCGCCGTTCCGGTCGCGACGTCTGGTGGGATGACGGCGTTTACTTGAAGTACGCCCGCCACCATGCCGGGCGCCGCACCGGCGTACAGGACCTCGGCGGGGACACCACCGATGGTCACCGTTACCGGCGCCACCGGTTTGCGCAAAACGTCGGTGGTGATGGCGCCATCGACACCCGTCGGGTCGGTCTGGCCCTCACCGGTCGCGTAGATCATGACCACGGAACCTCGCGCGGCCGGATTGGCGGCGCCATTCACGCTGTAGTCCTGGTTGAGGATCGCGCCCTGTCCCGAGCCGGTTGTGTCGAGCGTGAAGATGCCCGGCGAGGTGGACGCAACGGGAACGTCAATGGGCGCCGAGCGCGCGCCGCGATACTCCACTTCGATACGGGTGGTGGTCCTGCCGGCGGCTTCGTAGGGCACCACCGCGCTGATCTGACCGGCCGAAGTGTACACCAGCGGAGCCGGCACACCATCGAAGTACACGCGGGTTTCCTTCAGCAAGGTGGACATGCGGCCTTGGTCGTCCAGTTCGCCGACGGCGAGCTGTGTGGGGCCCATGTCCGCGCCGTACATGACAATCAGCTCACCCGGCGCGACGGGTCCGCCCAACGCGGTGGCGCCATGCACAGTGCCCGCGACGCTGATCACGGGTGGAGGCGCATTGACTTTCAGGATCACGGTCAGCGAGGCCGGGTTGTTGAGGGCGTCGGGTGCCGTAATACGCACCTGTCCCATGTACGTGCCCGTCTTCAGATTCGCCGGCTGGACGGACACGGTGATGGCGCCATTGGTGGTGTTGCCGGTTTGCACGACGCCCAGGAAGTCGCCCTCGGCTTGGACTTGGAACGGAATCGGTGCACAAGCGAGAATCTGAACCTCCCGCGCGGCCGGCACCGCCTTGCCGATTACGTAGGTGAACTCCAGGTTCGGCACCGACGCCACTATGAACGGATCGCAGACGTGGCTGACAAAACCTTCGCGCGCGCCGCCGAAGGTGGTCCGAAGTGCGTTTTTCAGAGGGAAGTTGGTCGATAGCGTATCGCCGACGACGTGCACGCCGCCAGAGGCGTCCAGCGCCATGCCGAACACGGTGTCCTCGGCCGCGCCGCCCGTGGGTGTGCTGAACTCGATCCCCGCCAGGCTGGAATTCAGCCGCGCGACGAATCCATCCGACTTGCCTCCGCCATAGGCCTGCGTCGGGCGAACGAACGGAAAGTCATCGCCGGTGGCAACGCCGGCGATGGTGACGGCGTCCAGCGCGCCGATGGCGATGCGGTTGATGCTTTCGTTAATTCCGGTGCGCATGCTGCTGCTACCCAGATAGGTTGCATAGAGCAGGTCGCGGCCGTTCGCGCTGAACTTGGCCAGGAACGCGTCGGTGTCTCCGCGCAGAGCGGGTTGCAGAGCCGATGAGGTGGTGACCAGGTTATTGGAAGTGGCCGAACCGCCCACCAGAACGTTGCCGAACGAGTCGAGGGCAACCGCGTTGCCTTTGTCGTCGCCGCGTCCGCCGTAATAGGTGAACCATTCCAGTTGCGCGGCCGTGTTGATCTTGGCGACGAAGGCATCGTTGGGGCTCATCACTTGCACTTGGTAAGCGCCGGCGGTGGCCATGCCGGAGCCTTGCGCGAAGCCCGTGACGTAGGTGTTGCCGGCGGCATCGAGGGTGAGCGCATTGGCTTCTTCGGCGCTTGGTCCGCCCAGAAACGTGCTGTAGGCCAGGCGGTAGTCCGGCGCAGCGTACATGGCCGCGAAGGCGTCGGAGCTGCCTCCGAAAGCGGGCTGCAATGCGTTTACCACCGGAAACTGCGTGGAGGTAACGCGACCGGCGACGTGGATGTTGCCGTTCTTGTCGAGAGCGATGTCGCGAACTTCGTCGTTGCGTTCGCCGCCAATGTAGGTGGAGAACAGCAGCGCGTTGCCCTGCGGGTTGAGCTTGGCCACATAGCCGATGTTGAGTCCGGGCTGCGTGTTTTGCACCGGGTTGGCGAGGGGGAAGTTCCGGGCGCCGGTCACGCCGCCGAGATACGCGTTGCCATCCTTATCCACGGTGATGGCGTAGCCGCGCGTGTTCGAGGAGCCTCCCAGATAAGCCGAGTACACAATGGTGTCGCCGGCCGCGTTGAGCTTGGCCACGAAGGCAAAGGTCAAGGCGCCTTGCGGACTGGTGATGCCCCCGCCCTTCACGGGAAAATCTCCGGACGTGGTTTCGCCGGTGACGTAAGTGTTGCCCTGCGCGTCAACGGCCACGGCATGTACCGTGTCGGAAAGACTGCCGCCGAGGAAGGTCGAGTAGATCACCACGGGATCGATCACCAGCGGAAGGTTCTCATCGTGCGGCCCTACGCGGAAACCCACGCGATTGTGCCCCAGCAATTGATAGGAGGCATCGACCGGTATACGTTTGCCGCCGGCTTGCTGCTGATAGGCGACCGGCGCGCGATGCAACAGTCTTCGGGAACCAAAGCCGAGCTCGAGATCGCCCGAACGTGTGAGGCGCATCCGATTCACGCCGTCGAAGCGAAGTTTGATCGAATCAGTCGAAGCTCGCGGCGCCAGGATGAAGTCGTACTCCAGTTGAGAGGCGTCACTGTGGTAGACCAGATCCACGCCGTCGTAGACATTGGCGTAGCGGACGCGGTGATAATTCGGCACATTCGTTTTCCAAGCGGTAGGGTTGTCGCCCACGAAGTAACTGGTGGTCTGGGCGGACGGATCGATGCCGTGGATGGAGGCGGGCGTGCGGCTGCCATCCAGCGACATGCGGATCACCTGCCGCGACCGTGCATCCAGCGGCAAGCTGAGGACCGCTTCGCGCTCGGTCAGGAACAAGCCGTAGCCTTCGCCCCGGGCCAGGAACTTGACGGCGCCGGGCGCCTGCCCCTGATTTTGTTCAAACGTGTAAGGCAAGCGGGGACGTTTGGCGACCGCCGCTGGAGTGCCGGGCACGATGGCGCCGGCAAGCAACAAGCAAACTGCGAGTTTCATTCGTAGGCTCCCAGAAATTGATTTGTCAGTGACGATGTCGAGTCTAGCGGCGGGTGGCCGGGCGGTGCGTCCATCAAAGGGATGAATCGGAGTAGGGGCTTAGGATGATTCTTGGCTGAGCGCAGGATGACGCGCGGCAATCACCCGGAGAGACACAGGGGAATGGAACTGACGGCAGCGCGTTGCTATGATCGTTCCAGATGCGTGCACGGTTCGGCGGTTGCCTCCGCTTGGCTTCCGTAGTCGTAGCGCGCGTAGTGTTCCTCACGGTTGCTGCGCTTCTTCCTTGGTGTGCTTGGGGGTGCTGGTGTCATCGAACGGACGAATCCGATTGCGAACGGTACTGGAATACGGAAATCGTTTTCGTCGGCCGGGTCGCCTGGAGCCATCCGAAGTCCACCGAAGACGCAATGCAGAAACTCCAAGCCTTGCTGCCGCCCGAACTAGCCGAGCGGATACAGATGGGCTGGTCGCAAGATGTGTTGCGAGAGATGCTTCGTGTCTTGCTTCCGGCGGACGAGTTCGCCGCCATTGTCAAGGGTCCGAAACAAGACCTGGAGCCGATCGTTGTTCGCAAGTTCCTAATGCGGCGCGTGCGCATACAGGTCATTGAACCGTTTCGCGGGATCGAGGATCGAGAGGTCGAGTTCACCGTCGGCCCCGGCAATTGCAACTTCAATTTTCGAGAAAACGAGTCGTATCTCATCTATGCGTGGCGGGACGAGAAGACGCGTCAGATTGAGACCGATGTTTGTTCGGGAACCACCCGGCTCAGCGAGGCAACGCGGCAGCTCAGCTACATCCGAGGATTGCGAACGGGTACGTCGTTATCCAGGATCTCCGGATTCGTCACCACCGATCCATTGGACATGGATTTTCAGTTCCGCGCCTCGGAGCCGGTGGTGGGTGTGCCTGTCGTGGTGCGTTCCGGAGACCGGTCGTGGCGCACCGTCACCGACAAGGAAGGCAAGTACGAACTCACTGGAGTGGCGCCCGGTGCGTATCAGGTTGCGGTCGAGGCGTTCGACATTCCCGCGAGCCAAGTGCAACGAACGGGCAGTCTTCTTGCGGGGGGCTGCTCGCGACACAATTTTCTGACAGTCCGCGTCGGATCGATCAGCGGACGGCTAATCGATTCGAACGGGAAACCAATTTCCGGAGTGACCACCGAGATCGAGGCCGTCCCGCCGACGAGGCAACCTCGGTCCGCCTTCCAATTCCTGACCGATAAAGACGGCCGGTTTGAACACGTGCGCCTCGAAGCAGGTGAGTACATCATCGGATTCAACCTGACGGCGCCTCCCAATGCGCGCGATTGGCATGGGAAGAGAATCCCCTACCCAGGCAGCTACTATCCGGGTGTGACTGACCGCGCCGATGCACGCGTCCTGCGACTTGGGGCTGGCGAGGTGATTCAGAATCTCGAATTCCGTGTACCGCCGCGCGCGGCGGACCGGATCGTCACCGGGAAGTTGTTTTGGGAGGACGGCAGTCCGGCCGAAGCTGACGCCTTGCTCGTCGATCTCGACTTTCCGGGCGATTCAAAGCAGGTTGACGGCGCTCGCGCCAAACCAGACGGTTCGTTTTCGCTGATTGGCGTCCAAGGACGCCGCTACGCTATCTTCGCGCATTCTCGGATCGACGAGCGGCATGTGTATTCTCCCGTCGTCGAAGTACGTCAGGAGAGCGCGAAGCCGATCCGCCTGGAGATTCGCGACGATAGCGCCGAGGCTGACTGTCCGATCTGCCGCAGGTTCAAGCTTCGAGGCCAGTCTCCTCTGTGGTGAGTCCTCCGCTGGCGGCTTGAAACTCGCACCCTTCGATATAATGCGTTCAGCGATCATGAAAAACGATAATCGACGTACCTTCCTGCAAACCACGGCGGCGGCAATGCTCGCTAGCCGTGCTGTGCCCGTGCTTGGCGCGAACGACCGGATCAATGTGGTGGTGATCGGTTACGGCGGCCGTGGCCGCGATCACGTCAATAACCTGGCCAACATCTCCGATTGCCGCATCTCTGGCATCTGCGACGTCGATCAGGCGGCGCGCGAACGCGGGGCGGCGCTGGTGAAGAAACTGCAAGGCGGCGAGCCGAAGACCTACGCCGATATGCGCCAGGTGTTCGACGATAAGAGCGTCGATGCGGTCTCGTTCGCCACGCCCAACCATTGGCACGCGCTCGGCACCATCTGGGCCTGCCAGGCGGGTAAGGATGTGTACGTCGAGAAGCCGGCCTGCCACAACGTGTTCGAAGGCCGCAAGATGGTCGAAGCCGCGCGTAAGTACCAGCGCATGGTGCAGGTGGGCTCGCAAAGCCGCACGCAGCCGCACAAGCGGCTCGCTGTCGAGTTGTTGCGTCAGGGCGTCATCGGCAAGCTCTACATGGTGAAGGGGCTGTGCTTCAATCCGCGCAAATCCATCGGCCACACGCCGAACACCCCCGTGCCGGCGGGCATCAATTGGGACGTGTTCCTGGGACCGGCGCCCATGCGCGAGTTCAGCATGAACCGCTTCCACTACAACTGGCATTGGTTCTGGGACACCGGCAACGGCGACATCGGCAACCAGG
>CAZDIZ010000202.1:0-9443 GCA_964505625.1 uncultured Solibacteraceae bacterium | reverse complement strand
AGGAATTTGCGTGCGTCGCTCACGCGCGTGCGGATCTTGGTGCGGCAGCCGCGCGGACCATCGGCGTTGCCGATCACTTCCGCCGTCGAGATCAGGAACTTGCCGGCATTGGCGAAACGCGCCACCGTCACCGTGCCGCTCTCCGGCGCCAGCACCTGCATCGACACGCCTTTGTTGTCTTCCAAGTGCGAGCGCACGATGTACGGCAATGCCGCGCCATCGATGCCCGCCATCTTGGTGGCCGCCACGCAATGCGCGTGGATCACTTCGTTGCGGCCGGTATCGAAGACCGGATCGGTGACAAAGCCCGGCATGTTCGAAAACGACGTAACCAGCAACTGCGTCATGGTCGATGGCAGGTCGCATTCGCAGACGCCGTACAGACCCGCGTCATTCAATTTAGAAAACGCCACGCAGGGGTAGGCAGGCAACTCGCCGCGCGCGAAGCCGCCCAGACAATCGATGGCGATGGCGTTGGCCTTCTCCTTGCGCATGAACTCGGCCATGCCGTGATAGAGGCGCATCGAGTCGACGATCTCGGCTTCCGACGGCTCCACCACGCGCAGCGCGGCTTTGGTGAAAGCGGCTGCCTCGCCGCGCGCACGCGCGAGGTCGGATCTTTCAAACGCAGCTTTCAGATCCGTGTAGCTCGGATAGGCGAACGCAGTGCCGAACTGTTTGGTGTATTCGTCGGAGCGGCGCGGACGGTCCGGCGGCGACACCAGCATCACCTTGCTGTTGCGCAGGTAATGAATGGTGCGAAACAGCGGCACGTAGGCGTCCAGTTCGCCGTAGTCGCTGCTGGCGATCACGTCGGCCTTGATGCCTTCCTTGGCGAAGTCGGAGAAGGTTGTCCAGGAGTGCCCCGCGTAAGGACGCGAAAACAGCAACGTCGGCCGGCCCGTGCTCACCACTTTCCGCAGGATGCCGCCGAGCCCGCTGCTCAGGTTGAACGCCAGCACCACATCGGCGTCCTTGGCGTTATCGATCCACGCCGAAATGTCCGTGCCTTCACGCAGCAGGTCGCCGCCGATGTAGCGCAGCTTGCCCGGATGGCGGCGCGCCAGCTCGTCGAGTTGCGCGCGGATGTCGGCCATCTCTTGATTGGCGTCCACGTCCGGACGCGGCCAGGACGGTTTCTGGCTGATCATGAATACGGTGCGCACCACAGCGGGGCCGGCCCAGGGGCCTCCTTCGTCGGCCGCGGCCCATCCCGCCATCGCCGCAAAATTCGCCAGCGACGCCATACCAAAGGTGCGCCGCGTCAAACGTGTTTCGATCTGCGTCATGATGACCTCCTCACGAACAGGACTCAGGCATTATAGTCCAGTCCGCTTGAGTATCCGCAAGCTGCGAGGCTCCAGCGGCCAGACGGTACCCGATTCCGCGCCGGACGCCTGCGCATCGCGAAACTCCCGCCGCGTGCGGACGGTCACAGCGCGGCGAGAGTAGTTCGCAAGCACGAGGTGCAAATCCGAGTTGGCGAAGGCGCTGGCCACCATCTGTTCCGGAAGCGTTTCAGCGAACAGATCGCTATCGGCGATCTCCAGGTACGCCCAGGTTCCCTCGGCGACCATGGGGCGGTAGCGCTTCAGCCATTTGAAATAGGTGGGCCGGGCTTCGGGCCGTCCCGGACAACTGTCCCACCAACCGTAGCTGTAAGGGCCGCTCGGATGCTCCCGGTAGTAACGTCCAATGTTGCGGACATGCCGCGTCCAGAAATCCCTTTCCTCCGGTTGGTACTGGAGACCCGGCACGCTGGCACGTTCGCCGGTGAAGGGCCGGCCGGCCAGCAGCAGCGGAAACTGCATGTAGGGAATGCTGTGAAGGTAGAGGTCGTCCTCGCGATCGATGCTGGCCCGGCTCATGTCCAGACACGGCGCGACGTAGGGAGTGTGGTTCTTGACGGCCTCGCGCATGACGTCGGCCTGCCGTGCGCCTTCGCCCACCCACAAGTAGTCGTACACGCCAAGATTCGTTCGCGGCGCGCCGTTACCGCTGATGTGGACCTTGAAGATTCCGCGGCGCCGCTTCACCTCCGCGTAGACCAGCCCTAGCAGGTCCTCCATGGCGCCATCGTGCGCGGGCGTTTCCTCGAACGCCGCGATCTCGTCCGCGGAAGGCGTGGCGCCGCGGCCATAGAGCGGACGGTAGCCGCAATCGTCGTAGAGTCCATCGACGCCGAACTCGTCCAGAATGCGCGTCAACCGCGGCAGCAAATAAGCGCGCCAGCCGGGACTGGCCGGAGAACACAGCGCGTAGCGGAAGTAGATCTCCACCAGATCCGGCCCGCGCGCCCACTCAGGACGGAAGTCCGGATCGCGGCGTTCGAAGAAGCCCGTCGAAGCATAGACGATGAGCTTCATGCCTCGCTGGTGCACCATTTTCACAAAGCGATCGAATCCGGGCCGGTTGACCGGAGTGAACTTGTCGGCGCCGAACAGGCGCTGCGAGTCGTTCCACTCTTCGTGCAACTGCACCAGCTGCACGCCCGCGGACGCCAGTTCATCCAGGTGCTTCTCATCCCAGCCGTCCGGATTCCAGGGCTTGCGCGCGGGATACTCGCCCAGATTGTAGACCACGTGAAAGGGCAGGTAGTCCGTGATGAGGTGCTTGCGCATGCAGCCGCGAATGGCACGGTTGCACTCGGCGATGTTCTCCAGCCGTCGCTTCTCGACGCTCGCCGTGACATCGCGCGCCGCCGTGCGCGGCCCGGCTCCAGACAATAGCGGGGCCTGCGCGGACGACGCGGTCGCCGCGAGAAATTCACGCCTTCTCATTTTAGATCTCCTGTCCTTTCGCTACCAGGCGCTGCGCCCATCCCAACGATACTTTTCCAAAAGGGCGGTGAGTTCCCGAACCAGTGCCGGGTGCTGCTCGATCACATTGCGCGTCTCGGAGATGTCTTGCTCCAGGTTGTAGAGTTCCCCTGCCCGCACCGTACCCGGTTTGTCGGGCGAAGCCTGTTCGGGGATGAGCTTCCACGCGCCTCGCCGGATGGCGAACACACCATTGCCCGAATGATGCACCACCGCGCGTTGCGTGCGCTTGACGGCCGCACGTCCGAGCAATTGCGGCAGGATGTCGAAGCTGTCCTCGGCTGAACTCGCGGGCAGTTGAGCGCCGACGATCGATGCGCAGGTCCGCATCATGTCGTTCAGGCAGATCAACTCGGCGCTGGTGCCGCCGGGGCGGATCTTGCCAGGCCAACGCGCCAGGAACGGAACGCGGTGGCCACCTTCATAGATGTCCGCTTTGTAGCCGCGCAACACACCGCACGGCCGATGCCCGGACTGTAGCAGTTCCTTCAAGCCGGCATAGGCGGTGTGACCGTTGTCGCCCGCGAAGATCACCAGCGTGTTCGCGCTGAGCTTGTGCCGGTCGAGCGCCGCCAGCACTTCACCGACCGCCCAATCGGTTTCCAGCATCAAATCCGCCCAGACTCCGATTCCGCTCTTTCCCAGAAAACGCGCCGATGGCCGCAGCGGCTCGTGCGGAGTGGTAAGCGGGAAGTACAGGAAGAAAGGTTGCTTCGATTGCGCGCGAAGCCCGATATGCTCAACCGCCTTCGCGGTCAGGCTGGCCAGCACTTCATCGTTCTTCCATCCCGGCAGCATGGGACCCGGCGGTCCATCCAGGTCGCGCGTCGTCTTCCGCACCGTGGGCTGTCCCAACATGCGCTGGTTTTCGATGAAGCAGTAAGGCGGATAGTTCGGAACATCGACTCCGAAATAGTAATCGAAGCCGCAAGTCGTGGGCCCTCCGGCGATCCCGAACCGGTAGTCGATGTGGTCGTCCATACGCGGCCAGTCCCAGCCCAAGTGCCACTTTCCGATGCAGGCCGTATAGTAACCGTGGCACTGCAGCATGCCCGGCAAAGTGAGTCGCCCGGTTTCGATCAATGGCGGGTCGAATGGCCGCAGCACACCGCGCTTCAAACGCGTGCGCCACGCGTAGCGGCCAGTGAGCAGGCCATAGCGCGTGGGCGAACAAACCGCCGAACCTGAGTGTGCGTCGGTGAAACGCACGCCTTCGCGCGCCAAACGATCGATGTTCGACGTATCGATCTTGGACGAAGCGTTGTAACAGCCAAGGTCGCCGCAGCCGAGATCGTCGGCCAGAATGAAGACGATGTTGGGAGCGGGATCTGCCGCCGGACGCAGTGCTGCCGCGAGCACCGTGCCAAAGTCACGCCGTGTGATCGCCACCCCCGAGAGTGTATCGAAATGGAGCGCAGGATTGAAAGGCCCGCAAACTACGACTTTTTTGGTCCCATTTTGGGCTATAATGAAAACGTGCCACGAGTCACTTTCCTGCCCGCCAACATCACCGTGGAAGTCGACGCGGAGAAGATGCCCTATAGTGAGCATGGTAAGCGTATGTCGCTGTTGGACATCGCGTTGAACCACGGCATTCACCTGGAGCACGCTTGCGGCGGCAACTGCGCCTGCACGACGTGTCATGTCGTAGTAAAAGAAGGCGATGCAAACCTGACGCCCATGGACGACGACGAAGCCGATCGCTTAGACCTGGCCGCCGATTTAACATTGCGTTCGCGCCTGGGCTGCCAGTGCGTGGTGACGGGCGACGTGGTGGTGGAAATTCCGTCCTGGAACCGCAACTACGTCAGCGAAGGCGGCGGTTCCATGAACTTGGGCGACGCGATCCCCGCACCAAAGAAGTAATGGGCCCGGCTATCCGGGATTTGTCATTAAACTGCAATATTGCAGTGCCAGACTAGAAGTAGGACCCACCATGAAAGAACTACACGAGATTCTCTGGTCCTTGCTGGTACTGATCCCCCTGTGTGCGCTTTGGCTCCACCAGGTCCGAACCGAAGGCCGGCGCGGACGTTACTGGGCGGGATTGGCCAAACGAAGCAGCATTTTCGAGCATCATCCTCGCACTCATTCAGCGGCTCACCACAGTTGAGGCAGTGTGACGCCTTCATGACGCGTGGATTGATATCATGCAATCTATGCGAGTAACAGCACTGTTCACGATCGTCGCCTGCCTGTCCACCGCGATTGCGTTCGCGCAATTGGCCGCGCCCAATGCCGCTGGAGTGTCGATGGGCCACGTGCACGTCCGCACGCAGAACATCCCCACGCACGAAAAGTTCTGGAACATCCTGCTCGATACCAAGCCCACCGTGCATGGCCCGCTCGAGGTCTACCGTTTCAAGGACGGTTTATTGTTGCTGCAGAAGCAGGACGCCACGGGCGCCTCGGAAGGTTCGGTAGTGAACCACTTCGCCGTGGAAGTGCGCGACATGAACGCAACGCTGAAGAAGTTGAAGGACGCGGGCTTCGACATGCCGACGCCCAAGCCCGGTGCCGCAGGTGTGTTCATTTACGGGCCGGACGGCGTGAAGGTGGAAGTGATGCACAACCCCGCACTGAAAGCCAACGCGGCCAGTCATCACATACACTTCTGCCACTCGGAAACCGTCGCCATGCAACAGTGGTACGCCAAGACGTTCGGCGGCAAGCCCGGCATGCGCAACAAGTTTGAAGCCGTGGAGATTCCGGGCGTCAATCTCACCTTCACCGATTTCAAGGCCGGCTCGGCGCCCACGCGCGGCCGCACGCTGGACCACATCGGCTTCGAAGTGAAGAACCTGGAAGCCTTCTGCAAGAAACTGGAAGCGGCGGGCGTGAAGTTCGACGTGCCGTATAAGCGGGTCGAATCGCTCAACATCGGTTTGGCGTTCCTCACCGATCCCTGGGGCGCTTACATCGAACTGACCGAAGGTCTGGATCGCTGGTAGACGCTACGACGGCGGCTCCTGCGGAATTGCGCAGCCATTGACACACGCGGTGCAGTCGGGATGCTCGAACTGCACCGTGGTGTGATGGATCCCGAAGCGCTCGTGCACGGTTTCGTTTAACTCACGCAGGATGCCGCAACTCTGCGACGGCGGCAGATCGCCGATCACCACGTGGCAGCTCAGCGCGTGTACACTCGAGCCTAAACTCCAGACGTGCAGGTCGTGAACGTCGCGCACGCCTTCCACCGCCGCAATCGCCTCCATCACCTGATTCAGCTTCAACCCTTTCGGCAGACCTTCCAGTAGAATGTTGAGCGATTCCTTGATGACGTCCCACGCGGTCCAGATGATGAGCGCAGCGATCAGGATCGACAGAATCGGGTCGATGTGCTGCCATCCCGTGTAGCGTATGCCGATGGCGCCCACCACGATGGCGATCGAACCCAGCGCGTCGCCCAGCATGTGCAAAAAGGCGCTGCGGATATTGAGATCGTGCGCGCTGTCGCGCTTGAGTCCCAGCATGATGGCGCCGTTCACCGCCAGACCCAGAACGGCAACCATGATCATGGTGGTCTCGTTCACCGTTTGCGGTTGAATCAGGCGGTGATAGCTCTCGTAGAAAATCAGACCTGACAACAACAGCAGCGCCAGCGCATTGACGAAAGCCGCCAACACACCGGCCCGATGGTAGCCGTAGGTCTTCACCTCGTCCGGTGGCTTCGACTGGAAGCGGAAAGCAAACCACGCGAGCAGCAGCGCCAGCGCGTCGGTGATGTTATGGCCGGCATCGGACAACAACGCCAGGCTGCGAGCCTCCAGGCCGGCCGCGAATTCGATAACCACGAAGGCAATCGTGAGCGCCATCGACCACTTCAGAACCCTGCCCGTCGCCCGCGGTTGATGATGCGTGTGCAATGCGCCTCCGAAATACCTAGTGTACAGCGCTATCATGAGCAGATCGGCACCATGCGTTTCCTCATCGCGCTGTTTTCATTCACTCTTCCGATCCTGGCTCAGGATTGGTCTCTCGAACGTCTCTACACGCGGCCGTTTCTGTGGGGCACGACGCCGTCCGATCTCACCTGGTCGAAGAAGGGCCACACGCTGGTCTTCACCTGGAACGCGGAGGGTAGTTATTTCATGGACCTCTACGCCTATCATCCGGATCAACGCAAGCTGGTCCGGCTGACGGCCTTCGAAGGCATGAAGGACGAATTGAACGCGAGCGAAGAGGAGAAGGACGCGCGGCTGCGCGCGTTGATGGCTCCAGCAAGTGGCATTCGCGCTTTCGACGTATCGAACGACGGCGCGCGCGTGGCCTTTAGCTATCGCGGCGACCTCTACCTGGTGCGCACCGATGGCTCCGCACCTTCGTTCCGCTTAACGCGCACGAAAGCAGGCGAAGGCAGTCCGCGTTTTTCACCCGACGGGACCAAACTGGCGTTCACGCGCGCAGGCGAATTGCACGTACAGGATCTTGCGAGCGGCCAACTCTGGCAGGCCACAGACGCCGACAGCACCAAGGAACGTCTGGCCGATTGGCGTTGGTCGCCCGACGGCCGCTGGTTCGTTTACATGACGCGGCGAGGCGAGGGACGCGCCACAATCATTCCGAACTACTCGGGCCGTTTCGTAGTGGCGCATCCGTTTCCGCGCAGCGTCGCGGGCGATGAACCGCAGGAAAGCGCGCTCTACGTGGTATCGAGCGAGGGAGGTAAACCGAAGGCGCTCGAAACGGGCTCGCTCGGCAAGCGCGTGTATCTGGATACGCCCGATTGGTCGCCGGATTCCGCCAAACTGCTGGCGCGTGTGACGCACCCGGACATGAAGCGCCGCCAGGTGCTGGTGATCGATCGCGCCACCGGCAAGGCGGTCGTGGTGCACGAAGAGAAGGACGAGAAATGGGTGAGCCAGGCCTTCGCCACCTGGTCGCCGGATTCGCGCCAGGTGCTGTTTTCGAGCGAACGTGACGGCTGGTCGCATCTCTACGTCGTCGCGCGCGAAGGCGGCGAGCCGCGCCAGTTGACCAAGGGTGCGTTCGAGGTGCGCTCGGAAATGTTTTCGGTCGATCCGCAGTGGATCGGCGGCTACATCTACTACCCGTCGACCGAAGTGAGCCCGTCCGAGCGGCACCTTTTTCGCATCAAGCCGGACGGCACGGACAAACGCAAGCTATCGACGCGCGAAGGTCTCAACGTCGCGCAGGTATCCGAGGACGGCCGCCACATTGCCTGGCTGCTCGCGGACCTGAAGAACCCCTTCGACCTGTATGTCGACGGTCACCGCGTCACGACGTCGCCGCGTTCCGAGTTCGCCAAGTACCAGTGGCCGGAAACCCGCTTCGTCCAGTTCCCTTCCCGTGGCGACGGCAAAACGGTGGCCGCGAAGATTCTGTTGCCGCCCGGCTATCGTCTGGAAGACAAGAACGCGGCGCCGCGTCCGGCGGTGCTCTTCATACACGGCGCGGGTTACGCCACTAGCGTCCTTAAACAGTGGGGCAGCTACCAGGAGATGCGCTTTGCATTTAATTGCTACCTGGCGCACCAAGGCTACGTCGTACTGGACGTGGATTATCGCGGCAGTTCCGGATACGGGCGCGATTGGCGCACGGACGTTTATTTGAACATGGGCGGCCCGGACCTGGATGACGTGCTGGGCGGAGTCGAGTATCTACGCGGGTTGGGCAACATCGACATGAAGCGCATCGGTATTTGGGGCGTGAGCTATGGAGGTTTCATGACCGACATGGCCATGTTCAAGTCGCCCGACACGTTCCGCGCGGGCTCGGGCTGGGCCTCGGTGAACGATTGGGAAAACTACAACGCCTACTACACTACCGAGCGTCTCAACACACCCGAGCGCAATCCGGAAGCCTACCGCCGCAGTTCGCCCATTCACTTCTCGTCGCAACTGAAGAACCCGCTGCTTATCGTGCACGGCATGGTGGATAACAACGTGTTGTTCCAGGACGCCGTGCAACTGACCGAGAAGCTGATTCGCGAAGGCAAGAACTTCGAAGAGATTTACTACCCGCAAGAGAACCACGGATTCGTGCGCGATGAAACACTGCTCGACGCCTACCGCCGCACCGCCGAGTGGTTCGACAGGCATCTGAAATGAAGCTTCCGCGCTTATATCCGATCCTGGACACCGCGTTGCTAGAGCGCCTGAATCTGGACGTTGTGTCAACGGCGCAAGTGCTGCTCGAAGGTGGAGCGGGAATCTTGCAGTTCCGCCACAAGGGGCATTTTTCGCGAGCCACATACGAAACCGCGCGGGCCGTGGCGGCGCTCTGCCGCGAACACGGCGTGTTGTTCATCGTGAACGATCGAGCCGACATCGCCGCGCTGCTCGACGCCGGGTTGCACGTGGGGCAGCAGGACCTCCCGCCCGCCGACGCGCGCCGCATCCTGGGTCCCGGCCGCGTGCTGGGCTATTCGACACACAACGCCGAGCAACTCACCGCCGCCGATCGCGAACCGGTCGACTACCTCGCCATTGGTCCGATCTTCCCCACATCGTCAAAACACGATGCCGACCCGGTTGTGGGACTCGAAGAACTAGCGCGCCTGCGCAAACTCACCACGAAGCCGCTGGTAGCCATCGGAGGAATCACACGCGCGAACGCCCGCCAAGTTCTCGACGCGGGTGCTGACTCGGTGGCCGTGATCGG
>CAZDIZ010000201.1:3117-9484 GCA_964505625.1 uncultured Solibacteraceae bacterium | reverse complement strand
ACGCCGATATCGCCTTTCCAAGTGGCTTCGCGCTGGTTGTAGAGTGCCGTCCTGCCCAGGATGGCGAAAAGCGTGCTGATGGCCGAACGCTCGGCCACATTCTCCACATCCCCGCTGATCACACGGCCAATGAACATCTCAAGCGCGTCGATGGTGATATCGCGCTTGGACGGAATCACTTCCTGAACGCCGGGCCCCTTCACATGCGTCATCTTGGTGCGCGAAGTAAAGATGCCGCCCGTGGTGCCCGTGAACTCCTCGCCGATGCGGCCGGCTCCGGGCGGCGTCAACTGATTGGCCTCGTAGTTGACGTGCAGTCCGCCGGGAAATTCGAAGCACAAGCTCAGGTGGTCCATTAGGTCCATGGTGGTGCGTACCTTGCGGCCGCCGTAGCCGACCACGCGTGTAGGGCGGCCGCCCAGGAACCAATGCAGAACGTCGAAGTTGTGGCAGTCCTGCTCGACGATGAAATCGCCCGAGTACTCGCGATAGCAGAACCAATTGCGTAGCTTCTCGATCTTGGGATCGTCGTACGGCCGGCGCTTGAACGGATCGTTGCTGATCCAGTAGCCGCGCGCGTTCACCAGTTCGCCGATCTGGCCTTCCTGGATGCGCTTGTAGGCTTCCAGGTACACCGGGCCGTAACGTTGCTGATAGCCGGTGGAGACGCACTTTTTCGGATCGGCCTTGCGCCCGGCCTCGATCACTTTCTTGCAGCCCGCCACGTCCACGCCCATGGGCTTTTCGCAGTAGATGTGTTTGCGCGCCTGGATGGCGGCTTCGAGCATGCGGGGATGCTCGAACGGAGGCGTCGCGATGATGACCGCGTCCAAGTCGCTGGCCAGCAGTTTCTCGTAATCCTTGTAGATCTTCGGATTCACCGCCTTGACCTTCTGTGTGGCGGTTTCGATGCGGTCGTCGAACAGATCGCACAGCGCGGTTACTTGCGCGCGCGGATCGGCGTTGGCGATGGAGGCGTCGTAGGCGCCGCGATTGCCCGAACCGATCAACCCGAACGTCACTTTCGAGTTGGCCTGCGTGCCGCGTACGGACTGTGCACTCACAATGGTGAAGGCGCTGGCCGCCGTCGTCTTCTGAAAGAATCCTCGCCTGGATACGGTATCAGGATCGCGTTGCATGAATAGACCTCCCAGCGGAGATTATAGCGCGCGAGTTACCATGGAACCCGTTCGCCTGACACCACGTCTATGCTCGCGATGCGCCCACTGTGTGTCGTGCTGGCGGCGGTTGTGCTCGCCGGTTGCGCCGCTCGTGCACCCCGCCATTTTGTTCTTACCGGCGATGCTCTGGTCCCGCCGCCCGTAAGTCAGCCTCTTCGAGTACGTGACGCGGCGAAGCGGTCGTGCGAAGTTTCCGTAGGCCCGCTGAAAGCCACCGCGCGCCGGCATAATCTCTACCTTCGCCATGCCGGCGGGAGGACCAGCGACACAATGCTGCTGGATTTCCGAGCCCGGCTGTTTGGCATGGAAGCGGATGGCTGCCTTGCCGGCGGCGGAGCGCAGCTCGGCGTGAACGCGCTCACGGACATGCTGGCTCTGGATTCGTATTCGCTCTACCTGAGCCGGTACGGTAAGCCGCGCGATACGGCGTCGAAGAATATCGAACCAGGCCTCTACATCCGAGTTGTGTCGCCGCTGTTGCGCGCCGGGTCGAAGGATATGAAATTGGATGCCGAGATTCCGGAGCAGCAAGGCGTGATTCGCGTCAAGGTAAGCGACGATTATGAGGGCTTCGAGACCTGCTACTATGCCGTCGAGCAAGCTGGCGCGGGCGCGAGCTTTCGTCTCGAATCGGTGGAGCACAATCGCGCGGGGAAGGCGGCACCCGCGGTGGCTCCGGTGGGCTTCCGGTTGGAACCGCCTCCGTCCGCCAGTAACTTCCGCGTGCTCCTTCTCAGCCGGCGTTCGGCATCCGACCGTGATCTGACGCTACTAGGCGCGCGGTCGCGCGCGGAACTGGACGCTGCTCAGCAGCGCATTGAATCCGCCACGGATTCGATGGCGGCGTGCCGCGCCGATCGCTCCGTGTGGTGTCAGCCGATTCCGAGACTCTCCGCGATCGAGTCCATGTTGAAAGCAACAGTCAACGGCAAGCCCGTTTTCGTTTACGCCGGCGGCACGGTCGGCCAGGCAATCCAGGCGGCGGGTTTCACTCCTCAGCCCGGCAAATGGACGGTGGAACGGCCCTGGCAGGGGCAACTGATACCCATCCTTGTCGACACCAAGCCGGAAGCTCTGCTGAGAGTGGTTCTGATCGGCGGCGAACGGATTACGTCGAAGGAGCGTTAGTCGCTTGGCGGCCGGATTCCGCCGCGCGGCGGCGAATGTCCCCGAACCCGATGCCGCTAGTGAGCGTGGCGACGAATCCCGCCAGCCAAAGCGGTACGGTGACCACGAAGAACAACAGCGTTGCGAATCCGGTGGCTTCGGGTCTTTCCACTCCGAAGAGCCGTAGTGCGACCACCGCGAAAAATTGGAAGGACCCCACGTTACCCGGCGCCTGCGGCAGAAGCGTGCCTAGGCGCAGAATCACCAGCGTGACCAGCGTGGCGCTCCAGTCCAGATCGAGACCATAGGCAAGCATGAGCGCGTGGATCGGCACCAACTGCAACCCCAGGTACACCAAACTGCTGAGAAACGCCAAATAGAAGTAGCGCGAACGCCCCATGTCGTGGAGAGCGTCAACCACGTGCCACAGCTTTCCAGCCCAGCGGCTTTTGGCGACGGCGGCATGCGCGTGGCTTTTCTGAAACACGGCGATCGCGAGCAAGAACGCGAGCCCCGCGAGCACGCCGGTAAGTACGCGAGTTCCGTCCACCAGGTACCGCGGCAGCGGCACAATCGAAGTCGAAACGATGGTGAACAGCACCAGCCACACGCCGTCGAAAATGCGTTCCACCACCGCCGACGACAACACGACGCTGAACGGGATCGCGCTCCAATGCGCTTGCAGGTAACTGCGCACCAACTCACCGCCGCGCAATGGCAGCACTTCGTTGGTAAACAGACCAACGTAGATGGCTTGCACCGAGCGCACCATCGAAACGTCGCCCACGGGCTTCAGCAACATGCGCCAGCGCCAGCCTTGACTGACGTAGACGGAGACGTCGGCGACCACCGCGACCAGCAGCCAGCGCCAGTCGAGCGCGCTGAGCCGTTCGAATTCCTGGCGCCAGTCGAAACCGCGATAGACCCAGATCAGACAGGCTAACGAAACCAAGTAGCCGAGGGCGGGAGCAATCCACCGGGGCATGCCACGACGCTCATTGTTCACCTTGGAGAGGAACATGCAATGGCTAACTACTATGATATCGGAGTACCGGGGGCCCGCTCGCGCCATAAACGCAGGGCGAGCAGCCATACTATCGCAGGCAGGAAGGCGCTCACTCCCACAATCAGCGACAGCGTCCGCACCGAAAGCCCCGTGTCGATGGCGATGCCGGCCAGGTAGGTGACCACGGACATCGTGATCACGAGAAAGCCGAAGTCCGCCGAGAAGACTCGTCCCCGGAACCGGTCTTCGGTTTGCGATTGCAGCATGGTGGTGGAGAACACCCAGATTAGCGAACCGCCGGCGTGCGCCAGGATCACCGTCAACGCCGCCCACCCAAGCGTGGGCGCCACTCCCAGCGCGAGATAGCCTGCCGCCACCGAAAGGAATCCGAAGCAGATTCCTACCCGCAAGCGGGCCTGCCGTTGACCGGCCCAGTAGCCGCCGATCAGCGGACCGATCAGCGCGCCCACACCGCGCGAGCCCATCAACAGACTCATCCCGAGCATTCCGGCGCGGCGCGGCCCCAACCCTTCCATCGAAACAGGGAACACACGCTCACCGAACACGGGCAGGATCACCCAATGCGCGCCCATCAGTCCCAACCCGGCCTTCACCAGAAGCGTGGCCAGCAGGCGCGAATCGCGCTTCACGTAGCGTATTCCTTCGAGAATGGGCGAGAAGTCAGCCAGATCGCGCACGCGGAACGGCGCCGAGGTTCGCGTGTGCGGTTCATCGAAACGCATGCGCCGCAGCAGCAAGGCCGAAAACAGGAACGACACCGAGTTCAGCAGGAACACCGTATCGCGGCCAAACCAGACGGCGACGAACCCGCCGACCGTCGCGCCGAAAGCGAGGTTAAAAGACCAGGTTGTTGAACTGAGCGTGTTCGCCGTGAGCGTCTCCGTCTCACTCGTTGTGATGTTCGGGATGATCGCGCTGCGGCCCGGCTCGAAAAACGCCCACATCGTCGTTTCGATGAACAGCAGCAAGTAGAGCAGCCAAATGAGATCTCGCGACTGCACAAACACCATGCCCAGCACGACGATCGAACGCCCGATGTCGGCCAGAATCATGACACGCTTGCGGCTCATGCGGTCGTTGACCACGCCGGCCGTCGGCCCGATGAAGAACTGCGGGAGCACCTGCAAGACCAGTGCCGTCGCCACCGATCTCGCGCTGCCGGTCAGTTCAAACAGCAGGCTGTAAATGGCGATCGAGTAGAGCCAGTCTCCAATCTCGCTGACAATCTGCGCGAACCAAAGCAGCCGGAAGTTCCGGTTCTCGCGAACAAGCCGGAGATAAGCGGAAACCGAGACCGGGTTGCTGGCCATCAGGAGTGTGTGTACAGTCCCATGCGCTGCTTGACCAGGTCCACGGTCGACTTGGCGATGGGCGCGACGCGCTGAGCGCCTTCGTCCAGAACGCGATCGACGTAGCCCTGATCTTCAGTGATTTCGCGATAGCGTTGCTGCAGCGGGGCGAGCTTTTCGACCACCATCTCAGCCACCTGCTTCTTCAAATCGCCGTAGCGCATGCCATCGAAGTGGCTGCGCATTTGTTCATCGGACCATTCGCCGAATGCCTGGAAAATGCCGAGCAGGTTCTGGACGCCCGCGCCGAGAGCACCGAATTCGACCGCTGGTTTCGAGTCCGTGGTGGCGCGCATAATCTTCTTGCGGATCACCTGTGGCGGATCGAGCAGCGCGACGGCGTGTCCGGCGCCCGGCGCGGACTTGCTCATCTTGGCTTCGGGATCGTCCAGGCCCATCACGCGCGCGCCCACCGTGGGCAGATGCGTGGCGGGCATCACGAACGTTTCGCCGTAAAGCGAGTTGAAGCGCTGTGCGACGTCGCGCGTCAACTCCAAATGCTGCGATTGATCGTCGCCCACCGGCACGATGGCGGCCTGGTAAAGCAGAATGTCGGCGGCCATCAGCACTGGGTATTGCAGCAGGCCGTCACCGATCGTCTCCTGCGCTTCCGATTTGGCCTTGAACTGCGTCATGCGTTGCAGCCAGCCCACCGGCGTGACGCAGGTGAGCATCCAGGCGAGTTCGGCGTGTTCGGCGACCGACGACTGCACCATGACAATGGAGTGCTTCGGGTCGATCCCTGACGCCAGAAACAGCGCCGCGGTCTCGCGGATCTTCTTGCGCAGCTCTTCGGGGTCCTGATAGACGGTGATGGCGTGCAGATCGACGATGCAGAAAACGCTCTCGTAGTCGTACTGAATTTTGACCCAACTCTTCAACGCACCGAGGTAATTGCCGATGTGAAGGTTGCCTGAAGGTTGGACGCCGGAGAAGACTCGTGCTTTCATGCTAGTAAGGGGTGAAATTTCATCCTACGTGATGGCGGCTCAGGAAACAAATAAGACGAGTGCGGACGCAGTCGAACTGCGGATCGAAAAATGGGTCTATGGCGGCGCGGGACTGGCCCGGCTGGACGGCCAGGTGGCGCTGGTGCCGTTCACCTTGCCGGGCGAAACCGTGCGGGCGCGCATTGTCAATCGCGCGCGCAGTATGCTGCGCGCCGTGCCGGTGGAGATTGTTGCGCCGTCACCCGAGCGCGTGGCGCCGGAGTGTCCGTACTTCGGCCGTTGCGGCGGTTGTCATTATCAGCACGCCAGCTACGAGACTCAGTTAACGCACAAGCGCGACATCCTGCGCGAGACCCTGCAACGCGTGGGCAAGTTCGAAGTGCCCGGCGAAATTGACATGATAGCCGCCGAGCCTTACGGCTATCGCAACCGCGTTCAACTGCATGTGGACGGCGCGCGTGTTGGATATCTGGAAGCCGGTTCGCATCGCTTGTGTCCCGTTGACCGTTGCCCGATCGCGTCGCCGCGCTTAAATCAGGCGCTGCGCGAGAACGTGCTTGGACGGCGCTTTCCGCGCCGCGTCGAATCGATCGAGCTATTCACCAACGAGGCCGCAGTGCAAGCGCCGATGAGCGAGACGGCACCGATCGATTACGGCGTGGGAGATGAAACCTACCGCGTCGGCCATAGGTCATTCTTCCAAGTGAACCGCTTCCTGGTTGAACGCCTGGTGGAGCGCGTGACGGCGGAGGC
>CAZDIZ010000201.1:0-3017 GCA_964505625.1 uncultured Solibacteraceae bacterium | reverse complement strand
CCGCCTGACCATGGTGGATCTGTTTCCGCAGACCTATCACATCGAAACTATTGTGGATCTGGTGGTCTGAATCCGCGCTACTCGGAAGCACGCGGCTTCAGAGCTACTTCCGAGAACCGTAGTACTTCGACTCGCGCGAGCGGATTTCGTCCAATCTCAGCAGTTGGTTGAATTCGTCGAAGCGCATCATGCGAGGCTCGGCGGCTAGCGTCGAGCCGGTTTCGTGCAACTCGTGAAGCAGTGCGCGCGCCGCGCGCGCAATCACGTAGCTGAGTGCTGTCGGATGCGCCACGCACGCGAAACCGAGTTGCTCGAGCTCCGCGGCGCTCAGCGCGGGCGATCTTCCTCCAGGCACCATGTTCGCCATATTCGGTGCCGGGATGGTGCTGGTGATGCGGCGCATTTGCTCGGGCGTTGCCGGTGCTTCGACAAACGACATGTCCGCGCCCGCCGCGAGATAAGCGTGCATGCGCTCGATGGCGCGGTCCATACCTTCGATGGCGAGCGCGTCGGTGCGCGCCATGATAATCATGTCCTGGTCGCGGCGCGCATCAACAGCGGCCTTGAGCTTGGCGACCATCTCGTCTTCGTTCACGATTTGCTTGCCGGACATGTGCCCGCAGCGTTTGGGCGACACCTGGTCCTCGAAGAAGATGGCCGCCGCTCCGGCGTTCTCGAACTCGCGCATGGTGCGCGCGACGTTGGTGGTGTTGCCGTGTCCGTTGTCGCCGTCGACGAAGACGGGGATGTCGACCGCGTTCACGATGCGCCGCGCGCAATCGACCATTTCGGTCATGGTCATCAGTCCAACATCGGGCGCACCCAGATAAGCGGCACTGGAAGCGTAACCGCTCAAGAACACCGCCTTGAATCCCTCCAGTTCGGCGATGCGCGCGCACAACGGATCTGGCACGCCGGGGATCACCAGGATCTCCGGCGCCAGAATGTACTGCTTGAGTAACGTAGTCTTTCGCACGAACCGCTCCGCTCAACCGTTCAGCGTCCAGCCCGGACGATACTTGCGGCTCAGGAGTTGATTGGCTTCAGGAACGTTGGTCACGCGGCCCGCCTCGGGATCATACTTGAGCTTCTTGCCCACGCGGTACGACACCAGCCCGAGCAGCATCTGCTCAATCAAATTGCCGCCGTAAACGAAGTCGCAGGAGGTCTTCAGATCACCCTTGCAGGCATTGATCCACTCCCACTGGAAGATGGATTCCTTCGCCGGACGTGCTCCAGGCGCAACCGGCATAGGTGGCGTGTTCCAACCGAGCGGTGGCAGCAGCTTGTCAGCCGGGCGCGGCTTGTAGTAAGTCATGTCGCCGTCTTTGACCGACGGGAACAGGATGCGCGACTCGAAATGCCCGATGAGCGACCCCTTGGTCCCTTCAAACAATGCCGCGTGGCCGACTTTCTTCAGATCAATGGCCGCGGTCGGCGGAGTCGGCAGCGGTCCGCCCTGATACCAGACCACGCGAATCGGACCGCGCCAGGAGTTCGCCGGATGCTCGAACGTGGCTTTGAGTTCGACGGGCGTCACGTCGGGGTTGAACTTCTCGCTCACCGTCATGTCGGCTTCGGCCGAAGTCGGCAGTTGCGCGTCGATGGCGTTCCAGGCGATGTCCATGGTGTGCGCGCCCATGTCGCCGATTTGACCCACACCAAAATCCCAGTACATGTTCCACTGCAAGCAATTCGCGCCGGCCGCGCCGGAGAAGTAGCCCGGATTGTAGGGATGATATTCGCTCGGCCCGATCCACAAATCGTAATTGAGATGCGACGGCGGTGTGCCTTCCACCGGCAGATAACCGGGCTTGCGGATCTGCCGTGTGCCCCACACCGAGACCGTTTTCAATTCGCCGATAGCGCCGTCCAGAATCAACTCGCGCACGCGGTTGAAGTTCGGATATGCATGGCGTTGCGTGCCGTGTTGCGTGGCCACCTTGTTGCGGTTCTTGATGTAGTTGGCCCGTACGGTGCGCACCTCTTCGACCGTGATGCCGAGCGGCTTTTCGCAGAAGACGTGGTACTGCCGGTTCAATGCCCAGTTGGCGATGAACGCGTGCGTGTGATCGGTCGTGCAAATGACCACGGCTTGAATATCCTTCTGGTCCAGGCACTTTCGCCAATCCACGTAGGTCTTCGCCTGCGGCCAGCGCTGGCCGGCCTCGCGCAGGCGATTCTCATTGATGTCGCACAGCGCCACCACGTTCTGCGTCGAGATGGCGTCGTAATGCGCCGTGCCGCGGCCCCACACGCCGATCAACGCGATATTCAATTTGTTGGACGGGGCGTTTTGCCCGCGCAGAGCCAGCTTGGGTAGGAACAAACTTCCAGCCGTGGCGGTAGAGATGAACTGGCGTCGTTTCATGACGTGATTCTCCTTATGAAGGGACTTCGATTGCAGCGGTCGATTCGAGACAAGTATATCGTTACCGTTACTGCCTCGCGCGAGTTTCGATGTCGGCGTATAGGCGGCGTGCTTCCTCGATGCGCTCGCGAAGTGCGTTCGCCGACGCCGCAAACCCGCCCGGCGGAATGTTGTAGTTGCCTTCGCCGCCCGGCCCGGGCCCGACGCTCAACCACTCTTCCATCTGCTTCAGATTCTTCAGGCGTTTCGCGACCAACTCGGGCACCGCGCTCTTCTTCCAGAAAGGCTTGCCGTTGACGCGAATGTAAACCGGAGTGGTGTGCGCATGCGCACAGCGCGCCGCGATCCAGGTGCTTTCGCGAACGTTCATGCGGAACTCAAGCGCAAGCGGCGATGAAGCACCGTCGCGAGCGTTCGCCGATCGCACCACGTCGCCTTGCGCGATGACGTCGAGATAGCGCGGCGGCACCAGCGGGCTCGACGCCGTTGCGCGCACCTCCAGCACATCGCCCGGCGCGGCTTCGATCTCGGTTCCCGGCGGCTTACCGTTCACCGACAGTTCGAGCATGGGGCCGGCGGTGACGAATGTGTGTCCGGCCTTCACAGCGTCATACCAGGCGTCGGGGTCCAGCCGTCCCCCGGTGTA
>CAZDIZ010000200.1:5968-9620 GCA_964505625.1 uncultured Solibacteraceae bacterium | reverse complement strand
GGTGGTTGTGAAGCGGTCAATTTCCCGTTGCCTCGCCAGCAACGGTGACATGTATGGTGCGCCCGGAGTGATTCGAACACCCGACCTTCTGGTTCGTAGCCAGACGCTCTATCCAACTGAGCTACGGGCGCGTTAGGTGAGCAATTTCACTGTAGCGGGTACGGTTGGCTGGTGTCAAGTTTGGGGCTTGATCGCAGCGTCAACCGCGCGCTTCCGCAGCCGCTTTGCGGCGGCGCGCCGCCCAGTATTTGCGCATGCGTTCGGAGACTTTCTGCCGCTCGTCGTGACTCATGGATTTGCGTCCACGCCGCTTGGTTCCTTTCGTGTCCGGCAAGGCCGCCTTGGTCTCCAGCACACTTTCCAGCGCCGCAATCGCGCCGTCCAGGCGTTTTCTCTCGTCGTATAGTTCCTGGATGACTTTCAACAAATCCATGCAAGGGCTCCGCGGCGGCCAAATTGCGGCCACCGTTATGCATGGTAGCCTGCCGCGGGACCCAGACCAATGAGAAAGTGGTCCTTTATTTTGTCAGGAACGGCCAGGAAAGTACTAGTTTATAGCCGTATTTTGTTACAGCCAGATATGCGGCCCCGCCGGCCAAAGCGGCGATCACCAGGAGCGTGAGCAACACATAGCGCCATGGGAAGCGTTTGCCTTCGCGGCTCAGAACCAGCAAGTAACTGGCGAAAATGCCGACGAAAAACAGCAGGCACATCGGCACGGCGAATAGCATGAGGTTGAACACATCCGGAGTGGGCGTGACGATTGCCGCCAGGATCACGATGATCAGGATGGCGTAACGTGAATTGCGGAGCAGGAAGCCCGGCGTCACAATACGCAGCAGCGTCAGGAAGAAGATCAGCACCGGCAACTCGAAGACCAGGCCGACGCCGAGAGTAACGTTGACAAAAAGGTCAAAATACTCGGTGACGGAAACGATCGGCTGAATCTTAATGTCGCGGCCAATACCAAGCAGGAAAACCAAGCCGAAACGGAATGCGACAAAATAAGCAAAAAGCCCGCCGAGAATAAACAGACCCGCCGAGCAAATCACGAAAGGCGACGCCCAGCGCCGCTCCTTCCTGTAGAGTCCCGGCGCGATGAACGCCCAAACCTGATAGAGGACCCAAGGCGAGGCCAGAAAGACCGATGTCAGGATGGGCAGCTTGACCCACACGATGTTGAATACTTCCATCGGCGCGATTTGCGCCAAGCGCGGGTCGGCCATGCCCAACTGCTTCAGGGCGTCGACGGCCGGCGCGCTGACGATCAACCAGAGTTGATTCGCGAAAGTCAGGCTGAGAACAAACGCCACGCCGACGCCTGCCAGCGCGCGGATGATGCGCGAACGCAACTCTTCCAAGTGCTCGAGGAAGGACATGCGCAGCATGCCATCTTCTTCTTCACCCTCGGGTTCGGGCTCGGGTTCGGGCTCTTTCTTGGGCGGCTCGCCCCCGCCGCCACCGGAACTGGACGCGGTTGCGGGCGCGGGCGTGTCGGAGGTTGTGTCGGCGGGTTGCGATAGAGCGGACGGCGCCATTTCCCCACCGGAGCTGTACGGATCCTCGCCCTCATAGGGATAGTAGGAGTCGTACTCGTACGGCTTCTCGGGCTGCTCGGCCGGTTTGTCGGTCGGCAGAGGATTACTGTCGGGGGCCTTCGCCCCGGTGGGATCGTCTGGCGCTGGCATGCTTTTTACGGGCGACTCTTAAGTCTTCACAGCCTCCGGCGGCGTTACCGGCGCGGCGGTTGTGGCCGCGGTGTCCGCAACTGGCACGGCTGCGGGTAGAGCCGCGGGCGCCGCCTCGGTGGTGCTAGAGGCTGCCGCGGTTGTTTCCGGCTTCGCTTCGGCTGTCGATTCAGCGCCCTGAGGTGCGGATGCGCTTACAGTGGACGAGTTCGAGACGGTAGATTCGTACGACCCGTCGCTGCCATAGCCCGAGTCGTAATAGGAAGAATCGTACGAAGAATCGTAAGTCGAGCTACTGGTTTCGTTGCTGATTTCATTGTGGTAGCTCGATGTTACATCTTTCAACGATTCAGTTTCCCGCTCGAGGTTTACCATTTCGCGATCCCAGGTAGACTTCAACTCACTGGAAGCGCGGCGGAATTCGGTGAGCGCCTTCCCGATCGTCTTGCCAAGCTCGGGCAACTTTTTCGGCCCGAAAATAAGCAGGGCGAGCAGAAAGATGAACACCGTCTCCTGCCAGCCTAGGGGACCCATCGATGAACCTCCAAACGGTTGCTAAGACTATTTCATCATAGCGGCCCGCCGAGGGAGCGTCAATCGAGCCAACGGACGGTCTACCGCCATCGGCCTGCTCAGTGCGGGATAATTAGTAACGGAAAGATGCGTATCAACGTGAAACGTTCCCTGCTGCTTTTAGCAACCGCCGCGGCTTGTGCCGCGATTTCGTTTGCCGCGCCCAAGGCCGGTCCCCGGATGGCCACCTTCAAGGTGGACGCCACACCGTGGAAGGGCGAACCACTGATTTGGGTGACACCGGCCGACAAGTTCGAAGATCCACTATTTGCCAAAGGCGTCATCATCGAGGATGGCGGCAAACGGTACGTGCTTTGCGCGTTGGACTGGTGCGCGCTGTCGAATTCCGCTCATGAGTTGTTTCGAACCAAGCTCGCCGCCGGCGCGGGAACCACGCGCGAACGCGTGGCGCTACAGACCGTGCACCAGCACACGGCGCCTTACATCGACGGCGATGCAGCCAAGTTGATGAGCAAGCTGGCATCGCCGCCGCTCTACATGAGCGACAAGTTTCTGAACGACCTCACCGACAGGCTGGCCGCTGCGGCGAAGGACGCCGTGGGAAAACTCGAGCCATTCGACAGCGTGGGCACGGGCACGGCGCGCGTCGAACGCGTGGCCAGTGAACGGCGCATCATGGGGCCAGACGGCAAGATCGTCGTGCGCTGGAGTTCGAATGGCGGCAACCGTTTTCTGCAGGAAGCGCCCGATGGCGCCATCGATCCGTTCGTGAAGACCGTGACGCTGGCGCGCGGTACCAAGCCGCTGGTGCGGATACACTACTATGCCACCCACCCGCAGACGTTCTGCTGCGAAGGCACCGTGACCGGAGACTTCGTCGGCACGGCGCGTGAGGCCGCCGAGAAGAAGGAAGGCGTGTTCCAGATCTACTTCAACGGCGCCGGCGGCGATGTGACGACGGGCAAGTACAACGACAAGTCGTTGGCCGCGCGCCAGGGGCTCGCCGCGCGATTGGAGGCGGGGTTGGAGGCTTCGGCAGCGTCCACCAAGTTCGAGCGCGTTGGCAAGATCGCGTGGCGCGATGTGCCGGTTACGCTGCCTTCGCGGCCCGACATGCCGGAACTGGTGAAGAAGAGCCGCGCGACGCTCGACAATCCCGGGAAGGCGAGCGGGACGGACATCTACAAGGCCGCGATCTATCTGGCTTGGGACGCGCGCAAGAAGCCGCTGGACATCAGTTCACTCGAGATCGGGCGCGTGCGCATTTTGAACCTGCCCGGCGAGGCGAGCTTGCAGTATCAGCTCTACGCTCAGCAGTTGCGCAAGGACGAGTTTGTCGCCGTGGCCGGATACGGCGATTGCGCCACCGGCTACGTAGTACTGGACAAACACTTTGAGGAAGGCGGCTACGAACCCGGCGCCAGCAATAC
>CAZDIZ010000200.1:0-5868 GCA_964505625.1 uncultured Solibacteraceae bacterium | reverse complement strand
TACCAGGTCACGGCCACTACGTCGTCCAGCGCTGTGAAATCCTCCCGTGCCGGAATGACGAGGATGCCGTCTTCTTCCTTGCGCCACACGACCTTCTTGCCGGTGCGCAGCAAAACGGCGGACTTCGGTGCGCCTACGCCTTTCAGGACCGCGGCCTTGCGATGGTAGTCGACGAAGTGCACATACCAGGTGTTGCCCTTCACCGTCACCGGGATGTTGCACTTGTCCGGGTACGGGCCCGGCTCGATGTCGTAGATGGAAACGGCGCTGTGCCTCATCCAGGCGGCCATCTGATCGCAGATTGAGTAGAACTCGGGCTGCATGGTGCCGTCGGGGCGAGGTCCAAAGTTGGGTAGGTAGTTGCCGCCCCAGGTACGATTCTTCACCAACCGTTCGATTACGTAAGCGGCCGTTTCGCACGGCGCCTTCACGCCGCCATAGGCCCAACTGCCGCAGATCGGCGAGCACTGCTCCCAGGCGCCTTCGGGGCGATTGGTTGGGTCCTTCGCTTCGTAGTCGGTGTTGTAGTCGCCCAGTTCGCGCGTGCCGCGGGTGGGTACGTACCGGTCGTTGATCACAATCCCAGGTTGTAGCCTGCGGATGTAATCGTCCATTTCCTTGCCGCGCAAGTCGAAGCCCGGCGGCCAGTCCAAGCCGTCCCACCATAGCAGGTCGATCTTGCCGTAGTTGGTCATCAACTCGGTGAGTTGGCCCTTCATGTATTCGAAGTAGATGGGGAAGTACTTGTCGAACTCGTCCTGCTTCATTTCGACGAAGCGGGGCAGTCCGGCTTTCTTCGGCGGGTCCGTATACAGGAACTTCGGTTCGGCGCGCGGCCAGCCGCGGTAGGGCCAACCTTTGGGACAGAAATTCCAGTCCGTGGGAGAGAAGTAGAAACCGACTTTGATTCCGTTCTTGCGGCAGGCTTCGACGAAGGGCCGCACGAGGTCGCGGCCGTGCATTTTGGTCCGCGTACCGAACTCTCCGTACTGGCTCGGCCACATGGCGTAGCCGTCGTGATGGCGCGTGACGAATGCGGTGTACTTGAAACCGGCGCGCGCGGCGGCTTCCATCCAGCGATCCGGATCGTAGTTCTTCGGGTCGAACTGATCAGCCAGAGCGTTGTACTTTTCGGGCGGCCAGAAGAGATTGGGGGCACTCGAATTCCGGTACATGCTCCAGCCAACTTCCACTTCCCCCACGCTCGCCGGTCCCCAATGGACGAACAATCCGAGAGCGGCCTGGTAGAACCAGGAACTCAATGCGCGTGTGCGTGGCGGCGAGGCCAGGGCTCCCGTGGAACCGGCGAAGCTCGCCACGGCGAGCGACTGCATGAAATTGCGTCTGTTCATAATCTCTCCTTGCTCGGGCTGAAAAACTCGGGACTGACTCCTCTGCCCGTTTTGGGGGCAGAGGAGTCAGTCCCGGGTTTTTCAGTACCGTTCCTAGTGTTCCGGTTGACCCGGATAGCCTTTGAGATCCAACCGTTGGCGATAAGCGTCCAGCTTGTGTGGCGGGATGAGCGCGTCCCACCCACGGATGGCGGGAGGCACCGCCACACTTTTCGCGGCCGCAAAACGCAGCGTGACGATTTGCTGCGGCGCCACTTTGAAACGATAGGTGCCGGCGTTGCCCCGCAACGCTTGCGGCTGCTCGCCCATCAGATTCGTGCGGCGCGCGTTGGTGTGCGGGAGCTTCAGCGTTAGTTTAGCTTCGCCGGATTCTCCGTTCGACTCGGCCAGACGAATCTCGATGTCGCCGGCGACTCGCCGCACGGCTTCGACGATCACGTTGCCCGAGGTCTTAAGGAAGCTCGTCTCGCTCTGGGCTACACGGCCGTCGCGGGCCAGCACCGGCGCGTTGAATTCCCAGGCGTGGCGCGGGATGCGAGCCTCGCGCCAAGTGCCCGCGTGCGGCCAGATGGCGTAGGAGAACGTGCGTACACCCTGCCCGGCCAACACTTCGTTGGGCAGGCCGCGATAGCTACTCTGCGCGTTGACCAGCGCGAGCGTAACGGTGTGGCCTTCGAACTCATGGCAGGTGAGGCCGCGATCGAGCAGCGCGAGGCCACCGCCGGAAGCGAACGCGTAATCGGACCAACGTACGCTGGGCGCCAGCGCATCGGAGAAGCCGTAGAGCTTCTGATCGCCGGCGAGGAAATAGTCGAGCGGCCGGGGCGGTTTCGCCGGATCACCGCTGGTGAAGCCGTAGGGGATGCCGCGCGTGCGTTCGGATACTTGCGGAAGTGGGAAGTCCGCGGTCACCAGCGTGTCGGGCGAGCGCAGATCCACGGTGGTGTCGAAGTCGATGCGCGGATAGTCGTTGTAGAGCGTGACGCGGCGCTCAACAGTGGAACCGCCGATGAAGCCCGACTTCGCCACCAACGTTGTGGCCAGCGGTCCGCGCGTTACGGTCCACTTCACGGAGTGGTTCGAGGTGCTGTCGACGATTTTGCGTTTGGCGCGCTGCGCCATCCAGTTGGTCGGGTCTTTCACGATGCCGGCCACGCTCTCGGCCTGGATGACATTGGCCGGACCACTCAGGTACTCTTTACCGGTTGCGCGGTCGCGCAGACTGACCATGGCGCCAGTCGTGCGGTCTAACTTTACCGTATAAGCCTTGGTTTCCACCGTTTCTTCAAAAGGAACTTCGGCGGGCGCGGCCACGGCTCCGGACTCGACGGCAACCGAACGCACTCCGGTGGACGGCTGCTGTGCCATGCACAACGCTTTGCCGTCGCGCGCCTGGCAGGGCAGACCCAGGGGACGCGAGCCCGCGGGAACGGCGATCTCGATGGGGTCGTTGCGATCCCAGTTCAGCGGATTGAACAGCGCGATTCCCTGACCGTTGCGCGTGAATGCACTCAGGCCGTCTTCGATGGTTTTCGCCGCGTTGCGATTCACATAGTCGAAGCGGTCCTGTACGTTCCAATGCGTGGGGCTGAAGAAGGGCGTGCCGGCTCCGGCGCCCCACAGAACGTTACGGTCCATATTCATGAGCATCATGAGCCACGCGTTGTAGAACGCCTGCGACGGATACTGGGCGCCCGCGCGCAGGCTGGCCGCCGTGGCCAGGGCTTCGGAAGCCTGCAACCAATGCTCCGAGCTGCGATAGGCGCGCTTGATCTCGGGCATGTTCATCCAGAACGCGTTGTAGCTGTGGACGGTGTCGCCCGCGTATTCGGTCAAACGCGTTTCGCCTTGCTTGAGCTCCTGCTTGAGCGCGTCGACAAAGGCGCCCGGTACGGCGAAGCGCAGGCGCATGTCCGGGTAGCGCTTTTGCCAGGCTTCGATCAGTTCACTTGGATAGGTGACGCGCTTCGGCGCCAGGCTGTAGTCGCCGCCGCCGACGGGCACGAAGATACTGGTTTGACTGGGACTGTAGCGCCGGTCCTCGTCGAAGAAATCGCGCATCTTCTGCATTTCGGCGTCAGTAAGCGGCCCGGCGGTTTTGAACATGCGGCTGGTGGAGGCATAGCCGCGGCCCAGGCAGACGGCCAGCGTGCGGCTGCCGTCGGGCGAGCGCCACCAGAATGCCGATTGCGGCGCGGGGTTGTCACGCGAGAAGAACAGCGCTTCCAGCCCGAGGCCGCTGACGATCTGCGGCATCTGGCGATGTGTGCCGCAGACGTCGATCATCCAACTGAAGCGCGGCCGTTTGCCGAAAACTTCGTCGTACCAGCGCAGGCCGAGCACGCCCATCTGAACCAGCGCTTCGCCGCCGGAAAGGCTGATGCTCGGTTCCAGGAAGAATCCGTTCACGAGTTCCAGGCGGCCTTCCTTCACCTGCTGCTTCAATTGCGCCATGCGTTCCGGCACGAACTGCATGAGCACCATCAGATTCGGCACTTCAGAAAACGCCATGGCGTAGTTCTTGTCCGACGCCACGCGGTCCATGTGACTCAGGTAGTTGTTTACGACGTGGCTGCGTTCGGAGTCGAAATCCACAAGCCAACCGCTGACCGTGCCATGCGTGTTGGGCGCCAGGTAGACGGTCAAAGGGCGCGGGCCGGCGCCCCACATCGCCAGCCCGCAAAGGACGAAGCAAACAACGAGTCTGTTCTTCATCGTCATCACCACTTCACTACCACAACATCGTCAAGCGCGGTGAAATCTTCCTGCGCCGGTTGGATCACGACGTCATCGCCGTCCTTGGTCCAGGGAATCGCCTTGCCCGTGCGCAGCATTGCGACGGACTTCGGCGCCGCGGCGCCTTTGACCGTGGCGCGGCGCTGGTTGGCGGTGAGAAAGTGCATGAACCACGTGTCACCCTTCACGGTGACCGGCGTGTCGACGCGATCCGGATACGGTCCGGCTTCGACATCGTAAATCGAAACGGCGCTGTGCTTCATCCAGGCGGCCATTTCGTTGCAGATGGTGTAATATTCGGGCGGCATCTGGCCGTCGCCCATGGGGCCGAAGTCCGGCAGGTAGTTGCCGCCCCAGGAACGATTACGAGCCAGGCGTTCGATCAAATGCGAACTGGGCTTGCAGACGGCCTTGGGACCGCGATAGCTCCAACCCAGGCAGATCTGCTCACACTGCTCCCAATCGCCGGGCGGGCGATGCGAGGGGTCCTTGGCTTCCAGGTCCGTGTTGTAGTCGCCCAGGGTCTTCGTGCCGCGCCAGGTGACGTAACGGTCGTTCTGCACGATCTTGGGTTGCAGTTTGCGGACGTAGTCTTCCATCTCGCGGCCATGAATATCAACGTCGTCGCGCCAGTCATAGCCATCCCACCACAGCAGGTCGATTTGACCGTAGTTGGTGAGCAGCTCGGTGATCTGCCCTTTCACGTAGCCGTAGAACTGCTCGAAGTAGTCCTTCTGCAATTCTTCGAGCGGCATGTCGACCCACTTGGGTTGGCCGTAGCGAGTGGGGAAGGTGTAGTGGAAGTTTGGATCGCGCCGTGGGAAGCTCTTGTGCGGCCACCCCTTGGGGCAGTAATTCCAATCCGCGGGGCAATAATAGAAACCGACTTTCAGGCCGTGCTTGCGGCAGGCTTCCACGTAGGGCCGCACCAGATCGCGACCGTTCATTTTCTGCTTGACGCCGAAGTCTCCGTGATTACTGGGCCAGAGCGTATAGCCGTCGCAGTGCTTTACGGTGAGGACGGCGTAACGGAAGCCGGCGCGCGCGGCGGCGGCCATCCACTTGTCGGGGTCGTAGTTGCGCGGATTGAAGCGGTCGGCGAGTGCGTTGTACTTTTCGATCGGCCAGAAGACGTTAGGCGGATTCATGCTGCGGTACATGCCCCAGCCAATTTCAACTTCTCCCACGGCGCACGGACCCCAGTGAATGAACAACCCCAGCGCGGCCTGGTGGAACCATGGCTGGATGTTCCCCTTGCGGACGGTGCCGGCCTTTTCGTAAGGGTTCTGGGCGAAAGCTGGAAGACTGACTCCGGCGGCCAAGCTCTGGAGCAGTCGTCGACGATTCATGGTTACGGACACAAGGGACCTCGATTCTAGATGGAGTTCCGGAGGCCGCCGCGCTGAGTTGGGCGCGGCGGCCTCCGATGGTCGTTACGGAAGGAGCAGTCTCGCTAGAAGATCAGCTTCATCGAGAGCTGCAATTGCCGCGGCGAATTGGACATGCTGGTAACTTGACCGAACGACGAACTGGTGAGAGCGACGGTCGGTGCGGCGAAGATCGGCGTGTTGAAAGCGTTGAACGCCTCCCCACGCAGTTCGAGCTTGGCGCGCTCCTTGATCGGGAACCGCCGGAAGACGGACAAGTCGAACGTCCGGTACCAGTCCGAACGAAGGACGTTGCGCCCCATGTTGCCGAAGGTGTAGGAAGCCGGAGCCGCGAACGCCGCCTTGTTGAACCAAGCCGACGGAGTGCGCGTGCCAACGCTCCAATCGCCCAC
>CAZDIZ010000199.1:0-9652 GCA_964505625.1 uncultured Solibacteraceae bacterium | reverse complement strand
GTCCGTCAGCCGGGCGATAGAAAGGGGACGCTCGCGGTCGCGGTAGGCTAGGGCCGCCGCATAGCCTGGTTCGAGAGGCAGGTCGTGCAGCGTCCACTCGGAGGCCGCGGCTGTGTCGTGGCCCAGGTGCACGAAACGCGCCGGCGCGTCCGGTTGCGTGGTAACCCGGAAATCGTTGAGCGGCATGAAGAGCCCGTCGCCGACTGCCTTGATGTAAGCTTCCTTGCGCGTCCAGCAGCGGAAGAAAGCGCTCTCGCGTTCGCCGGCGGCGAGCGCCAGGATTTCCGCGGCTTCCTCGGCGCAGAAGAAACGGCCCGCAATATTCTGCATGTCCGCGAGCGGGCGGATGCACTCGACATCCAAGCCAAGCTGGCAGCCAGTGGTGAGCGCGAAGGCGGCCACGCCATGCGAGTGCGTGAGGTTGATCTCGATGCCGGCGTTCGATTCCAATGCGGGCTTGCCTTTTTCGCCGTAGACGAATCGCACTTCGGCCGGAGCAGTATTCATGTAACGCCCGAGCAGGCATCGCATGACGCCGCGTGCCACAACAAACGCACCGCGCACGCGCTCGAAACGAAAGCGCGCGGCACGCTCGGCCTCGTCGGAAGTGAGCACTCGACCGAGCTCCGCGACCACCGCGTCCGGCGCCTGCGTGGACCACGTCCAGATATGTATCTGGTTGCCCGCGAGTTGGAATGAGCCGCCGGCCCGCATATGGTTATCTTACGTCCGCGCCCTGTTAGAATGGCTTTGACGCTATGGCTGGAGAGTCAATTCCGCCGCCGATCGAGCAGTTCCCGAACCGCCCATTCTCCTTCTTTCCACCCATCCACAACATCGAGCACAATGAGTGGCGCTTTGTCCGCTCCACGTGGGCCGAGTTGCTGGTGGTGAATTCGAAAACGGCGATGGAGTTGTGGATTCCGCGGCGTTTCGTCGGCGATATCTCCGAAGTCGATGAGCCCGTGATGCTGGTGGGGCTCAACAAGGAACTCGAGTACAAGGCGGGCACGCTGATTCCACACACGCGCCGCGTGATCGGCATGCCGGCGGCGGTTGCGGCTTCGCCGGCGGCCACCGGCGCACATGCACCGCATGCGCCGCACATCGGCATGCGCATGGAGTCGCGCGCGGAATCGAAGATCGGATGGCTCATTCTGGGCGCATTGCTGATCGGCATTGTGGTCACCTTCCTGGTCGTCAGCGTGTCGCGCGGCAGCCGCTCGGGAGCCAACGTCGTCTATCAGCCTGTCGTGCAGTCCGAGTTGGGACTCACGGCGCAAGACGACTACTGGTCTGTGGTTCGCAAGCTCGGATCTCCCGATCAAGATCGTTGGCGGCCCGACACCGGCGAACTGCAATACCGCCTGCTCGCCTACCCTCGGCGTTCGCTTTTCATCATCCTGATGGGCCCGGATCGCGACAACATGCGATACATCGGCGCGCTGGATGCGAATTGGAAACCGGTCGACAGCGTCTCGACCGCCGCCGGCTCCAGCACCATCAGCATGCTCCGCACGCTCAAAAGATTCTGAAAGATTCGATACCATTTCATCTTCATGGGTAAATTTACAGGTCGTATCCTATGGGCCGCCGTCTCGATTGTCGCGGCCGTGTGTCTCGGAGGAGTCGCACTATATCGCGGTGAGCACATCAACAGCATCTGGCTCATCATCGCCGCGGCATGTACCTACCTGGTGGGTTACCGCTTCTACGCCAAATTCATCGCGGCCAAGGTCATGCTGCTCGACGACAACCGCGCCACGCCCGCCGAGCGCCTGCGCAACGGCCACGACTTCGAACCCACCAATAAATGGATTCTCTTCGGCCATCATTTCGCGGCCATCGCCGGCCCCGGCCCGCTGGTAGGCCCGACGCTGGCGGCGCAGTTCGGCTATCTGCCCGGAACGCTTTGGATCATCGTCGGCGCGGTCCTGGGCGGCTGCGTGCAGGACTTCATCATTCTGTGTTGCTCGATGCGTCGCGACGGCAAGTCGCTCGGTCAGATGGCGCGCGAGGAAATCGGCAAAGTCGGCGGGCTCACCGCGCTGGTCACTGTACTGCTCATCATGATCATCCTGCTGGCAGTAGTCGCGCTGGTGGTGGTGAACGCACTGAAGGGAAGCCCGTGGGGTGCTTTCACCATCGCGGCCACCATGCCCATCGCCGTTTTCATGGGGCTGTACCTGCGCTACTGGCGGCCCGGCAAGGTTCTGGAATGCTCCGCCATCGGCTTCCTGCTGGTGGTGGCGTCCATCTTCGGCGGCCAGTGGGTTTCCCAGTCGGCCACCTTTGCCCCCTGGTTCACGTTGTCTGCGATGACACTGGCCATTTGCGTGATCGTCTACGGATTCCTGGCCAGCGCGCTGCCGGTCTGGCTATTGCTGGCGCCGCGCGATTACCTGAGCACGTTCGTCAAGCTGGGCGTCGTGATGCTGCTGGCGGTGGGCATCCTGGTGGTACGCCCGCAACTCGAACTGCCCGCCTTCACGCGCTTCATTGACGGCTCCGGTCCCATCTTCGCCGGCAAGATCTTCCCGTTCTGCTTCATCACCATTGCCTGCGGCGCCATCTCGGGGTTCCATTCGCTGATTTCCTCGGGCACTTCGCCGAAGATGATCGCCAAGGAGAGTCACGCCGTGCCGGTGGGCTACGGCTCGATGGTGCTGGAGAGCTTCGTCGGCCTGATGGCCATGATCGCCGCCTGCGTGCTGCAACCCGGCGTTTTCTTCGCGGTGAACTCTCCGGAGGGAGTCGTTGGCGCCACCCCGGCCGCGGCCGTGGCCACCATCACCAACTGGGGCTTCCCGGTCACGGTGGCGGAAATGGAATCGCTCGCGGCAAAAGTGGGCGAGCATACCCTGTTTCATCGCACTGGCGGCGCGCCTTCGCTTGCTTTGGGCATGGCGCACATCTTCGCGCGCGGCGGCGGAGAAGCCTTCCTCGGCTTCTGGTATCACTTCGCCATCATGTTCGAGGCGCTGTTCATCCTCACCATCATCGACGCCGGCACGCGCGTGGGCCGCTTCATGATGCAGGACCTGCTCGGGCAGATCTGGAAGCCGCTCGGACGCACCAGTTGGATGCCCGGCGTCATCGGCACTAGCGCCGCCATCGTGGCCGCCTGGGGATACTTCCTGATTCAAGGCGTCCGCGATCCATTGGGCGGCATCAACTCGCTGTGGCCTCTGTTCGGTATCGCCAATCAACTGTTGGCCACCGTGGCGCTCTGCGTCGCCACCACCATCCTGGTCAACAAGTATCGCGCGCGCTTTCTATGGATTACCTGTATCCCGCTGGCGTGGCTGGTGACGGTCACCTTTACCGCCGCCTGGCAGAAGATCTTCTCCCCGGTGCCGCGCATCGGTTTTCTGGCGCAAGCCGCCGCCACCGAAGCGAAACTCGCGGCCGGCGCCGTCCCCGCCGCCAAGATCGCCGAAAATCAGGCGACGATCTTCAACGCGCGGCTGGATGCCGTGGTCTGCGGCATTTTCCTGGTGCTGGTGACGCTTATCATGGCCGATTCGATCCGTGTCTGGATCGGGATCCTGCGCGGCAAGCGCCAACCCGTCAACACCGAGGCGCCGTTCGTGATGTCGCAGCTCAAACCGGAGGAAATATGAAGCGTTTGAAGAGTTTAGGAAGAATCCTGCTCGCCCTGGCGCGGGAGCTTTCCGACGAGAACGCTTATCAGAGGCACCTGGCCGCCCACGGCCGCGTGCATTCCGCCGAAGAATGGCGCCGCTTCTCTGAACATCACCTGCGGGCTAAATATATGCGCGCCAAATGCTGCGGTTTGGCCGCAGCCTCGCTGATTCTCTGGGGACTTCGTCCAGGATAGGCTCAGGCGGCGTCGGCCACCGATGCGGCGGCCACCTCGCGCTCCGATTCCACGCGCGCCCGATAAGCCCACTCAAACGTCTGGCACATGGGATGACAGGAAGGATGACGGTAGATCTCGAAGAACGCCGTTTGTATGCCCTCCGGCGCTAACGTTGGACAAACCGCCGCGATCTGCGCGGCGGTGGCGTGCGTGCAAGTCCGGCAATCCAGCCCTTCGTTCAGGCAGCTATCAGGCCTTATGTCGTTTAGCAGGACATCAATTCGATCGTGCATGGCGGCAACGTAAAATGTAACTATAAGGCCGCGTTGTCCGTTCCGCCACCGTGAAAAGAGGGGAAAGATATATGGTCTTTTGTGGGTAAGAGTATACCCCCCTAGGTTGCGGGGGGATAGTTCTAAACCGGATTAGATCCCTGCGCGCGCCTTTACGCCGCAGGCGTAGGCGTTGCCGAGGGTTGCGCGGCGCGGGGTTCGTAGTACCGGTCGTTTCTCGGCATGGCGATCCAGGCGATGAAATAGGCCACGAAGCCCATTCCGGTGGCTAGCGCGAGCGTGAGCCATACGATACGCACCAGCACAACATCCACGTCGAGGTAATGCGCAAAACCGGAGCAGACTCCGGCGATCTTCTTATCCTGCATGCTGCGCTCCAGGCGCCGTGCCGCGGCCGGGCCCTCCTGCCGTTGGCGAAGTGTGGCCGCTCCACACTGGGCGCAGAAGCGATCCTGCTCCCGCAGCTCGGTACCGCATTTGGTGCAGAACATATCCCTGTCTCCTAGTTAGAGCAACGCAGACGGAGACCGCGAAGTTCCGCCGGTCAGAGAGCCGCGTTGGTAATCCGGTCCTCCGAGGCTGTAAAATGAGCCAACATGTGGCAACATAACTACGCGCCAGTGGCCGGCAGCATCGCTTGGTCGGCCTTGCTTGCGGCGCTTCCTGTTTTCATACTGCTCTACTTGCTCGGTATCCGCCGCACTCCGGCATGGGCGGCCGCTTTGGCGGGATTGGCCGGAATGACCTGCGTCGCAGTTTTTGTGTACGGCATGCCGGTGGGGCCGCTGGCTGCTTCCATCGGATTTGGAGCCGCTTTTGGGCTCTTCCCCATCGGCTGGATTGTCTTTTCCGCGATCCTGCTTTACCGCGTGACGGTGGAGACTGGCAAATTCGAACTCATCAAGGACTCGGTGGGCAGCCTGTCGTCGGACCGGCGCATACAGGCCCTGCTGATCGCCTTCGCGTTCGGCGCTTTCATCGAGGGGGCCTCGGGCTTTGGCGCTCCGGTGGCTGTCGCCGCAGCCATGCTGACCGGGCTGGGCTTCTCTCCGTTCTACGCCGCGGGCATCTGCTTGCTCGCCAACACCGCGCCGGTGGCGTTTGGCTCCATCGGTACGCCGATTCTGGTGCTGGGCGGGTTGACCGGATTGCCCCTGGACCGTCTGAGCGCCGGGGTCGGACGCATCTGCGCCCCGGTGTCGCTGTTCATCCCGGCCTATCTCATTGTAATCATGGGCGGTTGGAAGGCATTGCGCGGTGTGTTCCCAGCAGCCGCGTTGTGCGGTGCGGCCTTTGCCGGCACGCAATTCGCCGTGTCCAACTACCTGGGACCGCAACTCACGGACCTGCTCAGCTCATTGGCCGCCATGCTATCGTTGGTCGTTCTGCTGCTGTTCTGGAAGCCCAAGGACGGCTTCCAATTGGGCGATGCCGGCGCCGCGGCCGCACCCGATCATCCGCACCACGCGCCTTCGGCGCTCATCGCGGCCTGGGCTCCGTATGCGCTGCTGGTCGCGCTGGTTCTGATCTGGGGCATGCCGGCCATCCGGCCCGCGCTGGAAACCGCCACGGTGTCGTTCCCTTGGCCGTCACTGCATAACGTGGTGGTGCAATCGCCGCCGTTGACTCCGCAGCCGGCTCCCTACCCCGCCGTTTTCAAGTTCAACTGGCTGGCCGCTCCCGGAACCGCTTGCCTGATGGCGTCGATCCTGTCGGCCCTGGTATTGCGCATTTCGCCGGTCCGGTTCGGCAAGATCGTCCTGGCGACGGCCCGGCAGCTTGTGCTTCCGGAATTGACCATCGCCGCAGTGCTGGCGCTGGCGTTCTTGATGAACTACTGCGGCGCCACCGTCACGCTAGGGCTGGCATTCGCCGCCACAGGGACTCTGTTTCCCTTTTTCAGCGCCATGCTGGGCTGGCTCGGCGTGTTCCTGACCGGCTCGGACACCTCCGCCAACGCATTGTTCGGGAACCTCCAAGTGGTTACAGCCGGACGACTTGGGCTGAACCCGGTGCTGATGGCCGCAGCCAACTCAAGCGGCGGCGTCATGGGGAAGATGATCAGCTTGCAGAGCATCGCCGTGGCTGTGGCGGCTACGCGGATGGCTGCGAGCGAGGAAGGTAAATTATTCCGATTCACCCTACGCCATAGCCTGTTACTCGGTAGCATCATAGGTCTAGTAACCCTTTTCTATGCCTACGTTACCCCCAATTGGGCTCCATGACGGTATAACTTACCGACTGCGTGGGGCATTTAACCCACATTTGGGCATTTCCCCCACTTGGGGTGCCCCGATTCCAGGGAAGCCCGCTCGTAAGTTGCTGTAAACCAATCCGACACGTTTTGGCATAGTATGTGCATATAAGTTAGACAACATAAGTCGTCATTGACTTATTAGCATCCCCGGCGACGAGGCCCAGCTCGTCGCCAGCCCCTCTGAGTGAAGCCCCGGGTACCCAGACCCGGGGCTTCTTCTATTTGGAGACACTTCGGAGACAAAAACAGCGCGGATTCAGACCAGTGCGGTATGTTTAATGGCGGGTCCGGGGGCGGTCAGGCTTCGTTAAGCACTTCGACCAGGATAATGGACAGCGGTCCCAGCGGACTCTGGAAGCGCAGACGGGTCGAGAGATTGCCGCCGCACACTTTCAGTGAGTAGTTTTTCCCCTCAACCACCGAAGGCATCGAAATGCCCACGCCTCCGGGCAACACGGACTTGAGGTTGCCGGCGACCATGTTCGCCAACTCGCCAAGCGCATCGCGGACGTCGTCGTCCATCGTTTCCGGTGGAGCGGAGCTGAACAATCGGGCCGTGAAATCGAACGCCTGGCTGGTCGTGCATTCAATCAACACCGCGCCCTTCCATTCGCCCGCGAAATACACCGCCGCCGTGACCACCTCGGTGTGATGCAGGTCGGCCGCCGCCGTATCCGGCCAGATTTCAAGCGACAACATCGTCCGGAAGACATCCGCGGCAATGCGGCTGACGTCTTCTTGAAAGGTCTCGAGCTGGAAAGTCTGTTCCATGACTACATTTCTCCTCAGGGCGCCTGGTAGAGCACGGCTTGTCCGATCATCTTCCGGACAAACTGGTCGTCGACATTGAAGGTGGTTTCGGCGCCTCCCAGCAGGAGATACCCACCGCGAACCAACGTGGAACGAATCTGGCGAAGAATCTGGCGCCGCGTTTCTATGTCAAAGTAAATCAGCACGTTACGGCAGAAGACGACATCGAACGGTCCCATCATGCGTCCGCCTTGGCGCAGGTCAAGCCGCTCGAACCGGACCATGCGGCGGATTTCGTCCTTGAGTTGCCAGTCCAGGCCCACGCGCGTGAAGTACTTAACCAGCATGGATGCCGGAAGGCCGCGATTCACTTCAATCTGCATGTAGCGACCGGCGCGCGCGCGTTCGAGAATGTTGTCGGCCAGGTCGGTTCCGACGATATTGAGATTCCAGTCACCCAGGCCCATTTCGCGCAGCATGATCGCCAGGCTATAGGCCTCCTGGCCGGAACTGGATGCCGCCGACCAGAAACTGAGCGTGCGCGTGAGCGAGCGCTGTTGGACCAGAGCCGGAATCACGGTCGTCCGCAGCGCGTCGTATTGAGCCAGGTCCCGAAAAAACAGGGTCTCGTTGGTGGTCATCGCCTCGACCACCTGGCGGCGGACTTCGTTGTGTCCGGTGGCCCGCAACAGCGAGCACAAGTCGTTGAGCGAGGAGAGGCTCTCGCGGCGAATTAGCGGCAGCAACCGCGACTCGAGCAGGTACTGTTTGCCGTCGTCGAGAACGATGCCGGATTCTTTGTACACGTACTGCTGCAGGAAACGGTAGTTGTCGGCGGTGAGGTCACCGTTGGATGCGGCCGCGGGACGGGTGTTCGGTAGACCCGTTGTTGTGCTCGTCATTGTGTCCTGCCTCCCCGCCCCAGGTGGCGCATGATTTCACCGGCCATATCGTTCAGCCCCACAGTCATGTCAGCCAGTCCAGCCGTGACCACCGCCCCCGGCATTCCCCAAACCACGCTGGACGCCTCGTCCTGTGCCAGGATGCACGCCCGGCTCGCCTTCAGCCGTTCGCACCCCCGCAAACCATCCTGCCCCATTCCGGTTAGAATCACGGCTAGCGTCGAGCCGCCGAAAACCTCTTCCACCGACCGGAACAGGACATCCACCGCGGGCCGGCAGGAGTTCTCCATGGGAGACTGGTCCAACCGAACCACAACCTTCTCCCCTTCCTTGCGTACTCGCATGTGGTAATCACCCGGTGCAATCAGCACCCGTCCCGCTTCCAACTGCATTCCGTCGGTGGCCTCCTCGACTCGCAGTTTCGAGTGCGCTTGCAGACGCTCGGCGAGCAACCGGGTGAACAACGGCGGCATGTGCTGCACTACCACGACCGGCACCGGCAGATCACCCGGCAATCGCGGAAAGATCTCCGCCAGCGCCGTCGGACCACCTGTCGACACACCCACCGCCAGAACGCTGCGCGCTTTATGGAAAACCGGACCGGTTGCCGGCGGAATTGTCGGCGCGGCCGTGGGGGCTTTGCTCAGAACCGGCGCGGAGTTGCCGTTTTCAGCGAACAGAAAGAACTGACGGATCTTCGGAACCAGTTCCTGGCGTAAGTTCTCCATCGACCGGTCGAGCGAACCGACGTTGGATGCCTTGGTGACGTAGTCGTCAGCGCCCAGCGCCAACGCTTCAAAAGTCGCCGAGGCTCCCCGCTGCGTCAGCGTACTGAACATGATGACGCGCGTGCGCGGGTATTGCTTGCGGATTCGCCGCAGCGTTTCCAACCCGTCCATGACCGGCATCTCGATATCCAGCGTCACCAGATCCGGGTTGAACTGGACGATCCGATCCAGCGCCAACGATCCGTTCGAGGCGCTTCCCACGACTTCAATCGACGGATCTTCCCCGAGCGCGTGCGTCACCAGACGGCGGATTACCACTGAATCATCCACCACCAACACGCGGATGCGCTCTCCAGGACGTAGAATCGATCGAGCCAAAATTGACGGCACGTGGAACCCCTTAGGCCAGCAAACCCAACAACCGCAACTTGTCTTCGATGATCTCCTTGGTGAAGGGTTTCATCACGTACTCGTTGGCGCCCGCTTCCAGCGCCGCCACCATCTGTTCCACCTGCGTTTCTGTGGTGACCATCATGAGCACCACACTGGCGAAGCGAGGCTCCGCGCGCAGCCGCTTGACGAACTCCAAGCCATTCATTTCCGGCATGTTCCAATCCACCAGAGCCAGCGAGATGCCGCCGGCGTCTTGCTGGAACAAGTCCAAAGCCTCCCTGCCGTTGCCTGCCTGGAACACCTCGTAGCCCAGGTCCGTCAAGGTCTTCTTCAGAATCATGCGGATGGCTTTGGAATCGTCAATGACTACGGCTCGCGACATGCCACTCCTCTCTTCGCTCTTATCGGCGTGCACACCGGGATCTTGACAACTCCGGGCGCCGCACGAACTTACACCCGGAACGCTCCGGTAATAGATTGAAGCTGAGCCGCCATCTCGCTCAGCG
>CAZDIZ010000198.1:0-9659 GCA_964505625.1 uncultured Solibacteraceae bacterium | reverse complement strand
GCATCTCCAGCGCGCACAAACAAGGTGTGGTGCCCCACCGTCGCGCGTACCGTTCCGGTGACAGACTTCTCTGCCAGCTTGGACTGGGCCAGCACCCCCTGTGGGTCCTTGAGTGCGGTGATCGGAGCGCCGTCGATTTGGATCGCCAGTTCGTCACCCACCGCGACAACAGGACGGCTGCGCACGTCTACTTGGCGCGGGCTGAGGCGGACTCGAAGCACGCTGCGATTACCGCGCGGTCCCGTCGCATCGAGAAAGGCTCCGCCGATGCCGGGCTCGATGCTTACCTCAGTAGTCGCGCCGTCAATCGATGCTCCCGACACGCGTGCATGCCCTATCGGAATCCGGTAGTGAATGCGCACGGGCCGAGCCGCAGTCACCTCGACGGTGATCTCCGAATCGGTCTTATGAAACCGGTACGATAGGTCGGGCGTCGAGATCGACGCGTCTTTCCAGTGCGCGGGGAATCCCGGCGTGAGGTGAACAATGCCGCTTTGCATCTGGGGCAGTATGCCGAACACTCCTTCCACCACAACGCGAGCGAACATGCTGATGCTGTCCGCGAATTCCTCGTTGGCGCGCTGCTGGCCGTTTCGATAGGCGTGGCAGGAGAGGCCGCCTGGAATCCCGCCCTGATACATGCCCGCGTAAGTTCCTTTCACCAATTCGTAGGCCTTGTCGAATTGGCCGGCGCGGTAGTAAGCGATCGCCAGGTTCAACACTTCGGCGAAGACCAGGTCATGCGTGCTGTGCGTGTATTGCTCCTTGAAATTGGGCGCCCAATTCGAACTCCACACCAGGCGCCCTCCGCGCGGGATGCCGGTTTCGTTCTTGAGATTGGTCTCGGTGAAACGCAGCATCTGATACGCCTGAAACTGGTCCGTCACATCGAAGTCAATCGGGTGGTAGATGGTGGGCAACTCCGGTTCGGTGTGGATTCTCTTCAGTCCCATCCGATCGATGAATTCGGCGTAGTGACCGCGTTCGGCGAGCCACAGCTTGCCGTTCATGGCTTGCCGGATGCGCGCTGCTTCGCGCTGAAACGGCGCCGGGTCCTTGCCGGCCGCTTCGGCTGCGGCCGCGGCGAGTTGATTTCCCCGGTACATGTACGCGGAGGCTTGGGTAGTATCTCCTCCGCTGTACCAGTGCGAGTCGCTGATCCAGGTATTCAAGCAACTCTCGTACAATCCGTTTCCATCCGGATCGAGCCTGCGTTTTTCCCACGTCAGGATGCCGTCGATGACCGGAAACAGAGCGCCCAACAGCGCACGGTCGCCGGTCCACAGGTAGTGGTAATAGGTTTGGTCCAGGAAGACTTCGTTCATGTTGTAGAAGACGCTCTTCGCCGTCAGCGTGTGAGGAAGAGCGCCCCGGTTCTCGCCGTTCTGCAACTGCAACGCGGCGAAGGCGAGGATGGCGGCGCGAACTCGGTCGTGAAAGCCAAGCGCCTCCGACCCATACCAGCCGCGCCATCCCAGGTAATGCTGCATCCACGACACAGCTCCGTGAAGAAACGCGGGAGGCTGCCACAAGCCGTCGTTGGCAATCACCATGGCTTCGACGGCGAGATCGAAGTACGGATCCGGCGTCTTGACCTCGACCCGGCGCGCCAGTGACCGATAGTGCTTGACGCTGCGCGCGAAGGTCTCCGGCGGACGTTGCGCAAGTTCTTCGAGCGCGGGCACGCCGCTGAGTGTGAATAACAGATGCACCGCGTCTTGTGTCCGGGGCCAGTCCCCGGCGAACACGGCCACGGGCGCCGCGGATGGCGCTGCGCGCTCAGCCTGTACTGGGCCGCCCAAGGCCTGTTGGGCATCCTTCGACTCCAGACGGCCCGCCAGGTCGCAGGTCCCCAGGATCTCCCTGCCTTTCATCGTCGGCGACGTGAGCGAGAACCGGCTGCCCCACGCGCGAACCACGTTTCGAGCACTGTCGGGGGCGGAAGCGTGCAGCTTCTCGATCCGCGCGGAATAGTTGGTGCGGTACCCCGACGCACCACCGAAGAACCAGACCAGGCGTATCTTTTCGAGAGGCCGCTTGAGCCATCGCAACCGGAGCGTAAACCCTTCGGCCATGGAAAGCGGAATCGCCGTCACTTCCAGAGAGCCGCCCGCGAGCGACGGATCCGCGACGACATGGCGCGTCATTCCGGGTTGGTAGACGGCTTCAACTTCCGCGAATTCGTGCAGCCACTTGCCGCCCTTGGCGGTGACTAGCCCAAGATACAAGGTCCCGACCTTGCCCAGATCATCCGGCGAGAAATATGCGAACGCGGGCCGATCGCCGCTAAGCAACATCGTCGGCTCGTGCGTGCCGAACAGGGGACGGTTGAAATATGACGGCCCGTTGTGGATCGCGAAGCCTCCGTCGCGAATCGCGTAGTGGTAGTCCGCGGCAGAGCAGCAGTGAGAGAGCGCGATTATCGAAACCAGTACAAGGAGTCGGCGAACCATGTCTTGAGTCCTCCACTTCGGAGAGCGAGTAGACGCCATCTCGTCATTATGGCCGTTCTAGCGAGAGCAGGATCAAATCGTAGACCTTCAAACCCGGCACACGGAACGAGACAACCCCTTGCCGGACCTTGACCGCCAGCACCTGCCGGCCGGCTTGGTCAGGGGTTTCAAGGGTTGCTGCCTTCAAACGAAACCCGGCGGGGATGCGAACGGATACCGGAATGGCGCCTACCGGTTTGGCGCAGTTGTAATTCACCAGGTGCACCAGCCACGTATCCGAACTTGTCTGCCGCGCAAACTCGGCTGTTACCCACGGAGGTGCCTCGACGGTGGCTGTGAGTTCGCCACCGGCGGCCCACTTCACAAGGCTGGCAAGTTTCCCGTAATTGTTGGGCAGCTTCCAGTGTTGACTGTCGATGTAATAACTCAACTGCGGAGGCGGAGGTGTGGTCGACGGCTGCATGCGAGGGACATAGGCCACCCGACCCTTGCCAAAGTGCCGCTGAATCACATCCCCCGGTTGGCCATCAGGAATCGGCAGAGCGACACCGAAAAGGTCGGCGAGACCGAACCCGCGCCGCTGGAGGCGCCAGTCGGTAAGGAGTGATGTTTCTTCGGTCGCGACCAAGCCGCCGCCATTGCGCACGAAGTTTCGAATGTCGTCCACCTGTTGGTCACTGAGCGCGTCTTGATTGGCCAGGATCAGGACCTTGTATTTGCTGAGATCTTTCAAGTGCCGGTCAAAGATGATGTCGAACGGAATTTTCGACTGGATCAGTGTTTGCTCAAAGAGCATCGTGCTGAGAAGACTTTTCGAGGGATTGAACTCAACCGAGCAAAAGGCGCGGAGCACGGCGGCATCGGCGATTGTCTCGGTGTTGGCAAGCTCCTTGGCGCGCGAGTGGAAGAAGCTTATGTACTGCCTGGCTGCCGGCGTCAGGTCAACGCCACCAGGCGTGACATGGCCCACCATGCCCAGGTTCATGTCGTTGTAAGCGAGAGCTTCCGCCAATCGGAGCTCGTCCGGGCTGGCGGGATCGTGTATGCCCCATTCGCCTCCCCCCGTGTACATGAAGACGGACTTCCCCATTTTTCGGGCCGATTTGAATGTGCGGATCTTCGATATCAAACTACCGTCGGCTCTCCAGGATGCGTGGTGCCTGTCTTCGGTCCACATCACGTCGCCATGCTGGAGATACTGCGGCAAATCCACCCCGCTCACAAAACCGTTGTTGGCGCCTTGTCCAAAGAATGGATTCCCATCCAGCGCCACCTCGGGATTCAGACTGTGGATGTAGTCGTCATACTCGCCATAGCGCTCGGCGATGCTGGCACAACGAAACTGACTCCAGTCCTGCGTCAGCGGATCCTGCAACACGGGCATGGGGATCGGCCCGGTCCATCGGCCGAACGGCGGCGGGACGACATCGTCCAACCGGTGAAAGCCGAAACGTAGTTTCAACTGCGCATCTGTGTAACGCCTCCGCAAGTACCGCCGGAAAAGGTCCCGGCAGTATTTACAGTGGCAGGAGTTGGGCTCGCCCCACCATCCCATCTGGTCGAGATGGATCAGATCCAGCTTTAATTCCTCGATACCGAACCGCAGCAGCTTGCGCACAAAGTCCCGATAGCCAGGATTGTTCCGGCACGCCGCGATGCGGTAGGTGGACGACAGGTTGTAATAGATGGGTGCGCCGAATTCATTCACTTGGCCCCAGTTACGCGCGTCGGGCTCCTCGGCATATAGGGTTTCGCCGAATAGCGTGCCCCCGATGTAGCCACCGACTCGTAGTCCGTGTTTGTGCGCGTACTGGACGAACCGGCGCGTCGCTTCGATGTCCTCAGCCTCCACTTTCAAACCGAAGCCTTTGTGGAAGCTGGTGATGACCAGGTTGATGCCGGCTTGTCGAAGCTTCCGCGCGACTTCTTCGGTCCGCTCAAGCGGCCAGTTTTCCAACCCCTCGATCGACGGTCCTCCGCGCCGGCGCATGGCGATGAGAGGTTCCCAGTTGCCGGCCATTACGATGCCTTGCTTCACCCATGACGGACGCGGACGGAGCGGCCTCGCCCCAGGTTCCGCTGAACGGTTCTCGCGGCTCTTCTCGGAAACGCAGCCCGCCGCGGCGAGCAACAGACAGATAGCGACGTGTTTTCGGTACATGAGAGTTGGGTGTGCCCGCCGGCGAGCGCCGCGCCGGCGGGCACGGTTGGAAGCCTCTTCGTTAGAAGTAGATTTTCCCCGCCAACTGAACGATGCGCGGATTACCAGCGGTCAAAATGCGCCCAAACATCGCGTTTGCCGCGTTGTTGTTCGGATTGCCCAAATTCACGCGGTTGAAGAAGTTGAAGAAGTCACCGCGGAATTCCAGACGCCGCGCTTCGCCGCCGCCGAGCAACCTCCCCAGCGGGAAACTCTTGACCAAGGAGAAATCCACGGTGGCCAAGCCCGGAGCACGCAGGATGTTTCTGCCGGTGTTACCGACCGTACCCAGCGCGTTAGTGCCGAAGGCGGCTGTGTTGAACCATTTGAGGATCTTCTCATCCTTGGACCGGTTGCTGGGTAGCGTGGCGTCCGGCAGGATCTGGTCGGCGTAGTTGCCGCCCAAACCGTAGTTCCGGTCGATACCCGAAGCGATAGAGAATGGAGGGCCCGTCTGGAGAGTCACGATGGAAGCCGTCGACCAGCCGCCCAATGCGCCGCGCAGAAAAGGATTGTAGCCGGCCAGCTTCGGAAGATCCCACACGTAGGAAAGCACCAGACGCTGACGCCTGTCAAAGTCGGCGTTTCCGTAGTCCAGGCGGTCGTTAAACGGATGGCGGGTGCCACCGGACCCAGCGTTGATGGAGCTGTCCTGCACGTCCAGAGTGTGAGACCAGGTATAGTTCACGTCGACAGTCGAGCGCGACCACCAATGGCCTCCCACGGACCTCTTGCGGAAGTTGAGCGCGAGAGCGTTGTGGTTGGAGTTTTGGTCGCTCTGACTTTCCACGATGGAACCCATGGCCGGGCCATATGGCCGCCGATCGTTGATATTCGCCGAAGTGGACAGCGCTTTGCCGTCGGGGCCCACCCCGGGAATGTAGATCGCGGGATTCAATTGCTGTGCGGCCTGCAAGTGCGTGGACTTGGAACCTATGTAAGTTGCGGCGACCGTGACTCCGGACCCCAACTGGTGCTCCATGCTGAAGTTCCACTGCACTGTGTAGGGCAGTACATAGTTGGCAGCCGTCGAATAGTAGGTCAGAGGTACCGGCACGGTGGTGTCCGCCGTGGGAGCGCCCGCGCCGCCAAGGAACGGATTGAAGATTGCGTCGGCCGTCCCAGTTCGGAAGGGGTTGGCAAATCCTCCGGCCCCCTTGGACCCCGGCGAAGTAATAGACACCGATTGGATGAACGGGAAGTTCGCCATCGACATCTGATTGATCGTGCCGCCCAAGGGCTGTCCGAAGAAGAAACCGGCGCCACCTCGAATCGCGGTTCTGGCTTTTCCCGTCGGATCGAAAGCAAAGCCCAACCGGGGAGCGAAGTTGTTCAAGTCGCTAGAATAGCCGTGCTCCGGAACACCAGGATCGCCTCCCACCACCGCTCCGGTGGGCATCTTGGGGAAACGTTGGGATTTCAAGCCCGGTCTCCACAACGAGACGACATTCCTGCCCTTCTCTAGCCACGGCATGAACGGGTCGTAACGGATACCCAAGTTCAAGGTCAGGCGGCGCGAAACGCGAATGTTGTCCTGAAAGTACATGTGTAGCCGGGGCTGCCGTAGCGATTCGTCCCAGGAAGAAGTGGCGGAGAAACTATTGGGGAAGCCCATCAAGAAATCAGCTTCGGTGAAGTTGGTGTACGTGGTTCCGAAGCGGAAGATCGGCTGCGCGGCATCGCGGAACTGATTCAGTTGGGCGCGATAATACTCGATCCCCCATTTCATTTCGTGGCGGTTCACCACGTAGGTGAGGCTCCCCTGGTATTGGAAGGTATTCTGAAAGATCTTCTGGAAGTAGCCCGTGAAGCCTCCCGGCATGCGGACCTGCGCGTAGACGTCCAACATGCCGTCGGGGATCCCCTGGAATCCGAGTGACGATGGTTTCCCGTTGGCCGGCCCTGCCATATTGTACGAGTTCGGACTGAGGATGCGCGCGTACGTGAAGCTTGCGGTGCCGAGCAGGCGAGGCGAGAAGATGTGCGTGTCGGAAATCAGATAGCTCTGACTCTTGGCGGGAACCGCGCTGCCCCAGCACAGGAAGGGGTTACTTGGATCTCCGTCCGGGATCTCGTCGTAGAAATCCCGGAAGTAACGGAGGTTGAGGCGGTTCTTGCTGCCGATCATGTGATCCACGCGGGCCAGCCATTGCGGATTATCCACGATGCTGCGCGCGGCGCGATAAGTGTAGATTCCGGAGACCGGGTCTCCCACCGGCAACATGGCGGCGAGCTTCTTCGAGATTGGATCGAAGCGGCTGGCGGGAATCTTGCTGTCGGCCAAAGGCTGGCCCGTGAGAGGATCCAGCAGAGTCCGTTTGGTCTGTTGCGATTGATAGGAATAGTCGCCCGCGATTTCTTCTGGCCGCCAAGTCCTGGTGCTGCTGTTCACCGGCGATTGACGCAGGTACATGCCCTGCCAGGAAAGGAAAAAGAACGTCTTGTCCTTGCCTTTGTAAACGCCGGGCAGAACCACCGGGCCGCCCAGGCTGAAGCCGGCCTGATTCCGCTTGAGCCGGTCGCTGACGCCGGGGGTGAAGAAGTTGCTGCCATTCATCTTGGCGTTGCGTAGATATTCGAACGCCGAGCCGTGCACCTCGTTGGTGCCCGATTTGCTCACCGCGTTCACCACCCCGCCCAATGCGGCCCCGTACTCCGCGCTGAAACTGTTGCTCAGGAAACTGAACTCCGCGACGGCATCCGGGTTGGGAAAGGGCAGCGACACGTTGGTGTAGCGGTCGTTGTTGGTGGCGCCATCCAGGATGAAGTTCATGCTGTCGGCCCGCCCGCCGCTAGCGGATGGGTAGACTCGCGCGTTTTGGTGTATGAAACCTTGGTTGGCGTTGCTGCCCCCGGTATCGAGCACGCCGCCGGTCAGCAGCGTCAACTGCAGGACGTTACGCCCGTTCAGGGGGAGTTTGTCAATCTGCTCGCCGCTCACCAATTGGCGGACCGCTGCCGTCTGGGTGTTCACGAGCGAAGCCTCACCGCTGACCGTGACGCTCTGGTCCACCGCGCCCACCTGTAGGTTGACGTGGACGGTCACTTCGGCATTGACGGTCAGGATGATGCCCGTCTGCACATAGCGTCGAAAGCCTGACTTGGTGGCCGCTAGGTCGTACGACCCGATGGGCAGCAACGGAAAGATGAAGTTGCCCACGGCGTCCGTCTCCGTGGTGCGCCGGAGTTGTGTTCCCTGGTGCCGCATCTCGAGGCTCACACCCGGGACTGCACCGTGGGTGGAATCGAACACCGTACCGCGAACCGTTGCTGTCGGGTCGGCGCATTGTGACACGAAAACGCCACAGAACAAATAACCGATGACCGCGATGGCGGTCATTGCCAGCCTGCATTTATGCACAATAATCCTCCCTGACTCCGAACGTTGAAAACGCACGATCTGGTCCGCTCCGTCCCCTTGCGAGTACCTCCATGTCATTCCCTGGCAGTGTGCGAACCTATCAGGTTTTTCACATGCGGAGGGAGGTGGGTCAAGACAATTCTCGGCTAATTCTCTGAGAAGCGCCGCGAGAAACCCCTGAGCCGTCGTGTGATACTATGTGCTCGAATACGCGTGGCCAAGGACATGCCAGCAGACGGTGAAAACCTTCCGGCGGCGGTTCCGGCGCCTGACCCTCGATGGGCACTCGTCGACAGGGTCATCTCAAGCACGCATCTGCGCAAGTCCCCCCGCCTTCAGGAACTGCTGCGGTATCTCTGCCATCGGGTACTCGACGAGAGTGCAACGGAGATCCACGAGGTGGAGATCGGTTGCGACGTCTTCGGACGCGAGGCGGGTTACGACACCAACCAGGACACCATCGTTAGGGTTCAGGTGTCCCAGTTGCGCAAGAAGATCGAGCAGTATTTCGTAACAGACGGAGCCAAGGAAGATCTGGTTCTTGAGATCCCTAAGGGAAACTACGCGCCGGTGTTCAAGGAACGCTTGGTAGTGTCGGCCGCCGGAGAGCTGACCTCCACGGCCCGCTTCCAGCGAAGACTCATCGTGCTGCTGTCGGTCCTGAGCCTGGCGTTGGCGGGGGCGTGTGTCGCCTTGCTGCTGAACGGGCGCGTTTCCCCAAGGCAGAGGCCCAGCTTCGATGGTTCGCCGGCTGTGAGACTGCTATGGACGCAGCTACTGACCACTGGCCAACAGACCGATATTGTTGTCGCCGACTCGTGTCTCTCGCTGCTCCAGGACATCCTTCTCCAAACAGTGCGACTGCCGGAGTACGTCGACGGCGGCTATCAACAGCGGTTGGATGGCCTCACGAATAGACCCGACCTGAAGCGTGCGCTTCAGGTCCTGATGTCTCAGCGTTACACCAGCATTGCCGACGTGAATTTGGTCAGACGGATCGCGGTCATGGGAGCCGCGGAGGATCGCATCATGACGGTGCATCACGCCCGCGACTACGATGTCCGGAACCTGAACGCGAATAACGCAATCCTGTTGGGAAGTGGCCGTTCGAACGCCTGGGTCGAGCTATTCGACAAATCGTTGAACTTCCAATTCGAATACGACGCGCACCAAAAGAAAACCTACATCGTGAACAAGTCGCCACAGCCGGGCGAGCGGCCGGTTTATATTCTTACTGGCACGGGCGCCAAGATCGAAGACGGCTATGGTGTGGTGGCCTTCCTGCCCAACCTGGGGCAGACTGGCAATGTCCTGTTAATAGCCGGCACCGACATGGAGGGGACCGAAGCGGTGGGCCAGTTTGTATGCAATGAGAGATACATGGCGAGGTTGCGAAGCTTCCTCTCTCCAGCATCGTCCAGCGGATTCCCACACTTCGAAGTTCTGCTCAAAACCAAGCGCCCGGGAGCAGCCGGCCAGGATATCGAAATTGTGGCTCACCGGCTAATAAAGCATTAACAGTCCGCCGAGTGACGGGAGTTGGGCGTAGAGCCGGGCTTTGGGAGGAGGGTGGGGTTTGTAACTCGTTGAAAGGTTGGTCGGGCCGCCGAGATTTGAACTCGGGACCTCTTGCACCCCAAGCAAG
>CAZDIZ010000197.1:0-9871 GCA_964505625.1 uncultured Solibacteraceae bacterium | reverse complement strand
GGTCCGGTGTTCCCGCCGAACCCGTGGGACGAGTTCGCTCACGGCCCGGTGTTCCCGCCTAATCCGTGGGACGAAAGAGCTTAGAACTAATCTCCTGTACAGACCGATCTCGGCCGATTAGTAAGGTCGAGATCGGTGTTTAATGCAAGTAGTACAGTGGGCCTTCATCATCGCGGGCGCAGTTGTCCAACTGCTGCTAATAGCGTCACTCGTGCGCGGTAGCTACCGCGCATTCCCGTTTTTATTCGCCTACGCCATCGCATCCTTCCTGGCGACCACTGTAGAAGTCGCTGCCATCCTGGACCTGATGTGGTGGACCAAGTACACATACAAGTACTACTGGATCAACGATTTCATTCTCCAAACATTGGTGATGTTGCTGGTGCTGTCGTTGGTATACCGGAGCATGGAGGCCAATCCGCGGCGCCCGACGATCATCAGGCTGCTGGTTCTGGCAACCCTTCTGGTCGGCGCCGTTTCGTTGGCTCTGTACTGGGATGATCCTTTGAACCGGCGGATGACGGATGTCGCGCGCAATCTCAGTTTTGCCGCCGTGCTGCTCAATCTGGTGCTTTGGATGAACTTGGTCCGGCACCGCCTGCCCGACACGCGCATTTTGGTCATCAGTGGCGCGCTTGGCTTGCAGATGGCGGGACAGGCGATCGGGCACTCGTTGCGCCAGTTAGCGATTCCGCATCGCAGCATTCCGTTGGTCACCACCGGAAACATCATCATCGCCGGCGCCCACGTTTTCTGCCTTTATCTGTGGTGGCGCGTCCTGAGCAAGAGCGAGGTCGCGCGACAGCCGGCCAAGCGCTTTGACCCCCTCCGCGACGAAGAGTAAACTGGTTCTGATTCGCAATCCACCGTCCGGCGCATGGCCGCCGGGATGAGACTCAAAGGACGACAAGATGCAAGAATCCGTAAATCGCAGAAACTTCCTGAGGAGCGCCAGTGCCACGGGCGCGGCTCTCGGTCTCGCCGGCTCGGCGATGGCCGCCAAGAAACCCAAGCTAGTGGTGAAATCCACGGGGCGCGCGATCGGCGCCAACGACACTATCAACGTCGGCATCATCGGGTGCGGCGGCCGCGGAACATACGTGGGACGGACATTCGCCAAGGTGGGAGCCGGCGATAACAAGTGCAAGATCGTCGCCGTGTGTGACGTCTACGAGAAGCGCAAGAAGTTGAACATGGAGTTCCACAAGTGCGACGGGTACCTCGATTTTCACGAGGTCATCAATCGCAAGGACGTGGACGCCGTGATCGTGGCCACTCCGGACCACTGGCACGCGCCGATCGCCATCGAAGCGATGGCCAACGGCAAGGACGTGTACCTGGAAAAGCCGATGTGCCACACGGTGGCGGAAGCCAAGGAACTGATCGACGCGGTGGCGGCCACTAAGCGCGTGCTGCAGGTCGGGTCGCAAACCACTTCGGCCGACATCTGGCACAAAGCCAAGCAGGTGATTTCAAGCGGCGCCATCGGCGACATGATCATGAGCCAGGGCTCCTATCACCGCAACTCGAAGGAAGGCGAATGGAACTGGCCCATCGATGCTGAAGCCGGCCCGGACAAGAAGGGCGATAACTACATCGACTGGAAGACCTACCTGGGCCCGGCGCCCAAGCGCGCCTGGGATCCGGAGCGCTTCTTCCGCTTCCGCAAGTACTGGGATTATTCCGGCGGCATCGCGACGGACCTGTTCTTCCACGTGGCCGCGCCCATGAACATCTGCTGGCCCTCGCCGCAATTCCCATACAAAGTGATGGCGGGCGGCGGCATCTATGTATTCAAGGATCGCGAAGTGCCGGACACGTTCCACCTGATCGCGGAGTACGCCAAGGGGCACTCGGTGGTGCTGAGTTCCTCGATGGCGAATTCGCAGCACATCCCGGGCCTGATCCGCGGAAATCGGGGGTCCATCATCATGGTGGAGCACGGGCAGTTTGAAGGCACCGCCAGCTACATCACACTCAAGCCGGAAAAGCGGGTGATGACGCCGGAATACGAAGGCAAGTTCGGCAAGGAAGACCAGAAGATCCCGCTCGAGACCAAGGACGCGATGATCGCGCACGTGGACAACTTCCTGAGCTGCGTACGCAGCCGGCAGAAGCCGACGCTGGATGTGGAAACCGCGGCACGCGCACAGGTGCTCATCAGCATGGCCGTACAGAGCTACCGGCAGGGCCGCGTGTTGTACTTCGACGAAAAAACCTTCCAGGTACTCCCCGCGCCGCCCAAGGCGTAAACAGGCACATTCGCCGATTGGCGGCCCCGTGCAACGCGGGGCCGTCAATCGGTAGCAGTTGCGTAGTAGTCCGCCACCATTCTCCGGATCATTCCATCGATAGGCGCGCAGTCGTCGGTCAGTACGGGTGTGCCGGGCGGAGGATTCACCTCGCGCAAGCGCGCGGCGACGCGGCGTGAGAACTTGAAATGCGGAGAGGCCTCCGGAACACCGAGCAACTGCCGGCGCGCTTCACTGACGCTCTTGCGTTCATGGAACCCGAGCACGCAGTGCGATCCGGTGTCATCGGAAAAAACCATCACCGAAGGGAACACGCGCGCCATGGTGGCGACCGTGGCCATCAGGATTTCGCGCGCGCGGCCGGCGTCGAACACGTTGTTCATGAGCACCCCGCCCGTCCCCAGACTCTTTCGAACACCGTCGAAGAATTCGACCGTTGTCAGGTAGAAGGGCACGTAAGGGCCGCCCTGGTACAAATCAACCTGCACGATGTCGAACAGGCTGCGGTTCTCCGCAACCCAACGGCGGGCATCGGCGACGTGGATGCGCAAGCGCGGATCGTCCAGACGCAAACCAAAGAAACGGCGCCCGGCTTCCACCACTTGCGGATCGATCTCGACGGCATCCACCTGAATCTCGGGCGCGGTGAGGCGCGTGGCGGCCACCGAGCCGCCGCCGCCAAGACCTAGCACCAACAGATTCCGCGCTGGCGCCAGCAACGGCCCGGCGGCGAACATGTCGTGGTAGTGGCGCGACCAGCGGCTGTCTTCCTGGCGCGAAGTCTGCGCGGTTCTGCCGTCGTTCAACAGCAGAAAGAGCCATTTATCGACGCGCATGACGCGGATGAGATTGTACGGCGATTCGCAGATCCACTCCTGCCGCGTCGAAGCGGGCCAATCCCCCATGGGCTTCCAAGTGAACGAGGGCGCCGCCGATGCGGCCGCGCCGGTGACGAGAGCCGGCACCAACAGCAGCCATTTAGGACGGCGCGCCGCCAGGCCCAGCACGGCCACCAACGCCGTCGCCGCGCACGCAATACGCAGGGTGGCCTGCGTGCCGAAAGCGGGCACCAATTCGTAGGTAGTGATGAGCACGCCGGCGATGCTGCCCAGGGTCGACAACGCATACACCGCACCGGCCGCCGAGCCGACGCGTTCGCCCCGCGCCAGCAGGCGAATGACGAAAGGGCCGGCAGTGGCAAGCGCGGTCATGGGCAGCGCGAAGATGAGCAGCGTGGCGAGCGTCGTGCCGGTGAGTTCTCCCATGCGGGCAAGCGCCGGAAGCAGCTTCCCGGCCGTGTAGATAACCAGCAACTGGTAAACGGCGCTGAACAGGATGGCGCCGTATAGCAGCGTGTCGCCGCGGCTACGGTCGGCGGCGCGGCCGCCCAATGCGTAGCCGCAACTCATGGCCAGCATGACCACTGAAATCATGCTGCCCCAAACGTAGGTCGAATAGCCGAAGTACGGAGCGTATAATCTGAAAGCCACCATCTCAAGCCCCATCAGGACGGCGCCTGTCAGGGTGACGGTGACCAGCCACACAGCGGTGCGCGAAACACTTCGCGGGCCGGGTTCCATGTTCTTAGTGTTTGTGGTGCGTAAATTTGATACCCAGTTCGCGCAACTGCCGTTCGGGTACTTCGGCCGGAGCCTCGCACATCAGATCCGTGCCACGCGCCGTCTTGGGGAAAGCGATAACGTCGCGAATCGAACTCTCACCGGCCAGGATCATCACCAGACGGTCCAGACCGAGCGCGATGCCGCCGTGCGGCGGCGCCCCATACTTGAGTCCTTCCAGCAGGAAACCGAATCTGCGCTGCGCTTCCTCTTCGCTGAAGCCCAGCGCGGAGAACACTTGAGACTGTACGTCGGTGCGGTGAATACGGATGGAGCCGGACCCGAGCTCGATGCCGTTGAGCACAAGGTCGTAGCTCTTGGCGCGGCAGCGCGCGGGGTCGGAAGTCAGTTTGTCGAGGTCTTCGTCGTGAACCGATGTGAACGGATGATGCGCGGCCATCCAGCGGTTGTCTTCCTCGTCCCACTCGAACATGGGGAAGTCCACAACCCAGACGAAGCGCAGATCCTGGGGATTCAGAAGCTGATGACGGTCGTTGTATTTCTGTCCGGCGAATAGGCGGAGTTGTCCGCACGCCTTGAAGACGGCTTCTTCGGGACGATGCGGATCAGGCTCACCGGCCCAGCCCGCCAGCAACAGCAGGTCGTCATCGGCCACGCCGGCGCGTTCGCGCACGGCGCGCATAGGCTCGGCGAAGTCGCGGTCCAAACGCTTCACGTCGTCGTAGACGCGCAGACCGCGCTCGGCGCCGAACGCTCTCAGTTCGTCGCGCTGGCTGCGCGTGAGCGCGCCGGTCTTGGGAATGCGAATAGCCACCAGCGGCAACCCCTTGGGGGTCAACATCCCCTCGGGGAACAGGTCTTCGACGGGGCAGAACGGCGGCAAGCGAAGATCGGGTTTGTCGATACCGTAGGAACGCATCGCATCGGCGTAGGTCATGCGCGGGAATGGCGCGGCGATCTCGTAACCGGCCACTGCCGCGATGCGCTGCACCATGGGCTCGATCACTTCGAGAATGCGCTCCTGCTGCGGGAACGACATCTCGAGATCGATTTGCGTGAACTCAGGCTGACGGTCGGCGCGCAGATCCTCGTCGCGGAAGCAACGCACGATCTGGAAGTACTTGTCGAAGCCGCTCACCATCAGCAATTGCTTGAAAAGCTGCGGCGATTGCGGCAGTGCGTAGAAGCTGCCCGGCTGCACGCGGCTGGGGATGAGGTAGTCGCGCGCGCCTTCGGGCGTCGAGCGCGTCATGAACGGCGTTTCGATTTCCAGAAAGCCCAGCGAATTCAGAAACTCGCGCGCCGCGAAGGCCACGCGCGCCCGCAGCATGATGTTGCGCTGCATGCGCGGGCGGCGCAAGTCGACGTAGCGGTGCTTCAGACGCATATCCTCACTCACGTCGACGGTGTCTTCCATGGGGAACGGCGGCGTCAACGATTCGTTGAGAATCCAGAGCCTTTCGGCCACCACTTCCACCTCACCGGTGGGAATACTGGAGTTGATGGTGTCGGCGCTGCGCGGTTCGACCTTGCCTTCAATGGCGGCGACATACTCCGCGCGCAGGCATTCGGCCTTGCCGTGCACGGTGGCATCCAGATCTTCGTGGAAGACCACCTGCGTAACGCCGTCGCGATCGCGCAGATGGATGAAGATCACGCCACCCAAATCGCGGCGGCGGTGCACCCACCCCATCAACAACACACGCGTACCGGCATCCGACGATCGCAACTGGCCGCATGTGTGTGTGCGCCGCAGATCGCCCAAGAAATCCAAACTCACGCTATCCTGCATATTAGGCTTCGGAACTCAGCTTCTCGTATAATTGCGCGGCGCCGGCGGTCACCTGCGCGCCCGTTTCCATGTTCTTCAAAGAGTACGCCCCGGCGGCGATCTCATCGTCGCCGATAATCAACACCCAACGCGCCTTGAGCTTGTTGGCGGTTTCCATGGCGCGCTTCAGGCGGGCGTCGACGCCCACCTCAACCGTCACTCCACGCCGGCGCAGATCGCGCGCCAGCACGCTCGCATGCCGGAAGGCCGCTTCACCCAACGATGCCACAAACAGATCCAGGCGCGGGGCATGATCGCCGGGCCGCGCTTCCTCGACGCTCATCACCAGGCGGTCCTCGCCGATGGAGAAACCGATGCCGGGCGAGTGCACCTTTGAACCGAGCGATTCGGCCAGCCCGTCGTAGCGCCCGCCGCCCATCACGGAATTCTGCGCGCCGAGCGCACCGTGCACGATTTCGAACGTGGTGCGCGTGTAATAATCCAGACCACGCACCAGGCGCGGCTTCAACTCGAATTCGATACCGCGGTCGGTGAGATAGCTCTTCACCTTGTCGAAGTGCTCGCGGCACGTTTCGCACAAGCAGTCGAGGATTGATGGCAGCGCATCGATGATGGGCTGATCGGCCGGAATCTTGCAGTCCAGCACGCGCAGCGGGTTGGTATCCACGCGACGGCGGCAGTCTTCACACATCTGAGCGGCGGAGTCCGCCAGCGCTTCCTTGAGCCGGGCCACGTACTGCGGACGGCACTGCGGACAACCCACGGAGTTGATCAGCAATTTGAAACCGTCCAAACCCACACCCGCGAGAATTTCGACGATCATCTCGACTACTTCAGCGTCAACCGCGGGCGACTCCGCCCCGATGGCCTCCGCGCCAATTTGAAAGAACTGGCGGTAGCGCCCTTTCTGTGGACGTTCACGGCGGAACATGGGGCCGATGTAGTAGAGCTTCTGTACACCCGGGAGCTGATCCATCCGGTGTTCGATGTAAGCGCGGATCACCGACGCGGTAGCCTCGGGACGCAACGTGAGCGAACTGCCATCCCGATCCTCGAACGTGTACATCTCCTTGGAGACGATGTCGGTTTCCGCGCCCACGCCGCGGGAGAACAAGCCGGTCTCCTCGAAAATGGGCGTGCGGATTTCCTGATAGTTGTAGGCGCGGAACACGCGGCGCGCCACACGCTCGACGTGGTTCCACGCGGCGCTGGCCGGTGGGAGAATGTCGCGCGTTCCTTTGACGGCTCGAATCAAGTTTCCTCTTCTTCCAAGTAGTGCGCCCGGTAGCCCACGTATCGCAGCGGGGTCTGGCGAAATCGCTCGCGCTCTTCGGGCGAAACCGCGCGCCGGACCTTGGCCGGAACACCCATCGCCAGGCTATCCGGCGGGATTTCGGTACCCTCGCTCACCACGGCGCCGGCGGCGACAATGGCGCCCTTGCCCACGCGCGCGCCGTTCAAAACAACAGCGCCGATACCGATCAGAACATCGTCCTCGATCGTGCATCCGTGCAAGGTAGCCGAATGGCCGACACTTACTCGATCCCCCACTTCGACCGGCCACAGATGCAACTCCCCATGCAGGCAGGCGTTGTCCTGTATGTTGGTCTCCGCGCCGATGCGGATGCGGTTCACGTCTCCGCGCACCGTTACATTGCACCAGATGCTGGATCGCTCACCGATTTCCACATCTCCAATCACCTGGGCGCTGGGATCGATGTATGCAGTAGCGGCTATTCGAGGCGCTACGCCGCGATAGCTACGGACCATGATTTCCGGCTGAAAGGACCATGTTAACATGGCGGGCCAAGCGCCCGGCCGCCTCGCGCCGCCATCACACCGTTAACAAACTTTGCATTTCACCTATATCCGATGTCATGATGAGCTTTTGAAAAAGCGCCACGTCGTCCTGATGTTGTTGGCGGCATTGGCGATCGTTGCGTTCGCTGATCGCATCGCTATCGCCTCGGCCGGCCCTCGAATCCAGGAAGAGTTGCGCATTCCACCCGAACGCTGGGGCTGGATTCTAGGGATATTCGTCGTATCTTACGGCAGCTTCGCGATCCCGCTGGCGGCGCTGGGTAATCGTGTCGGACAACGACGCGTGCTGAGTGGCATTGTGCTCTGGTGGTCGATGTTCACCAGCTTGACTGGCGCGGCGGTGAGTTTCCTTGAACTCCTGTCGGCGCGTTTTCTGTTTGGCATCGGGGAGGCGGGAGCGTATCCGAACATGTCCGCGGTGGTGGCGCGCTGGTTTCCAACCAAGGAACGTGCGCGTGCCGAAGGCGTGATCTGGGCAGCCAGCCGCGTGGGTGGCGCGCTGGCGCCGCTTGCGCTACTGCCTCTGCAGGCAGTGATCGGGTGGCGCTGGACGTTTGTCTGCTTTGGCGCGGTGGGAATGGTGTGGACCGCCATCTGGCACTCGTGGTTCCGCGACGATCCGGCACGGCAGCCTGGAATCACGGCGGACGAATTAGAGGAAATCGCCGCGGGCGCGGCGCCGGCGCCGCCCGCCAGTGTTCCCTGGAAGCGGCTGCTCGGCCGCCCGCAGCTCTGGCTGATCTTCGTGATGTATTTCTGTTACGCCTGGATGCCGTGGTTCTTCTTCGGTTGGTTTCCCATGTTCCTGGTGCACGACGCCGGGTTCACACAAGGCCAGATGGCAATGTTCTCCGCGCTGCCGTTCGTGCTCGGCGCGGCGGCGAACCTGGCGGGAGGATATCTTGGCGATCGGTTGGCGGTGCGATTCGGCCTGCGCGTGGGGCGCCGGTTGATTGGTTGCGCCAGCCTGGCCACGGCCTCGGTGTTGCTGCTGGCGGCGACGCTCACCGAGAATCGCGCGGCGGTCGTGGTGTTCTCGTCGCTGTCGTTCGGCATTGCCGATCTGATGCTGCCGTCGGCGTGGGCGGTATGCCTCGACGTGGGCCGCGAGCACGCCGGAATCGTTTCGAGCATTATGAACACGGCGGGGCAACTCGGTGGAGTGCTGTGCTCGGTAGTGTTTGGCTATGCTGTCGCGATGACGGGCAGTTACCGCCAACCGGTCTGGATCGTCGCGGCGACGGCGATGACGGCGGCATTGTTGTTTGCTCGCATTGATTCGTCCCGCCGCCTTCTGGAGAGGGGATGAAGGGGAGCGGATTCTGGGACCGCACTCTGTCGTATGCTCGAAGTGTGAGGACAAGGCGGGCTTGTGCAGTGCCGGCCGCGCTGTTTCTTCTAGGATTCAGCTTCGGATGCGCGCACCAAGGGGGCGAGTCCCGGCCCGGCGGAGACCCCCTGCAACTTGCCATCTTGTTGACCGTGGCCGTGGCCGGCTGCGCAGTGGCGTTCGGCATTTACGTCCAGCACTACATTGCGCGGCTTGAGCGGCGGCTGCTGGCCAGCCACTACGGCCGCATCACGCAACGTGCTAACGACGCGATGCTGCTGATCAACGAGTCAGGCCGCATTGTTCAGGCAAATGATCGCGCGGTGGCTTTCTACGGATACAGCCGCGAAGAACTGGCGCACATGGACGTCCGCGAACTCCGCGATCCCTCGACCATTGGCGACATGGGACAGCAGTGGCAGACAGCAGGCAAACACGGTCTGGTTTTCGAAACCCGGCACCGGCGCCGTAACGGCGAAGTTTTCCCCGTCGAAGTGAGCAGTGGCCCACTCGAAATGAATGGCCAGACCTACAGGCTGTCGATCGTCCGGGACATTACCGAGCGAAAGCGCGTCGAGGAAGCGTTGCGCGAAAGCGAGGAACGTTTCCGCCAGTTGGTTGAAAACGCGCCCGACGCCATCTACGTCAACGTCGGCGGACGCTTTCGCTATTTGAACCCCGCCGCCGTGCGGATGTACGGCGCCGCCTCCGCCAGCGAGTTGCTCGGCAAACCGGTGCTCGAACGAGTTCACCCGGAATACCTGGAGCGAGCGAGCAAGCGCAACACCATGCTGACGCACGGCCAGCACAGCCTTCCGGTAATGGAGCAGAAATGGCTGCGCCTGGACGGGACGGTGTTCGACGTGGAGGTTTCGGCGGTTCCTTTCATCTATCGCCAGGAACCCGCGGGATTGGTTTTTGTCCGCGACATCACCGAACGCAAGCGGCTGGAAGAGCAGTTCCGGCAGTCGCAGAAGATGGAGAGCATCGGGCGGCTGGCTGGAGGCGTGGCGCACGATTTCAACAACTATTTGACGGTCATCATCGGCCATTGCGAGATGATGGCGCTCAAGCTGAGCGCCGAAGACCCGCTGCG
>CAZDIZ010000196.1:0-9889 GCA_964505625.1 uncultured Solibacteraceae bacterium | reverse complement strand
CCGCGCCAGTACCAGCGCGCCGAAACCGAGCCCCATCAGAGCGAGCGTACCCGGCTCGGGAACATCCGAAACATCGTCGAGCAACAGACCGATCTCGTTGGCCAGCAACCGCTCACCGTTCGCCGTCGTGACGTAGGTGTCGGTCAGCGGAGCGTTCAGGTAGGTGTTGCCGCCGTTGCCCAGAATCACGGCGTTGCCGCCGCTGCTGAGAGTTCCGAAGCCAGTCGCTCCTGTAGCCGGATTCCAGCCTACGGAGAATGTCCCCCAACCGGAACCTGGGTTCGCTAGTGCAATCGTTGAACCGAGCCCGGCGAAAACCGGGTCGGACGTGGTCGTGATGGACGTACCGTTTTCCGATTGGTACGTTGCACCCATGAACGTGGCAAAACTCCCGCCCGCAAACGTTTGACCGATGATCTTGCCGCCCGAGGCGAGGTAGCCTCCCAACTCATCGGATACATCGGCGAACTGCTCCTCGCCTTGTTCAGCATAAATCACCAGATCCCATGTCGAACCGGAAAGGGCCGTTAGGAATGCGGTAGTGTCCGTCGTGGTTGTGCAGGTTCCGCACGCCCCGTACAGCGTTAGCGCACCGGGGATAGCGGATGTGCCATTCAAATAGTCCTCAAAAACCAATATGTTCCCCGCATGTAGACCGGGAACCAAGGTCAAAGCAAATAGCAGTACTACAAATAAACTCCTCACTTAATCACTCCTCCAGTACATCAGTAGTGCTGATACAACCAGTCTACAATCTTCACCTAAACGTGCACTATGGTACTAAGATTAAATAGTCCTATTGACTGGAAACGGGATTGCGGGCTGCTACCTGCGCCGATATGTAGGGTATGCAGATATCGGCGATCGCCTTGTCCGGCATGCATGCCGCTGAGACCAGGCTGGAGCACGCGGCCAACCGCATCGCACGCGTGTCTCAACCGGAAGACCAAGTGGATCTGTCGGCCGAAATGGTGGCTCTGATCGAAGCGCGAAACAACTTCGCAGCCAACGCCAACGTGATGAAAACAGCGGACGAAGTGGAGCGCAGCCTGCTGGAGTTGGTCTCGGACTCGCGTTGGGGCTGAGGCCCTACTTCGCCGGATAGCCGGCCGATTGCACGTATAGCACGCGCTGGTCCGCGCGCAAACGCAGGAGCTTGGACATCGCGTCCTTGTCGACCGACGCGCGCAGCACCGTCGCTAGCCCTTCCGACGCGCAGTATAAGTAAACATTCTGAGAGATCGCGCCGGCGGCGAAGCTCGAAAACCCGATCTTCTCTTCGGGCTTCGCGTGCGCGTATCGCACGCGCGATTGATTCTCGACGAAGACCAGCTTCAGCGCGCCATCCAACGCCGCGCTCGAATCGAGTAGGCCAACCGCGCTCAAGCGGTGCGCGTCTGCTTCGTACAGGTAAGCGCCGCTGGCGAGAAGCACGTAGACGTCGATCTCGCGCGAGTTCATGGCCGAGGGCGCCGTGCGGCGGCCGTCCGGACGGTTCACGCCGCAGCCGGCCCACAGCAAATCGGAGAGCGTTTGCGCGTCAAGCTGCTGGCGGCTGAAACCGCGAGTGCTTTTGCGCTCCTTCAGCGCCTGCATCAGCGGCTTGCCACCTTCGGTGCGGGGCTTGGGCAGGGTGATGGATTTCGGTTCCTGCGCCCAGAGAGCAATCGGCAACAACACAACAGCGAACCAACGCCGTTGGTACGTGAACATGTGTGTCTCCTGGTGTTGCTACTCCTTGAGAGCTTCCTGGATGCGCTCGGTGAGCATATCGACGAAGCGCTCGGGGATGTAGCCGTTCATGCGGCTGAACACGTCACCGCGCTTGCCGAAAATGACGGTGGTCGGAATGGAAGAAACGCGCAGCGCCCCCGACAATCCATCTTCGAAATACACTTCCTTGGACCACTTAGCTTCGTCCAGAAACGGTTCCACCAACGCGCGGTCTTCGTCGGTGTTGATGGACAGGAACACCACGTCCGCCCGGTCCTTGAAGCGCTGCTTGACTTGATCGTAGAGCGGATGCTGACCGCGGCACGGGCCGCACCAAGTGGCCCAGAAATCCAGAATCAGCACCTTGCCCTTGAGCGACGCGAGCGCGAGCTTGGTGCCCTTCAAGCTGGAGAGCGTGAACTCCATGGGGTTGGTGAGATTCGCGTTGGGATCTAGCTGCCGCATCTTCAGGCGCCGTTCGGCCAGCTGCGCCGTGGTGCGGTCATAGGCCGCCAAAACCAAGTCGCCCAATCCCACGTCGGACCCTTTCACCTTCCGGTAGGTCTCACCGAGTCTGGCGCGATCGCGCGTGCGTTCGGCTTCGGTGCGGCGCGCGTCGTTGATCATGAACGCATCGGCCAGATAGGGCAGCGCTTCTTCCGGCTTACCCGAGCGTTCCAAACACCGCGCGATTTCGCGAGCCGACTCCGACGTCGGATACACCTGATGACTCAAACGCGCCCGTTCGAGCGCTTCGGCGGCCTTGCCCAGGTTGCCCAGTGCGCGCGCCTGGTAGACCAGCGCCTTGCCGCGCGTGCGGTCGAGTTCTTCACGCTTCTGGCTTTCCTCGCGCGCCGATGAGGTCTTCTCCTTTTCGAGCGCGTCCAAGCCCTGCTCCAGCCGCCGCGCATAACCGAGCGCTTTCTCGGCATTGGCCTTGTCGTCCAGCAACAGCAGGGCGCGCGTCACGTTTTCCAGAATCGGCACGTCGCCGGGATCACGCGCCAACACGCGTTCGCCATAGAGCGCAATGCGGCGGTTGTCCTTGGCGTCGGCGGCGGACTTCAGTAGCGCCAGTTCGATGTCGTTGCGGCGCGCCGAGTTGGGGTACTTGGCCAGATGCGCTTCCAGGGCGCGCGTCATCTCGATGGGGCTCGAGCCAGCCTCGCCAACTGCGCGGCGCAAATCATTCTGTTCGGCTTCGGAATTGGAAGTCTGCGCGCCGGCCAGCAGCACGCCGGTGAAAAACAGCGTAAGGAAAAGTTTCATTGCGTGGCCTTTGGGGCCTCTCCGCGGAAAGCATCCGCCAATGCCGCCGCCCGCTGGCGCGCCATGTGCAGGTAGCTTTCGTTCTTGCGAACCCGGTCGAGCAGCGGCAGGAATTGCCGCTCGGCGACAATCCTCTTGCGATCCCACCAGGTTTCCAGCTTCAACAGCGCCTGGTTCACGCCGAGCTTGTCGAAGCGCACCGTCCGTTCCAGGTTGATGAAGAGTTGCTCGGTTTCGATCACGCGCTCGAACCAGTCCGCCAGCAGCGCGCCATCGGGGTCCTGCGTGTAGTTGAACTTGGTTTCGTTCGTCTGCTGCCCTTGCTCGAAGCGGAACGTCTTCAAGCCCATGTTGGCCACCTTCAGGCCGCTTTCGAGCGGGCGTTTGAAGCGATCGAGTTTTTCGGCGGCGGCGAAAATGGCGTCGACGTCCGCGGCGGCTAGTTGCAGCTTGATGGGGTTCTCGTCGTCGACGGCTTCTTTATAAACAACGCGCCCGTCGCGTTCCACCGTGATCAGAACGAAGGCCGGCGAACTGCCGGGAAACGATTTGGTGTAAACGATACGTGGAGGTGCTTCGGCCGCGTAAGCCGCGAGCGCGGCCAGAATCATCGCGAGCAGTCTCATTGTCGCGCTCCCAAACGTTCACTCACCGCGGTGCGTGTGGCGTGACAAATGGCCACGGCCAACGCGTCGGCGGCGTCCTCACTTTCGACCGGTTCGTCCAGGCCGAGCAGCGACCGCACCATCAACTGCACTTGATGTTTTTCGGCGCGGCCGTAGCCGACGACGCTGGTCTTGATTTCAAGCGGAGAATATTCACCGAGGGGCAGATTCGCTTCGGCCACCGCCAATAACGCAACGCCGCGAACGTGCGCCAGCTTCAACGCTGTCTTCACGTTCACGGCGTGAAATACTTCCTCGACGGCGGCCGCCTCGGGCCGGTGCGTTTGAATCAGAACCCGCAATTCACTTGCGATGCGCGCCAGACGGACCTGCAGTGGGTCGCGCGGCGAGGTGCGGATCACCCCAAAGGCGATGGCACGGTGCTCCCCACCATCGCTCGAGATCACCCCGTACCCCGTGCGCTCGGTACCGCAATCGATGCCGAGGACGCGCATCTCGAAAAGCGCGCCCGGTCTAGGCGAGCGCTTCCATTTCCTTCTCGTCGATGTCGAAGTTCGAATACACGCTCTGCACGTCCTCGTGGTCCTCGAACAACTCACTCATCTTCAACATCGTCTGAGCGTTCTTGCCTTCCAGCTTCACGGTCGTCATGGGCAGCATGGCAACTTCGGCGGAGACGGTCTCGATGTTCGCCTTGTGCAGCGCTTCGACCACGCCGAGGTGCGCTTCCGGAGCCGAGAGGACTTCCCAATTGGTGCCGTCGTTGCGAATGTCGTCGGCGCCCGCGTCGAGAACAATGGCCATTAAGTCGTCCTCGCCGATCTTGCTCATCTCGATGAGCACCTGGCTTTTGCGCTCGAACATGCGCGACACGCTACCCTGCTCGCCCAACTTCCCGCCGTACTTGGAGAAGATGTGGCGGATCTCGCTCACCGTGCGGTTGCGATTATCCGTGGCTACGTTCACCAGGATGCCCGCGCCGCCGGGGCCGTACCCTTCGAAGGTGACTTCTTCGATCTGCCCGCCATCCAGTTCGCCCGTGCCGCGCTGGATCGCGCGCTTGATGTTGTCGGCCGGCATGCTGACCGCTTTCGCGGCCAGGACCGCCGTACGCAACCGGGGATTCGCGTCCGGGTCGCCGCCATTGCGGGCGGCGATGGTTATTTCCTTAATGATGCGCGTGAAACTCTTCCCGCGCTTAGCGTCCAAGGCGGCCTTCTTATGCTTGATGGTCGCCCATTTCGAATGGCCTGACATGTGAAACCTCTCAGAAGGTAGGAAAACCAGGGTTTCCAGGAACCCAACCACCGAGGATAGCAGAATGGGCTTGCTTGCTCAACCATATGTGTCGGGGGGTGTTACGGGCTGCTACTCTGAAGAAGCATGTGGCTTTGTCGGTCTTTCTGTCTACTTCTGACCCTGTCGGCGGCCGCCGCTGAGCTTCGGGTGAGTTCCGCTTCGGCATCCGCGGTCCCAGTCAAACTGGAATCCGGCGACGGCGCGGCCCAACGTGCGTGGTTGAGTGCTCCCGCCACGCTCAAGCTGCGCAACGAAGCCACGAAAGCCACTGGCTCGCCCGAACAACTCGGCTTAAACGGCAAGGGAGTCTGGCGCGAAGTGACCGGCGGAATGGCTTGGGACTTGGTGTTCCAAGGCGAGGGCCCGCGCGCGGGTCATGAAGTGACGATCGAGTTGCCCGTGTTGACCCGCAACCTGGAGGTCTTTGTTCCCGGCGACGATGCCGTCACGAAACTGAGCGAACGCCCCACTCACAAGCCCGCCGAATATGCCAAGTACGCCTGGCGTACCGGCGCACGCCACGTTCTGCCGCTGGTGAGTGTTCTTGATCCGGCCAAGGACTCGGCGCTCACCATCGCGCTTCCGGCCGACGCCAATACTCCGCATTTTCAGGTCGCCTGGCGTGACGCCAAGGTATTGACGCTGACGCTGGGCCATCGCGGCATGGGCGGTGGAAAGCCGTCTCCGTTACGTGTGCTCTTCTACACGCACGCGGCGGACTATCGCGCCGCCATCAAGGCGTACTCGGACGCCTTCCCGGCGTATTTCAAGCCCGCGCTGGCCCGAGGTCCTTACGAAGGCGCGTTCTACTATCACCACATTCAGGCGCATCCGGATTTCGATGAGATGGCGCGCCAGGGCGTCCGCTACATTTGGACCAGTTTCTGGTTCACGCACTTAGGCGAGTACCTGCCGGCTGAAACCGAGTGGCATCCCTACACTTACGCCAAGTGGTGGAAGCTCGGCGAGACCATGAGCGACGCGAAGATCCGCGCCTTCACACGTTCCATGCACGAGCACGGCATCGGCGTCTACGCGTACTTCAACGTCACCGAATACGGCGGCGCGGGCGGCAAGGGAGGCGATCCGGCCGAAGCTCAACGCTTGTTGCGTGAACAATTCGCCAACGCACTCATTCACAACGAAAAGGGCCAGCCGATTCCCACCTGGGAAGGTTCGATGGCCATGAACCCCGGCCGCCAGTACTCGTTGTGGCCGCACCTGGAAGAACAGGTGCGGCGCCACCTTCAGCGGTTGCCGGAGATCGACGGTTTCATCATCGACCGTTTGGATTGGGCCAGCCGTCTGGACTACGCGCACGACGACGGCTTCACCATGGTGGGCAACCGTCCGGCCGCTAACATGGCCGTAAGCGTGGGCGAAGCCGTGCGCGCGGTTTGCCGCATGGCGCACGCCGCGGGCAAGCGCGTCTACGTGAATCAGTTCTACCGCATCGAGGTGCTGCGCGACGTGGACGGCTACTGCCACGAAAACGACTACCTGCCCGGGCTAGGCCACCTGAGTCCTTACCGTCCGGCGGCGGCCTGGCATTTGCAGGCCGATTATCTCAAAGACATCGCGGCATTCGAAAAGCACCTGAAGGCGCGACTGGAGTGGGCGCTGTTTCCGCAGATGATCGCGCGCGCGTTTCCGATTTCGCAGCAGAAACCCGATCCACGCGCAGCCGAACTACTAGAAGCCTACACGCCGTTGTTTGAGCCGCTGCGCGGCGCCTCGCAGGTGCTCGCGCCACACGTGGTGGAATCGAGCGGCGCGAACAACGCCAACGTATTTGAAACCGCCGATGGCGGCTACGTGGTGGCCGTCACGTCGCGCACGCGCTTGCTGGCCGATCCGAAGCGCGAGTCCGTCACCATCAAGCTGCGCTTGCCGGATTCGCCGCGCTTGTTGGGAGCCGAAGTTCGCATGCCGAAAGCGTCCGCGGTTCCGGTGCGAATCAAGAAGGCCGCCGGCGTCACGGAAGTCACCTTCGACGGGCACGGAGCCGCTTCGGTGGTAGTCATCAAGGCGCGCAAGAGCGCCGCTCAACGTACAAAGGGAATGTAGGCGGCGGTGCGCGCGCGGTAGCCCTCGAATTGGGCGCCGAAGTTCCGGGCAAGCAGCGCCTCTTCGGCGCGCATCCGGATTTCCGTACCCACCACGAAGATCACAATCGAAGACGCGAGCGCCGGCCATGCCGCTACCGCGATGCCGGTGCCGAGCAGCAGGCAGAACAACGACGCGAAGATGGGATGCCGGACGAAGCGATACGGCCCGTTCGTCACCAAACGCTGATCTTCAGTGACCACCGCCTGTATGCGGAACTCGCGGCCCAGACTGCGCGCCGCCCAAACCGCCACAAGCACAGCCAGCACCGCGAGCGCCGCGCCGGTCCAAAGCAGCGCCACGGGGATCGTCTCCGCGGTGCCGCGCCGGAATCCGAATACCACGGCGAAGGCAATCGCCTCCAGCAGCAAGCCACCCATCGAGCGATGGTCACGCCGCCGTGGAGCCGCTTCGCCATCACGGCGCCGCACGCGTTCCGCGCGGAAGTACCCAACGCCCAGAAAGATCCAGTATGCCAGCCAGGAAACGGCGATGATCCCAGTTGCCGTTTGCACGCCCTCCTCCCGCCTGTCCCCAGTTTAGCGTGCTGGCGGGTGAATTCCCGGGCGGGGTATCATGGTTCGGGGGCGTGTCTGCGAGGCAGGTGACCAGCCTCATACAATTGCTCCAACAAGCATTGTAGAGGGATCCGGCTCGAAGAAGCGTTGGTGTGCAAGCTCCGGTGGGCGAAACCCGCCTTGGAGAAGCCTAAAGACGCCCGGCGGGTTCCACCCCTGTTGAATTCGGGGCAACGACTGGGGCGGCACGGCGCGAGTGGTGCGCTCCCATCTCGCAAACGTCGGGGGAAAGTCCCGGTTCGGCTAGATGAACATCCTATTCATTGGCGACATTTTCGCGTCTGTAGGCCGCAATATGGTGGGCGGCCATCTGCAGGAGATTATCTCCACCAGGCACATCGATCTGGCGGTCGCCAACGCCGAGAACGCCGCCGGCGGCTTCGGGATCACGCCGCTGGTCGCCGAGGAACTGCTCTCGATGGGGTTGGACGCGCTGACCAGCGGCAACCACATCTGGGACAAGCGCGAACTGGTGGATTACCTTCCGCGCCAGGAGCGCCTGTTACGCCCGGCAAATTACTCCAGCGATCTTCCCGGATGCGGCCTGTTCGTCACCAAGGCCCGAAACGGAGTGCGGTGTGCGATCATGAACCTGCAAGGCCGGACGCACATGCCGATCACCGAATGTCCTTTCCGCACAGCGGACCGGATTTTGGCTGACCTAGACCCGGCGGTAAAGATTCGCCTGGTGGATTTTCATGCCGAGGCCACCAGCGAGAAGATGGCGATGGGCTGGCATCTGGACGGACGCGTGACGGCCCTGCTGGGCACGCACACGCACATTGCCACTTCCGACACACGATTACTACCCGGCGGCACAGCCTATCAGTCCGACGTCGGAATGACCGGGCCGTACGATTCCATCATCGGAGTGGAGAAGCCGGCTGTGATGCGGCGGTTCCTCACAGCGGTGCCGGTGCGGATGGAAGCCGCCAAAGGCGGAGTTGAATTGCATGCGGTGATCGTGGAAGCGGACGAACAAACCGGCCGCGCCATCTCGATACGCCGCTTGACCGTTGACCAGGACGGGACGATCTGCGAGTCAAGTCGTCCGTGAGGACCGGTTGGGATGGAATGGTGGAGCATCGTATGGGTCGCGGTCGCCCTGGCGGCGCTGATCCTGCAGCGCATGACCTACAGGCGGCGGCTGGAATCGATGGAAAAACGGCTGGAGGAGGCCGTGGCGCGCGTCGCCGATGTCGGCGAACGCGATCCGCTCACGGGGCTTGAAAGCCGCAGCAGCCTTGAAAAGCTCCTCGATGAAACCACCGCGCCGGGCATCGTCGCCGTGCTCGATCTGGACGATTTCCGGCGCCTGAACGAGTTGCTGGGGCACCTGGGTGGCGACGAGATTCTGCGCGCCATCGGGCGCTTCCTGCAGGCTTCCATCAGGCAGGAAGACCGCGCCTTTCGCTGGGGTGGGGACGAGTTCGTCCTTCTGTTTTCCGAACTCGAACCGGATGTGGCCCGTCTGCGTATGGCCGCGATCGAGGACCGCCTGCGGCACTTTCACATTCGCAATTACGGAGAGGTGTCGATCGGCGTAAGCTGGGGGATCACGCGCACAGGCAACCGGCCTCTACGCGACTGCCTGGATGAAGCCGATCGCGCGATGTTCGCTTCCAAGCGCCACCGGGAGTAAGTTTGAGGGCGGAACATCAGGTTCCGCCCACTCGTAGACTGTGCGTTGCGACCCTATTCGGGTAGCGACTCGATGCCGCTTTTCAGCAACCTATTACTCGGGCAGCGATTCGATACCGGGTTCGGTTTCTTCGCTGAGGCCGCCGCTGTACTGTAAGCGGGTTTCTTCTTCGTAGCCCGGGATGCCCTCGCTCAGACCCAGTTCGGTCTCGGCCGGAGCTTCCTCTTCGACCACGTCCTCGCCCTCGATCTTCACCTGGCGATAGTAATCCATGCCGGTGCCGGCCGGGATGAGGCGGCCCATGATGACGTTTTCCTTGAGACCGCGCAGATAGTCCACCTTGCCGTTAATGGCGGCTTCGGTGAGCACGCGCGTGGTTTCCTGGAACGACGCCGCGGAGATGAATGAATCCGACAACAGCGACGCCTTGGTGATGCCGAGCAGCACGGCCTTGCCTTGCGCCGGGCGGCCGCCCGCATCCACCACACGCCGGTTCTCGGCGCGGAAGCGGAACTTGTCGACCACTTCCTCGGGCAGAAACTCGGTGTCGCCGATGTCTTCCACCTTCACCCACCGCATCATCTGGCGGGAGATGGTTTCCAGGTGCTTGTCGTTGATGTTGACGCCCTGCAGACGGTAGACTTCCTGAATCTCGT
>CAZDIZ010000195.1:0-9958 GCA_964505625.1 uncultured Solibacteraceae bacterium | reverse complement strand
AGCACGTAAGCGCCACGCACTGCACGGGCGAAGCCGCCACGCACGTCTTCCGCGACGTGTTCGAAAACCGCTACGTCAGCGCCGGAGTAGGCGCAGTGATCGATCTGCCGCTCGCGTGACGGGTTTTTGCTTGGGTCGAATAAATGCGTCTGGAAACTGTGAAAAAATCGGGGACTGTACCCTGGCTGTGCCACCAAGTCTCGAACTTTCAACATCCGGCAGTGGACTGTCCCCCATTTTTTCACGGCTTCCAGTCCCCGTTAGCTCTCCTTTAACTCTGCTTGCCCCCTCTCTGCCAAGCGCGCCGGCGGACTGGGTCGCCCATGATATACTCCGCTATGCAGACCGTCTTACTGGCGCTCAGTTCGATCCTTATTCTGATCGCCCCGGCAAGCTATATCGTAAGTATTGCCCGCGGCCGCTCGAAGCCCCATCGCACGACGCGGTTCATTCTGTTTTTCGTACTGGGCCTTAATTTCATCAGCATCCTTGCAGCCCACGGCAACCTCGGGTCCCAAGTATTCGCCGGGATCGTATTCCTGCAAGCCGCGGTTATTTTGCTCATGAGCTTCAAGCGGGGCATGGGCGGCACCAGCAGTTCCGATTATGTCTGCCTCATCATAGCGGCGCTCGGCATCATTGGATGGAAGCTTACCGGCAATCCCCTGCTGGGCATCTGGTTTTCCATCCTTGCCGACGTAGCGGCATATATCCCGGCGTTCATCAAAACCTGGAAACATCCGGATACCGAATCCCCCTGGTACTACCTTCTGGGCGGCCTTGCGGTGGTTTTCGGACTGTTCGCCTATACGCTGGATGCTTCTTCGATATTCCAGATATACATCGGCCTCTCCTGCATCACGATGCTTGCGATCATCTATCGCACAAAGATCGCGGCCCTGACATTGAAAAACCGGACAGACGCATTTTTGAGCGCCGGTGCTATTCTGCGTTGATGTCTGAGCGCGGAGTCACTGTCGGCACAGAGGTCGGGTTTACGGTCATGAACGCACGTGCGGAGTAAATGCGTCTGTCCCCTTTAGCTTCGAATAACCCGTTCAGCGCTGCCCGCAAACGCTCCGGCACCGCTTGGCGGCACCGTTCCAGAAAGCTCTCACTGGTCGCGCGAGGCAAGCGCACACCGAATCCTTTCACCATCCCGCGCAACGAATGCATCGCCGCGGTTCGCATCTTCACCAACTGCGCGCGGACCCGAATCCCGGTCAAGGTGACCTGCTCTGGGTCGCCACGGTGCTTGAGCGGGCTGAGCAGACTCGGATCCACGCGCGCCAATCGCGCCAGCAGGCGAGCGTCGTTGGCATCGTTTTTGCGGTCGCTGGCGGTGATCAGTTTCACTTGCCGAGGATTGGCGAGGATGACTTCGTGGCCGAGTTCGCGCAGAATCTGGTCCACCCAGCGGGACTGCGCTCCGGCTTCGATCGCGATGCGCGTTGGATCAAAGCAGGCGAACTGGCGCCGGAGCTTCGCCGGTTTCATTTCGACGGTGCCTTCTTCAATCACTTCGCCGTCCTGGTTTAAACAAACGTAGTAGGAAACGAGATCCCCGAGATCGATTCCGATCGCTGTGATCGTTTCGGTAACATGGTTCACGGCTGGCTTCTCCTTTGCACTTCGAGTGCGGAACTTTCAATCGCCAGTTTAAAACTGCCGATCGAAGCCAGCCGCCTCATCTAATCCACTGCCGGATGTTGACAGTTTGAGATTTAGCGGCACAGTCAGGGTACAGTCCCCGATTTTTTCACAGCTTCCAGTGCCGGATCCCGCTGCGGCGCCCCCGATTCGGGTCAGAGCACGTCTCTGGCGGAGCACGGCCCTGTCATCGTCCGCGAGGAGTTCCGGCCTGCTATTCCGCGATGGGGGTGCCCGCTGGCGTTATCCGTCTCCGCTTCAGCTATACGGCCAGATTAGTCTGTTCGCCCGACAGGCGATAGCCCCCTTAACTCGCTGTCTCACTTCAGGGGTTCAGTTCAAGCCGTCCCGGTTTCTCCCCAAACAAAATCAGACTCGCCGGTCCATAGCTTGTTGTTGGCGAAGAAAGGTCCGGCGAAGAATGGTCTTGACAATGGGGGCAGTTTGCTGTACACACGCTGTAGCAACGTCAGGAGGATGCCAATGTCGACTATGACGAGACGACTTGCTGTCATGACGATCGCTGGTTGCATCGGGCTACGGATGTTACCTGCGCAGGAAGATCTTTGCCGCGATGTCCTGAAGTATGGAGTCTTTCAGGATATCAACTACGAGAAAAAGAATATCGATTTTCGGGTGTTCCAGTCACATTATTGCGAGGCATCGGCGAACAACAGTAGGCGCTCAACTTCACTGGACTTGGACCTCTTGGTGCCAGAAGCTGACGCTGCAATCAGCGCCAAGTGGAAGGAGATGAGCCAGGAGGAGAAGCGGAAGGCCTTTTGCAGTAATCAACTGTCTAAGACGTTCACCGACAACAGCCTCAGGTTCGTGTGGAAGCGCGCCGATGAGAAACTGCTTGACGCTTGGCTTTCGTGCATGGAACGAAGCAGTGGTCAGGTTTCGTTTTCGTACAGAATCTCCGACGACGGATGGGAAGTACTGCTGACGGCAGTCGATAAGATTGAGGGATCGCATAAGATTGTCTTCAACGGCAATAAGCTGCGGGATCAACTTGTGCTCCTGCCAATGGACGCTCTAAGAAACTGCAAGCCCCGTGCATTCCCCGATGGCCGTGAACGGACCCAAATCGTTTGCCGAAGGGCGAAGCTGGATCAGAGCATCACAGCGGACCTCCTGCCCGTTGTCGGTCATCCATCGGAGTTTGTTGTCATCCCGGCGGTGGAAAACAAGTCCCAGCATAAAGTAACGGTCCCAAGCGACATTTACGTCACGCCCGACCTAGTCAAGGAAAGCAATGCGTACCGCGAAGATCGGTTTGGCAAAATGACGAGTTTGGGTGGTGCCACTTCTGAACACGGGATGTACATACACGCTCCAAACGGCGGGACGGCCACATTTTGGGTCAGCATGCCAGTTGGCCGAAGGCCCGTGTGGTTTCGCGCGACCCTCGTTTACTTCACAAATCGCTCTTGTACTGGGAACCCTGGAAACATGGGGCACGGCAGAATTCACATTACGTATGGCTACCGGACGAACGATACACAACAGCCTTACTGGCAGGATGTTTACGAGACGGTTTGGGCCGGGCCCAATCCATCAAACAATCCGGATCGACCTATCGAAATCGACCTCCGCAAGATCCCACAAGGCGCACAGCCGAATCTCTCCATTACGGTGACCACCGAAGGTGCAGGGAATGCATGCGTTCATAGCGGCTTGTTAGATCCGAGGTTCTCCTATCATCAATGACGCTTTCTCACCGTCGAACTGAGATCAGCAGGATATGGCGCGATGAAGGTAGGCGGGGCACGTGGATCACGGACGGCAGTTGCCTGAGCGTGACAGGCGACGGGCACTTCACAATCTTTACGAAGGGAGACGTTAACACACCGGAAGATGGCGTGCCGGTTCTTCGTGTCTCTTTGTCTGTGCGTGCCCTTACCGTCTCTCCCCACGCTTAGTCATCAGTTCTTCGATATTGGCTAATTCGGTGGGGTAGTTTCCGGTGTAGCAGGCGTAGCAGTAGTTGCAGTCGTGGTCAGCTACAGCCTCTCTCAGCCCCGCTAGCGACAGGTAGCCTAGTGTGTCGGCTTCCACGAACCTTCGGATTTCTTCCACGGTGTTGTTGGCTCCGATCAGCTCTCGCTTGGTCGGGGTGTCTACTCCGTAGAAACACGGGGAGGCGGTGGGGGGGCAGGAGATTCTCAGGTGTACTTCGCGCGCGCCGGCGCGGCGGACCATGCGTACGATCTTTCTCGACGTGGTTCCGCGCACGATCGAGTCGTCCACCAGCACCACGCGGCGGCCTTCCAGCAGGTGTCGCACCGGGTTCAGCTTCAGCTTCACGCCGAAATCGCGGATGGCCTGCGACGGCTCGATGAACGTGCGGCCCACGTAGTGATTGCGGATCAGCGCCTGGCGGTACGGGATGCCGCTTTCGGCCGAATAGCCGATGGCGCTGGTGACGCCCGAGTCCGGGACCGGCACCACCAGGTCGGCTTCCACCGGGTGCTCGCGCGCCAGCAGCCGTCCCAACGCCTCGCGCGATTGCTGCACGGCGCGGCCGAAGACGATGGAATCCGGACGCGAGAAATACACGTGCTCGAAGACGCAGTGCGCGCGCGGCGCTTCCGGCGCGTAACGCTCGCGCGTCAAGCCTTCCGGGCCGATCGAAACCATCTCGCCGGGTTCGACTTCGCCCATGTACGTCGCGCCGATCAGATCGAACGCGCAGGTTTCCGACGCGAACGCGTAGCAGACGTGGCCTCCGGAGAGTTCCATCTGGCCCATGGCGAGCGGACGGAAACCCTGCGGATCGCGCGCCACGATCATGCGATTCTCGGTCAGCAGCACCAGCGAAAACGCGCCTTCCAGTTCCAGCAGCGCTTCGCGCAGCGCGGCGGCGAGCGTGCGCTCGCGCGAACGCGCCATCAGGTGCAGAATCACTTCCGTGTCGCTGGTGGCCTGGAAGATCGAGCCTTCGCGCTCGAGCTTGGCGCGCACTTCGGCGGCGTTGGTGATGTTGCCGTTGTGCGCCACCGCGATTTGGCCTTTGTTGCAGTTGACCGCGAAGGGCTGCGCGTTCAGCAGCACGGTGTCGCCGGCTGTCGAATAGCGCGTGTGGCCGATGGCGAACGGTCCGGGAAGGGAAGCGATGACGCGCGGCGTGAAGACGTCGGCCACGTGGCCCATGGCGCGATAGCATTCCAGATGCTTGCCGTCGGCCGCGGCGATGCCGGCGCTTTCCTGGCCGCGGTGTTGCAGCGCGTACAAACCTAGGTACGCCAGATTGGCGGCTTCCGGATGCCCGTAAACAGCAACAACACCACACTCCTCGTGAAAACCGTCCAACATGTTTGTTCGACCTTAGTGTGCGACGCTGGCCTTGCTCAGCATGGATTCGAGCGCTTCCGACCACACCTTGCGCAGGTCGCGCGTGCCTACATCCACCAGCACTTTGCCCCGATTACGAATCACCAGCCGTTCCTTCATGCTAACACCGGCGCGTACCACGGCGATGCCGTGCCGCTTGGCGATCGCGGCGACGGCTTCCGGTTTTTCGGTGGAAACGATGGCGCGCGACGGACCTTCGTGGAACAGCAGGAATTCGGGGCCGAGATCGCTATCGAGTTCGATGGACGCGCCGGTCGCCGTGGGACCGAAGGAACTTTCGGCCAGCGCCACGGCCAGTCCGCCGTCGCTCAAATCGTGAACTGAATCGGCCAGCCCCTCGCAGACCATTTCGCGTACGGCGGCCTGCATGCGCTTTTCGTAATCCATGTCGAGCGCGGGCGGCAGGCCCCACATGGTGTTCAGGATGACCTTGGCGTATTCGGTGCCGCCGAAGTGCGTCAGGTTGCAATCGCCCAATCCACCAACGATCAGGATGGTGCGGCCGGGACCCTTGAAATCCGCGGTCACCGGAGCGGCGGTCTTCATGACGCCCACAATGCCGAGCACCGGCGTGGGGAAGATGGGTTCGCCGAGCGTTTCGTTGTACAGGCTGACGTTGCCGCCGGTGATAGGCGTTTCGAAGAACGTGCAAGCGTCGCCCATGCCTTCGATGGCTTCGACAAGCTGCGCCATGATTTCAGGCCGCTCGGGATTGCCGAAGTTCAAACAGTTGGTGGCGGCCACGGGCAGCGCGCCCGCGGTCGAGAGATTGCGGCAGCATTCGGCCACGGCGAGCTTGGCGCCTTCGCGCGGGTCCAGGCTCGCGTAACGGCCGTTGCCGTCGAGCGCCATGGCGATCGAGGTGCCGGTTTCCTTGATGCGCACCACGGCCGCATCGGCGCCCGGGCCGGCGGTGGTGTTGGTGCGGACCATGTAGTCGTACTGTTCGTAGATCCAGCGCTTGGAGCAGACATCGCCGCTCGAAAGAATCTTCACCAGATCGGCGGCAAGGTCCTTGCTCTGGAACTTGGGGCCTTCCATCGGCGCCACGCGCAAGGGTGTGGTGTGCGGACGGTCGTAGAGCGGCGCTTCGTCGGCCAGCTCGCGGTTGGGAATTTCGGCCACCACTTCGCCGTGATGACGCACGCGCAGCAAACCGTCGCCGGTTACTTGACCGATGGTGACGGCGTCCAAACCCCACTTGCGGAATACGCGGAAGACTTCTTCTTCCCGGCCCTTGTCGGCCACCAGCAGCATGCGCTCTTGCGATTCCGAGAGCATGATCTCGTAAGGCGTCATGCCGGTGGCGCGCTGCGGAACCAGGTCCAGTTCGATTTCGATGCCGGTGCCGCCGCGGCTGCCCATTTCGCAGGTCGAGCAGGTGAGTCCCGCCGCGCCCATGTCTTGAATGCCGACGATGGCGCCGGTCTTCATGGCTTCCAGGCACGCTTCAAGCAGCAGCTTCTCCATGAACGGATCGCCCACTTGCACGTTGGGGCGCTTCTGCTTTGACTCTTCGGTGAATTCGGCCGAGGCCATGGACGCGCCGTGGATACCGTCGCGGCCGGTCTTGGCGCCGACGTAGATCACCGGGTTGCCCACGCCTTGCGCGCAGGCATAGAAGATCTCGTCGCGCTTGAACACGCCCAGCGCGAAGACGTTCACGAGCGGATTGCCGTTGTAGCTGGGCTCGAAGATGCACTCACCGCCGACCGTGGGCACGCCGAAGCAGTTGCCGTAATGCGCGATGCCGGCCACCACGCCGTCGACGATGCGCGCGTTGCGCGCGCCCGAGGACGGGTCGCTGAGCGGGCCGAAGCGCAGCGAATCCATGACCGCGATGGGACGCGCGCCCATGGTGAAGATGTCGCGCAGGATGCCGCCGACGCCGGTGGCGGCGCCCTGGAACGGTTCGATGAAGCTCGGGTGATTGTGGGACTCGATCTTGAAGGCGATGGCGTAGCCGTCACCGATGTCGATGATCCCGGCGTTTTCGCCCGGGCCTTGCAGCACCAGCTTGCTGCGCGTGGGCAGCTTCTTCAGATGCAGGCGCGAGCTCTTGTACGAGCAGTGCTCGCTCCACATCACGCTGAAGATGCCCAGCTCGGTGTAAGTAGGCTCGCGGCCGAGCAACGAGCAAATCTTGTCATATTCCGCCGCCGATAACTGATGGGCGGCGACCATTTCGGGAGTGATGGCGCTCATCGGGATTGGGTCGCGAAGGACGCGACCATGGACTGAAATACACCCAGTCCGTCGGTGGAGCCCATCAACGGATCGCTGGCGCGCTCCGGATGCGGCATCATGCCAAGTACGTTGCGCCCTGCGTTCAATACGCCGGCGATGTCGCGCAGCGAACCGTTGGGGTTGTCCAGATAGCGGAACGCGACGCGGTCCTCGGCTTCCAGTTCATCCAGGGTGCGCTCGTCGGCTGTGTAGCAGCCTTCGCCGTGCGCGATGGGGACGTGCAGGCGCGCGCCCTTGGTGAGCTGGCAGGTGAATGGGGAATTCGTGGTTGCTACCGAAAGCGGTTCTTCGCGGCAAATGAATTTCAGGCCGCGGTTGCGGATGAGCGCGCCGGGCAGCAGGCCGCTCTCCACCAGGATCTGAAAGCCGTTGCAGATGCCGATGACCAGGCCGCCGTCCTGTGCGAACTTGCGTACCGCCGCCATGACGGGCGAGAACTTGGCGATGGCGCCGCAACGAAGGTAGTCGCCGTAGGAGAAGCCTCCGGGCAATATGACGGCGTCGAAGCTGCCAAGGTTGGCCGAATCGTGCCAGATGAAATCGGATTCGTGCCCGAGATTTCGCGAAGTGGCGTACCACGCGTCGTGGTCGCAGTTACTGCCGGGGAAGACTACGACACCGAAGCGCATCGCCTTAGGCCACAGCCGGGGCTACCTTAGCCTTCCGGCGGGAACCACGTTTTTCGGCTGGGGGCTGACGGTCGCTCTTCTTGAGGTTCGGCAATACGATGGGGGCAACGAATTTCTTTTCGCCGAAATCGTCGAATTTGATGACGATGTGTTCGTCGTTACATGAGAGCACACTGCCAAGACCAAACTTGCTATGCTCCACCTGTGCGCCTTGCGCGAAGGCTGGTTTGCCTGCCATATTATTGTTGGACCTCTGATACTAAAGTAACAAATCTGGGCGGAAATGTCGAATCGTAGGTGCTTGATGATATTGGCCTTGCTCGCGGTGTTGCCCGCGGGCGGGCATGCGCAGCAGGCGTTTGACCTGGTGGTTTACGGCGCCACGGGCGGCGGGGTGATGACGGCGGTGAGCGGCGCGCGCGAAGGGTTGCGCGTGGCGCTTATCGAACCCGGCACGCACCTGGGCGGCATGGTGACCGGAGGGCTGTCGGGAACCGATGTGGGGCGGCGCGAAGTGATCGGCGGGCTGGCGCTCGAGTTCTACTGGCGCGCGGGCCGGCACTACCAGATGGAACGGCATCGCCAGGAGATTGCCTGGATGCCGGAGCCCAAGGTGGCCGAGGCGATCCTGGGCCAGATGGTGAAGGAAGCCGGGGTACACGTCTTCTACAAACATCGTTTGCGCGAGCGCGGCGGTGTGGTGAAGAGCGGCACGCGCGTTACTGAAATCGTCATGGAAAACGGCGCGCGCTTCGCCGCGAAAGTTTTCGCCGATTGCACCTATGAAGGCGACCTGATGGCCTGGGCCGGCGTGTCCTACACCTGGGGCAGGGAAGGCATGGCCGAGTACGGCGAGTCGCTCGCGGGAGTACGCGACCAGACTCCGTACCATCAGTTCAGCGTGGATATTTCCCCGTACGATGCAAAAGGCAAGCTGCTGCCTGAGATTTCACCGGAAAAACCGGGAGCCGTGGGCTCGGCCGACCGCAAAGTGCAGGCCTACAATTTCCGGATGATTTTGACCGATGATCCCGCCAATCGCCTGCCGTACCCTAAGCCTGGAAACTACGATCCGGCACGGTACGAGCTGCTGGCCCGGGTGCTGGCTGCGCTGACCGCCAAGAACGGGAAGGCGCCGACCTACGGTCAGGTGGCGGGAATCGTGCCCATCCCGAACCACAAGGCCGACTTCAACAACAACGGCGCGTTTTCGACCGACTACATCGGCAAGAACTACGACTATCCCAACGCCGGCTATCAGCGCCGCGCCGAGATCTGGCAGGACCACGTCGAATACACCAAGGGCTACTTCTACTTCCTGGCCAACGATCCGCGCGTGCCCGGCGCGTTGCAGAAGGAAGTGCGCGAATGGGGCCTGGCCGCCGACGAGTTCGTGGATAACGATCATTGGCCGTATCAGCTCTACGTGCGCGAAGCGCGGCGCATGGTGGGCGAGTTCGTGGTCACGCAGAAGGATCTGCAAACCGCACTCACCAAGCCCGATGTCATCGGCATGGGCAGCTACAACAGCGATTCGCACAATGTGCAGCGCATCATTGCGCCGGATGGTTTCGTGCGCAACGAGGGCGACATGCAGGTGGCCGTGACGCCGTACCAGATTCCCTATCGCGTGCTGTTGCCCAAGCGCGCCGAAGCGACGAACCTGCTGGTGCCGGTGTGTTTTTCAGCGAGCCATGTCGCCTACTCATCGCTGCGCATGGAGCCGCAGTACATGATCCTGGGCCAAGCCGCGGGCCTGGCGGCGAAGATGGCGATCGAAGCGTCGCAGGCGCTGCAGGATGTGGACACCACGCGACTCCGGGCGGCGTTGCGCGATCGCGGCGCGGTCTTCGAATACCTGCCCTCGCCGCAGTCCAAGCAACTGGATTTGGTGAAAAAGGCGTCTAAGACCTTTTGATTTGAGAAACAGCCGCCGCGTGGTAGGTTATCCCGTCCGCATGCATGAAGTAGTACGTTGACTAGTGTCATGTCTCGCACAGAACTTGACAACACGTGGCAAGCGAAGTAGGGCAACCTTTCCAGGTTGCCAAGCCCACTTTCTAGTGGGCTTAGCC
>CAZDIZ010000194.1:7867-10071 GCA_964505625.1 uncultured Solibacteraceae bacterium | reverse complement strand
GATCCGTGTCCGCAAATCTTGAATGAGCCGAAGTCCTTGAACCAGTCTCCGTCGGGGACTTCCGGCTGGGTCTCAATCCAGAGTCGGAGTTCGTTGAGATCGGTTATGCTGATCGCTCGATCGCGCATCCGGTCGATCAAGTGTTGCCGCACACCCGGTGGGAAGTTTTCCCAACTCTCGATTTTGGGCATCAGCCTCCGAAAACCATGCGGCCCATCTCGTCACCCAAACGCTTGATTTCGGCGGGATCGGTGGCATTCCGGAATCGCTCGGCGAGGTCAAAGAACTCCTGCTGTTTTCTCTTCTCGGCTTCGATTCCATTCTCGACAAGCTCCAACAGCATGCGGTTGGAGCTGAGGCGGCGAGCCTTGGCCATTGCTCGCACCTGCGTCGCGACGGCTGTTGGCAGGCTGACACTTTGCCGGACGACTTTGGTTATGGCCCTCATGGCACCATTATGCACCAGATTGGTGCACAATGGTTGCGACGCCAGCGCTGTGGCCAGCAGAGACTACCAACTAGCAGGCCCCAGGTAGGAAGCGTGAGAGGGGTTCGCCTCTGCCGCCCGTGATTTCGGCAAGCTGGTAGCCGTTCGCCGGTACCGCAACAACTCACCGCCTCTCACTTTCCCTGCGAAACTTCCCGGCTCGGGCCACTATATTCGTAGCCCCGAGGTGGGACGTGGTTATCAGATATATCCTAGTTTTTGCGGCGGTCCTTTCGGCTCAGGACGTGGCCTTGCTCAACAAGGCTTATGAGGCTTTGCGGGCCAAGGACTACGACGCTGCTATCGCGCGGTTCGAGCAGGTTATCCAACAAGCTCCGGATAAGGCTAACATTCGTAAGGACTTGGCCTACGCCTATCTGAAAGCAGGCGCGGCCGAGGCGGCTCGTGAGCAGTTTTCCGCCGCGGTTCGCCTGGAGCCGAACGACTTCCACACCGCTTTGGAATACGCCTTCCTTTGCTATGAGACCAAACAGCGCGTCGAGGCCCGGCGGGTTTTCGACCGCGTGCGCAAGTCGGGCGACGAGGCTTCGCGCGCGACAGCCGAGCAGGCTTTCGAGAACGTCGACCGCCCTTTGCGCGACGGAATCGCCCGATGGACGCAAGCGCTCCAAGCCGATCCGAACGACTTCAGCGCGCATTTGGAGCTTGCGCGCCTGGCCGAGGAGCGCGACGATCTGAACCTGGCGGCCACGCACTACGAACGCGCCTGGCGCCTGCGGCCGGAGTTGCGCAACCTGCTGCTCGATATGGGCCGCATCGCCAAGGTGCAGGGTAAGCCGGAACTGACCATGTCGGCGCTGCTTGCCGCCTCGCGGGGCGCCGAGCCGCGCACGGCCGAGGAAGCCCGCGCGCTGATGCCGTCGCGCTACCCGTACGTCTACGAATTCCGCGCGGCACTCGATTTGGATCCGAACAACGTCGAATTGCGCCGCGAACTCGCTTATCTGCTGCTGACCATGGGCAAGAAGGACGAGGCCGAGCAGGAGTTCAAAACGGTGACACGGTTGGCGCCGAACGATTTGCTCTCGGCCGCGCAACTCGGGTTTCTGCGCTTGAACCGTCGCGATCTGGCCGGCGCGATGCCGCTGCTCGAACGCGTGCTCAAGGGTGACGACGAGGAACTCGCCGACCGCGTACGCTCCGCGCTGAAGCTGCCGCAGACGCTCAAGCGCCGTTCGGAAACTCCGCGGCGCAAAATCTCGATCGAAGCCAAGACACTCGCCGAGCGCAGTTACGAGAAAGGCTATCTCAAAGACGCGCTGAAGTACTTGCTGGTGGCCAACGAAATCGATCCGGTGGATTTCGATGTGATGCTGAAACTGGGCTGGACCAACAACCTGCTCAAGAACGACCAGGAAGCGGTGCGATGGTTCGGCCTGGCGCGCAAGAGCCCCGACGACGCGGTGGCGGCCGAGGCCGACCGCGCCTGGAAGAACCTGCGCCGCGGCAACTCGGCCGTGCGCGCCAGCGCGTGGGTTTTTCCGTTCTACTCGTCGCGCTGGAAGGATGTATTCTCTTACGGCCAGTTCAAAACCGACTTCCGCCTCGGCAATCTGCCCGTGCGCCCCTATCTTTCGACGCGTTTCATCGGCGATACGCGCAGCGCCACCAGCGAAGCCGTTCCGCAGTACCTGAGCGAAAGCTCGCTGATCTTCGCCGTGGGCATGGCCACGCACACCTACAAGGGGCTGATGGC
>CAZDIZ010000194.1:0-7767 GCA_964505625.1 uncultured Solibacteraceae bacterium | reverse complement strand
TTCGCTCCCATCGACGGGCTTGGCGGATTCCAGATACAGTTCTTCTGGAATCAGAACCTGACCGCCGACGTGCGCAGCCAGTATTGGGCCAATTTCTACGAAGCCGGTCCGGGCCTGCGGTTCCGTTCGCGCTCCATGCCACGCTCGCTTTCGTTCACGGCCAGCATTTTGCGCGGCGTCTATTTAAAGAAAGAACTTGCCCCTACTCCCACCTTCACCGATCTTCGCGTCGGCTTCTGGTATGCGATTCAATAAACTGTGTCCGCCAATACTGTCCCTGGTTTTCACGGGGTTTATTTGGGGACAGCCTACCGCGCGCATACATCATTTTCACGTTCTGGGCGATGACGCCGGCGCATGGCCGGACATCTGCCGTTCGATTGGTTTGGTCCCGGGGCAGGGTGGTGTCTACGTCGTACGTTCGGGCGAAGGTGCACCTGGAGCGCAATGGTTCGAGCGGGCCGAGCAAGGCGCTTTCGTCATCCTGGAAGGGGAAAGCGAAGCCGCGGAGATGTTCGGCTTCAAGCCGGGCGTGAAGCGCGTTCCCGTGCGCAACGTGGAGGACGTGCACTCGCCGAAACTGCCCATCATCTGGCAGAAGACGTTGGAACTGCCCGTCTGGACAGTGCCGGAGCAGGCCAGGGTTTTCGCCAAGGAGCGTTGGACCGGCGCGCCGCTGGTGGCGGGATTCCGCAAAGGATCTGGCGCGGTCCTCTGGATCGCGGTCGAGCCGGGTGCACAAGGCTATGAACGGTTTCCGTATCTGCCGCAGGCACTGACGGATCTGGGGCTGCGTCCGCCGTTCCAGTCGGCGAGGCTGTGGGCGTTTTTCGATTCCTCCTATCGCCTACGCGCTGACCCGGACTATCTGGCGCGGCAGTGGCGCAAAGCCGGCATCGCGGCGCTCCAAGTGGCCGCCTGGCACTTCCATGAAGCCGATGCCGGTCGCGACAAGTACTTGGATGCACTGATCGAAGCCTGCCACAAGCAAGCCATTCTGGTTTACGCCTGGATCGAACTCCCGCACGTGAGCGAGAAGTTCTGGCAGGATCATCCTGAGTGGCGCGAGAAAACGGCGCTTGGTCAGGATGCGCACCTGGACTGGCGCAAACTCATGAATCTGGCGAACCCGGATTGCGCCCGTGCGGTAGCCGTGGAGGTGCAGCGCATGATCGGCGCGCACGATTGGGATGGTGTGAACCTGGCGGAGCTCTATTTTGAATCGCTGCAGGGACACTCGAACCCGTCCCGCTTCACGCCGCTGAACCCGGATATTCGTGCCGAGTTTCGCAAGTCGGGCGGCTTCGATCCTCTGGAACTGTTCGACGCGAACTCGCCCAACCATCTCGCGAAGAACGCCGCCGGGTTGAAAGCGTTTCTGGACTACCGCGCCGCGCTGGCACGGCGCATGCAGGAAAAATGGATCGCCGAAATCGAAGCCATGCGCGCCGCCAAGCCGCACCTTGACCTGGTGCTGACGCACGTCGACGACCGCTTCGACAACCGCATGCGCGAATTGATCGGCGCCGACGCTGCATCGCTGCTGCCGATGCTCGACCGGCACGACTTCACGTTTCTGATCGAAGATCCGGCCACGGTCTGGCACCTGGGGGCCAAGCGCTACCAGCAAATCGCCGCCAGCTACGCGCCGCTAACGCCGCACGCCGCCAAACTGGCCATCGACATCAACATCGTTGAACGCTATCAGGACGTCTATCCCACCAAGCAGCAGACCGGCGTCGAACTGTTCCAGTTGGTGAACCTCTCGTCGAGGGCCTTTGCGCGCGTGGCGCTGTATTTTGAAAACTCGATTTTGACCGTGGATCAACCGCTGGTTTCGGCCGCCGCCGCGACTCCCAATCGTGTGGAGTGGCTGGGCGGCAAGATGGTGGTGGATTCGGTGCGCGGCGTCGGCGTGGCGTGGATGGGCGGCGCGAAGGTGGACGGGCGTTTGTGGCCGTTGGTGGACGACAACGCGGTCTGGCTGCCCGCCGGAGCGCACTCCATCGAACCGACTGACGCTGCGCCTCCGCTTAAAGTGCTGGCACTAAATGCGAATCTACGAAGCGCCGGCGCGACCACGCGCACCATCGAATTCGCCTACCAGAGTTCGGCACGCGCACTGGCACTGGTGGACAAGCGTCCACGGATGATCGAAGTGGATGGAGAACTCGCGAAAATCGAAGTCCACGAGGCAGGGAGCGCTTACTTATTACTGTTGCCTCGGGGACAACACTTAGTGTCGATCGAGCCGTAGGAATCCTCCGGAAAAACTGCTCCGAATTGCTGGAAGCGGTATATACTGACTTCACATCCGGAGGGTTCCATGCGGACTTGGAAGCTCCTTGCTGTTTGTGCTTTTTCGTGCATTTCCTTCCTCGAGGCGCAGACCGCTGCGCCCGTCATCAACACGGGCGGAGTGGTAAACGCCGCCGATTACACCACCGCATTGGCGCACGGCTCGATTCTCTCGGTATGGGGCACGAACCTGGCCGCTTCGTTTCAGCAGGCATCGGGCGTTCCGCTTCCCACCACGCTCAACGGTGTGACGGTGGAAGTGGTGGACGGCGCCCGCGTCATTGCCGCGCCGCTGTTCTTCGTTTCCGCCGGACAGATCAACGCACAGTTGCCGTTCGAAGTGACATCGGCGAGCGTTGGCGTGCGCGTGAAGAACGCGAAGGGCACCAGCAACACGCAGACGGTTGGTGTCACCACTCGCGCGCCGCGTCTGTTTACTCGAACCATGGACGGGCGCGGAGAAGCCATCGTCACGCACGCCAACTACACGGTTGTCGAAGCAGGCAAGCCCGCCGATCCCAACGAAGTGGTACTGGTGTTTCTCACCGGGTTGGGGCAAACCAGTCCGCAGGCCGTGAGCGGGCAGGCCGCCGGCGATGGAACTTCCGCGCATCCATTGAACTGGGTTCAAGAAACCGTCACCGTCACGGTGGCCGGCTTGCCGACGACGGTGCACTTTGCGGGACTCGCACCGGGCTTCGTGGGGCTCTACCAGTTGAACGTACAGTTGCCGGCTAGTCTGCCGGGCGGCGCGCAGCCGATGGTAGTGAGTTGTGGCGGACAATCGTCGCAGACCGGCGTGACGGTGGCCATCCGTTCGGTTCAACCTATCGCCACCGTGAACCTGGGCAGCGCGGGCGGGCGCGCGGAAGCGGGCGGCGCCACCATCGACGTGCCCGCGGGATTGCTTACGGGCGCGGGCACGGTGTCGATCTACAAGGCGGAACCCGATGCCACGGCGACGTCTCGGTTGTCGTCGGTGTACGCGATCGAAGGACTGCCAACGCTGCCCACCGCGCCGGTGACGCTCACGGCGGAATTGAAGCGTCCTCCGGAATCAGGCAAGCTGACGTTTCTGCTCTGGCGCTGGCACATGGACCGTGGCGGACTGGGCAATTCGACGATCCTGCCGGCGACGGTGGACGGTAACAAGGCCACCGGGACCTTGCCCGCGTGGACCGGGGCGAGTTCCACGAAGTCCTCGATGCGCCGACGGGCCGACTGGGCCATTTTCTCCGGCGAGTTCGTGTTTGTGGAGGCTACCCGCTACACATGCCGGGAGAAGGGCAATTTCCAGTTCTACGCTCTCACCGACGCGACGGTCACTTTTGAGCAGGTTTGCGCGCTGGACCAGCAACTCGAGGACGCCAAGAAGAAACTGGAGACCGACGTGGGGCTGAATTTTAGCCGCTACAAGGCTTGGCCTCTGGAAGTGTACATCCACAAGATCTGGGGTTGGGAAGTAGACCCCTTCGGCATAAAGACACCCCAGTGGGAAACGGCTCCGGGTATGGTTGCGCCCCGGCCCAGCAGGAACAACGTAATCCAACTGAACTCCCGCTACTACAGCGATCCCACGCGTTGGACGCAATCGCTCATGACCGCCGTGCACGAGTTGCTGCACATCTGGCAAGACGTGAACGATCCGCGCAGCGATGCCGAGGCGGCTCTGGTGCCCTCGCCCTGGTATTGGTTCTGGGAGGCGAGTTCGAACTGGCTGATGATGTACATGTCGCCCGACCGCAAGTGGGTGCCCGGGGGCGCCGACGTAGCGGCCGACGTCTACGCCTTCATCCGGCACGGACTTGAATACAAGGCCGCATCCTTCGCGGAGTTCGGAGCCGTCGCCGATCACGGTTACGCCGCTTCGCTGTTCCTGCAGAGCCTGGTGCAGGAGCATAGCGCGAAAACGATCGGCGACATCTTCAAGTTCTGGGACCAGTATCCGGACTCGGCCGTCGATGCTATTCAGGCCGTTACGGGCGACGTGGGCGCTGAATGGCGGCGGTTCTGCTACCGGTATTTGTCGCAGATCCTGATCTCTGGGTTCCCGTCCGAAGACATGATCAAAGGAATGTCCGCGAGTACGACTTCTCTGCCTGACGGGAAGCACGAGTACTACATGGACCTGCCGGACCTGAGTGCGAACATGGCCCTGTTCACCCTGCCCGCGACGTGGGATACCAAGACGATCCTCTCGTTCAGCCTGAAAGAGCCAGCGAATGGAGCCGAGATACTGGCGGCTCAAGAGTGGCCGTCGTCGCCGTGGTGGATGGGCGTCAGCAAACAGATTGGGGCCACTTACGAGATCACGGATGCCCTGGGGCTCGCTCGCAACGGGGTGACCTTCTACATGTTGTTCGGCAACGGGCACGCGGCGAAACCGTACAATTCGATCTCGCGCGTGACGTTGCAGACCTCCGTGAAACGGCTGAGCGCGCTGGATCTGATGAAGGCGATGAAGGGGGTCACGGCGCAGATCATGGTGGGCGGTACCTGCGCCAACCTCACCGTCACCCCGAACACAACCTACAATTGCTACGCGTTGGGTGACGTGGCGAACTACTGGTCCAACAACATCGCGGACGCGCTGATGAGCGCGTGGAACGGCAACACGTTGACCACCATGGGCACGCTCACCGATCCGCAGTATCCGGCGCAGAAGCACGACATCACCATCAAATACACCTTCTCCGCGGACGGCCGGACCATCACCAGTGGACAAGTGCGAAAGTACTATCACGGTCCCAACGGCAACGACGTCGAATTCGGCTACGACGTCAAAGGAATTCCCCTGACTGCCACGCCCTCTTCGCTCGACTGGGACCAGACCAGCATCGGATTCGGCATCACGCAAACCACCAGTTTGCCGGCGGCGATTTCCGGCGTGTATCACCGTTGGCTGACCAACGGTAAGGTCACCGCCGAACTCAAAAGCTACAACTTCAATACTTCGTCGTTTTACGCTTGGGGCCGCCGCTGAGCGGGCCGGTGGCGCAAACGGCGCTGAAACTGCTCAAATAGGAGTTTGGCCTTCCAAGCTGACTTCTCGCGATGTCTGGTGCTGGTGGTGGGCGACTTCCGCGGCCGTTACGCCGAAGCGCTTGCGTTGCGGGAACTTGGCGCGCGGGTGTTCGTGGCTGGCGTGGCGCGAGCCGCTGACAAGCGCGTGCTCGAACAAGCCGGAGTGGCCGTGTCGGGATTGGTTCGCACACGCAAGCAGGTGCTCTGCGAAGCGGTGGACCGTACGGGCGGTTGCGACGTGACGCTGGTGATCGACTCGGAGTGGGACTGCGAGTATCAGGCGATTGTGGAGATCGAGACCGAGCGCGCCGTGATGGACGGCCGCCCGCGAGTGCCCATTTTCAAGATGGGCGATGAGCGTTACGATTTTTTGAAGACGCCGGTGGAGTGGGCGGCCTATGCCGCGGCGCTTGCGGCCGGTGCACGTACAGACGTAGCGAAGGAGTTTGCCACTGGGCAATCCGTTGGACACACGAACAAAAATTCGCGCGGCCGAACAAGCGGCCGCACTGCGGTTGGAAGCGGCGGGAAAAGGAAAACCGCTGCGCGTCGCAACCGGCCACTTCGACCCGCTGCTCGTTGAACACGCCCGTCTGCTCGGCGAATTCGCGCGGCCCGGCGGTTGGTTAACGGTTGTAGTGACGCCGTCGGAGAACCCATTGCTTTCCCTACGAGCACGCGCGGAGTTGGTGTCCGCGCTTACTGTCGTCGATAGCGTCTTTGCCGCCGAAGCCGGACAAGTGGAAGCGCTTCTCGCGGAACTGGCTCCGGCCGCCATCCTGCGCTGCGACGGCGACGATGTGCGGCGCACCGCGGAGTTAATCGCCCATGTACACTACCGCTACTAAGGAGCGTCCCGCGGGCGCGCGCATCCTGGTTGTGCGCCTCAGTTCGATGGGCGATGTCATTCACGCGCTTCCGGCCGCCGCGTCGCTCAAGCATAGCTTTCCGGGTAGTTGCCTCACCTGGGTCGTGAACCCGCGTTGGGCACCACTGCTGGAGGACAACCCGTTTATCGATCGCCTGGTGATGTTCTCACGCCACTCCTGGAGTGGTATTCGCGAAGCGTGGCGCGGGCTGCGCGCCGAACGCTACGATGTGGCGGTCGATTTTCAAGGCCTGATTCAATCCGCGCTGGTGGCGTCCGCGGCCCGGCCCACGCGCATTTACGGATTTCATCAGTCGCAGTTGCGCGAACCGCTGGCTGGTCTGATCTATTCGGACCGGGTGACGAGTTCGTCCGCGCACGTGGTGGACCGCAACCTGGATCTGGCGGCGGCGGCCGGCGCGGCCAACGTGCTGAAGTCGTTTCCATTGCCCCAGGGCATTCCGGAGTGTGAATTGCCCGTGGGCCGTTTTGTGCTGGCGAACCCGCTAGCCGGATGGGGCGCCAAGCAGTGGCCGCTGGATCGGTTTACCGCGCTGGCGCGTCTGCTCGCCGAGGAGTTGGGCGTAGCGATGGTAGTGAACGGACCGCCGCAAGCCACCGCGGAACTGGCTCGTGTCACCGGTGCGATCCCGCACTTTTCGGGACTCGCCGGGCTCATCGACGCCACGCGCCGCGCCGCGGCGGTGGTAGGCGTCGACAGCGGCCCGCTGCACCTGGCGGCGGCTCTTGCGAAACCCGGTGTGGCGATTTTCGGGCCCACCGATCCCGCGCGCAACGGTCCTTACGGCGGCTCGCTCGAAGTGCTGCGCGCGCCTGACGCCAGGACCAGCTACAAGCGCCGCAGCGAACCGGACCCGAGCATGTTGGCCATCACCGTGGAAATGGTGTTCGAATCCTTACGGAGACAACTCGCGGCATGAACGAACGTCGCTATTGGTTCCCGAAGCCGTACGCGGATTTTGTCGCGCGATTGCGCGTGCCGGGTGGGTTCGTGCTGGTCGCGGCGTTTCTATGGCTCTCGGCGCCGTCGGCGCTCTCGTTGAGCTGGGGACTTCCACTCGCCGCGGTCGGATTGTTGCTGCGCGCATGGGCGGCCGGACATCTGGCCAAAAACACCACGCTCGCCACCGGCGGACCGTACGCGCACCTGCGCAATCCGCTTTACGTCGGCACGCTGCTGGTGGCGGCGGGGTTTGTTGTCGCCGCGCGTCGTGTGGAACTCGCGGCTTTGTTCGCGGTCGTTTTTGGACTCGTCTATCTGCCGGTGATCGAGCTCGAAGAACAGCACCTGCGGAAGCTGTTTCCCGACTACGCGGCCTATGCTGAACGCGTGCCCATTCTTTGGCCGCGTTTGACTGCCGATTACGGCCCGGCGCGCTTTTCCTGGAAGCTCTATCGCAAGAACCAGGAATATCAAGCTCTGGCCGGATTCCTAGTGGGAACGGCGGCGCTGATCTGGAAAGCTCGCCTTACTTAATCTCAGCCGCAGATCGTACCCGCAATCCAGCGTGGACCTTCGTTATCGGTGTTGAAGTAGTAAGTCGTGATCACGCGTC
>CAZDIZ010000193.1:0-10200 GCA_964505625.1 uncultured Solibacteraceae bacterium | reverse complement strand
GTTGTGGACGTCTCCACGCTTCCGCAGGACTGCCGTCCAGTCACACCCATGCGCATGCGCTTCGTGCTGGGACGCGGCGACACGCCGCCGGATTTGTTGTTCCGCATCGAACGCTTCGCGGCAATAAAGCCGGTACGAAAAGTCATTCTCAGTTCGCGCTGAGAACTCCGGCGGCGGCGTTCAGAACGTCACCCGCAACGCCAATTGGAACACGCGCGCGTTGAACAAATCGCCTTTGTCGCCTCCAACCGGCACGAGAGAGCCGAAATTCGGCGCGGTGGCGTTGTTGTTCGCGAATCGCGGCGAGTAGTAGGGGCTGGCCATCAAGTTGAACGCTTCGGCACGGAATTGCACGGTGAGCAATTCGCGCACCGGGAAGTTCTTGAACATTGATACGTCGCCGGCGCGTTGCCCCGTGGACAGTACCGTGTTACGCCCGCCGGTGCCGAGTGTGCCCAGCGCGGGCGTCACGAATGCCGTCGTGTCGAACTGGCGGTAGATGGTGCGCTCCAAGCTATCCGGCTGCGCGTCCCGGATCTGGTTCATGCGATGCACGTTGTAGGTGTTGCCCACCTGCGCGCGGTCGCCGCAGAAACAGCCGACCGTCATCGGTGTGCCGTCGGCCAGCGTGACGATCCCATTGATCTGCCAGCCGCCGATAGCGCCGTTGAGAAACTTGTTGCAGGTGCCCAGGAACTTGCGGCCCCTGCCGACGGGGATCTCGTAGAGCCAGCTCATCACCAGGCGCCGGCGCTGATCGAAATTGGCGATTCCGCGCTCCAGGTCGAAACGGCGGCCGTACTGAGCGATGGAACTGATGGCGCCGCTCACGTTCTGAATTTCGGAGAACTGATCGATCGCCTTGCCGTAAGTGAACGAACCCAGCACCTGAAGACCTTTGGAAAAGCGCTGCTCAACCTTGAGAGTCGCGGCGTGGTACGACGACTGGAGGAAGTTCGCGTTGTAGACCGTGACGGCGGAGAAGTTCTTGTACGGAACACGCTCCTGAATCGGGGAACAACTATTCGGATACGTGCCCGACGGGCACTGCGAAAGGTAAGTCACGCTGTTGTTGGCGTTGCCGGTTTCCCTGGGCAGGTCGGCCAGATTGAACACCCACTGGATGGGCTGGCGCAACCCACGTCCACCCTGGTAGCCAACTTCAACCAGCAGATTGGGGCGAGGTTCGAACTGCAGGTTCAATCCCCACTGCTCGGTGTAGGGCGTCTTGTTGTCCGGCGCTTGCCCACCGCCCCCCGGACAATAGTTTTGCACTTCCTTTTCGACTCCGGTTGCCGGGTCCACTACGCTCTTGGACGGTGCCTTGCAGTAAGGCTGTGGGAACGAGCGTTGGGCGATCGAGTACGGCGCCGGAAACATGTTGCGTATGTCGAGCGGCGGCGTGATTTCGCTGCCGTTGGTGGGTGCGAGCGTGGGTGACAGGTACGGCACCGCCGGTCCCAGCGTGCCTGTGTTGTAGTACTGGTGCAGGATGTCGTAGAAGATGCCGAATCCTCCGCGCATGACGAAGCGGTTGCTGGAGCCGAGCGGACGCCACGCAAATCCAACGCGCGGCGCGAAGTCGCGCCAGTCGGTCGGAACGATCGTATCGCTGGTGCAGCAGGCGGCGAGGATCGGATTGTTCATCAACTCGGTATAGGCCTTGTCTCGGTACAGCATCCGGCCGCCGGGGTACGTGTTGTCGAAGATGCTCCCGCCCTTGTTGACCTCCTTAAACGGCGTGTGCAACTCCCAGCGAAGGCCGATGTTCAAGGTGAGCCGCGAATTGATGCGGAAGTCGTCCTGAATATAGGGCATCAGATCCGTGCTGCGAAGCCGCGCCGTGGACACCATGTACCCGCGGAACATCGCCGGCGTTGAGCCCGACCGGTTGATGTAGCCGAGCATCATGTCCGCGAAACCGTTGCCCGTATCCGCGCGTCCGGCCGCTTGCGGAAGCAGTGGGTTGCGGGCCGTGTACGAACCATCGAACCACATCAAACCCGGACCACCCTGACCGCCGCTCAACCGCAGCCAGCGGTTGCGGCGGATATCCACGCCGGCCTTCAGCGAATGGCGGCCAGTTGTGTACGTGACGCTGTCCACAAAATGGAACGTGTTGGTGACGTTGTAGAACGGCGCGGTGCCGGTGAACCCGAGCGAAGTATAGTTCGTCCCGGGAATGAAACCGGGCAGCGCGTAGAAGGCAGGATCGTCGGTCAGATTCTTGAGCCCGACCTCTTTCCAGTAATTCACCGACCCGAAGCTGGTTTCATAGCCCTGCAAGAACCATAAGCGCGCAAACCCGAAGCGGAATTCGTTGATCAGGCGAGGACTGAAGATGTGCGCCCACTGCAAGCCGAACAATCTGCCGCGCTGCTGCACGTCGTTTCCGGAAAGAGGAATGACGCTCCTCTGCGGCGCCTGTTCGTCCTGGAACAGAAACTGCCCGAATAAACGATCGCTCGCGCCGATCGCGTGGTCCAGACGCAGTGTATAACCGTCGATCGTCACCGAGTTAGTGACGGTCTTCATCAAGTTCGTGCAAGGGAACGTGGTGCAATTCTGATTGGCTTGCGGATAGTACTTCAGCGCGTTCACGCTCTGCTGGGCGAACCGTGTCGTGGGGATGCGGTTGTCGGAGAAGGGTGTGCGGGTAACGACAGGCGTCCCGCCCGGGTTCGAAACGCTGGATAGAGGGTCAAAAAGCTGCGTGGGCCAGTCGGAGAAATCGCCTTGACGCTGACGGTCGCTGGGCACTTGCACCTGACTGATGCCCGTCGTCCGCCGGCGTCCACCCTGATAGCTTCCGAAAAAGAACGTCCTGTCCCGTCCGCTGTAAAGCCGCGGAATCTGGACTGGGCCTCCGAAAGTCCCGCCAAACTGGTTCTGCTTCAGAGGAACCTTGCTGGCGAGCTTCGGATTGCGGGGCTGCAAGGCGTCGTTGCGCAGAAAGTCCCAGGCCGAACCATGATACTGGTTGGTTCCGGACTTGAGCGCCACGTTCACCTGGCCAGTGCCCATGCCGAACTCGGCGGAATAGAGCCCGTTTTGCAGTTTGAATTCCTGGATGACATCAATTGCAGGAGTGACGACGGGCGTTTGGAACAGCCCCTCGTTGGAGTTGACGCCGTCGATCAAGTAGCTGATCGATGCCGGACGCGCGCCGTTCACGCTCACGTTGCGATAGGCGTCGTTGAGACCGTGCCGGCGAATGGTGGTGGCCGTCGTGATGCCGCCTTGCACTTCGGTCACCCCCGTGTTGAGGCGCAATAACGCCGTGAAATCGCGGCCGTTGAGCGGAAGCTCGGATACCGATCGATTGTTCACAACCTGGCCCAGCGTGGCCTGGTCGGATTGAATCAGCGGCGCCTCCGACTGCACGCTCACGGTTTCGGCGACTTCGCCCACCGGCATGACCAAGTCCACACGCAAGGTCTGGCTGACCGCAACCATCGCTTCTGTCACGGCGACCTTCTTGAATCCACTCTTTTCCGCTTCGACCTTGTACCGTCCCGGGATCAACGACGGTACAAAGTAGTTGCCCGTTGCGTCGGTCACGAACGTGAATCTCACGTTCGTGCCCATGTTGGTTACCACGACCTTGGCTTCCGGAATCACCGCGTTCGATGAGTCGCGGACGACGCCGACAATCGCACCTGCCGATGTCTGGGCGGGAAGGACTGCCGGAAAGAGGAGAGAAACCAAAATGCAACCACAAATCCACCACTTCATGGGCCGTAACCTCCGTGATAGTGAATCTTGGGATCTTGTGTTTAAGCGTCGTGCCGGTGTTCACCCTTTCGCCACCAACTTCTCACCCCGCGTACGGGCACTGCGACACGCGCAACTTCTGAATTATGGTGTCACGATGATACCCGCGCTTCAAGAGACGGCGTTTATAGGAATCTAGAAATGTTTTACAGCTTTCCACGGCTCGCGCCGCGTGGCCGGCGTCTGGAACCGGCATAGGGCGCCACCACGCTGCGATAGTTCGCTGGCGGTTGCCCGTAGGCTATGCCGAATAGAGTGGTCATGTGCTGCACCGACCGGAAACCCGCACTCGCCGCGATTTGCTTGAGCGGTAGGTTGGTGCTGGAGACCAGGCGTTTGGTGTGCTCCAGCCGGAAGTGAAGAATCTGCGCGTACAGGCTTCGGCCCACCAGCGCGTTGAAGCGGGCATCCAACCAGGCACGCGGCAATCCGACGGCATCCGCCACATCCTGCGCTTTGATCCCATCGCCGGCACGTTCATTGATGAAGGCCATGGCACGCGCAACCTGTGGGTCTTCGACCGGCACCACGTCGGTGGATCGCCGCTCCACTATTCCCACCGGGTCGATCGCGATGCAGCTTTGGCGGGGCTTGCCGCCGGCCATGATCTTGTCGAGCAGTCTGGCCGCTTCGTAACCGATGCGCTTGGCTCCTTGTTCGATGCTGCTGAGTAGTGGGTTGCTCAGTTGGCAGACCATCTCATCGTTATCGATTCCGAGCACGGCTACTTCTTCGGGAACGCTGAAGCCGGCACGGCGGCAAGCCTCCAGTACCTGTCTCGCGCGCACATCGTCGGCAGCCAACAGGCCCACCGGTTTCGGCAGCGACTCCAGCCACGCGCATAGCGAGCGCTGAAAGGAATCCCACTTGCGGCTCGTCTTATGGCGGCCGCGATAAATCCAGCACGGGAAGTCCCGATTCCGGATCCGCTCGGCAAATGCGTGCTCGCGCTCCTCGGCCCAAATCCGGGTCGGCATCCGAGGGTAGCCGCAATAGGCAAAGCGCACAAAGCCTCGATTCAATAGATGGTCGGCGGCCACTTGCGCGATGGCCTCGTTATTGGTGACAACGTACGGCACGCACAGAGTTGATTTAAACCATCCATAGTCGCTGCCAAAGGCGACAATCGGGAGTTTCGACCTCAAGACGGCTGAGGCGACGCGCGGATCGTCGAAATTCGCGATGATGCCATCTCCGCGCCACGAGCGAAGATCTGGGAGCCGTTGGTCCTTCAACGCATTTTCTTCGATGTAGACCTGCCAGTTTGCGCCTTCCTGCAGGTAGGCCGCGACACCTGTCATGACCTTGAGGTCGTAAGCCGTTTTGGCATCGTAGATCAACGCGACATGGCGGATGCGCCGGCGCATAGGTAGATTATGACTCGGCGAAGGGCGAGTGTACCGCGAGTGGGTCAGGCATCGAATAATGCATACCCAACGTGAGGAGGACCAGACAAAAAAGTGTTCATTGATGACCTCGCGCGGCTACAATGGAGTTCGGAACCGATATGGCGATTGTTCGACAGGAGTTACCGGAGGACTTCGACGCGGTGCGCGAGTTGAACCGCTTGGCCTTTGGTCAGGACGCCGAGGGGCGTCTGGTGGACCTGCTACGCAGAACCGGCGACGCCTTGGTGTCGCTGGTTGCCACCGATGAAGAAACGGGCAATGTGATCGCCCACATCTTCTTCAGCCGGGTCAGAATCGAAACCGCCACGGGTTATGTGAACGCCGTGTCGCTGGCTCCTATGGCGGTTCTTCCGGACTGGCAGCGCAAAGGCATCGGTTCGAGTCTGGTTGAGCGCGGGTTGGAAGAATGCCGGGCGCTCGGCGAAAAGATCGTCGTCGTGCTCGGCCACGCCGGCTACTATCCGCGTTTCGGGTTCTCCGCCGAACTGGCCAAGCCGCTGGAAGGTCCGCACAACGGGCCGGAGTGGATGGCGCTCGAATTGGTTGAGGGCGCGCTCGCCGGCATCGGCGGCAAAGTGCGCTACGCGGAAGCGTTTCGCGTGGTGGGCGCGTAACTCGCCAGCGCGCGATAGCCGGTCAACTCCACGTTCGCCTGAACCAGTGCTTCGCGCACGGCCGTCGCTGTCAGCGCCTCCAACTCGCGCGCACGGCTCTCCTTCAGACGTGTTCGCGCGGCGCGCAGTTCGTCGTCGCAATAGCCCGGGTGGCACATGAACTCGGTCACCCCGGTTGGAAGGCGTTCGATCAACCCCGCCAGTTCCGTAGCGCCGAATCGACCGGTCATGTCGAAGCCCGCGAAGTGATCCGTCGCGCGCAGGCCGCATGCGGCGATCTTGCGGCGGAAACGCGGCGCGGCGAGCGCGATGGCGCGAGCCTTCCACGACGCGCCGGCCGAGGGATGGTCGAACGGTGCGCGCACCCATGCAACACCGAACTCCCGGGCCACGCGCAGCACTGCGTCCAACACGCTCGGCCACAGGTGCGTGTGTTTGTGTGTGTCCAAGTGCGTCGGCGCGATGCCGGCGCCGGTGATGCGGCCGAGTTGCGCGGCGAGCTCGTCGTAGGGTTTCACGCGGCCAAGAAGCAGCGCTTCAATCAGCGCCGTTACTGTCGGCGGTTGTCCCGGCCCGCCCACCAGCGTGAGATGCGCTCCGACATCGAGCGACGGCGTTTGATGCGCCAACCGCACGGCGTCATTGAACGCGGCGCCATTCGCCATCAACGTGGTGGCCGTCAATATGCCGTTACGATGCGCGTCGATAATGCCGCGGTTGACACCTTCGGTGAAACCGAAATCGTCCGCGTTGACAACCAGACGCCGCGGTTCGCTCAAAACAGCCCCAGCTTGATGCGCAGGAACTTCTTGGGATTGGCGCGGAAATCCTTCATGAAGGCATTCATTTCCTGCGTCGCGCCATTCAGCGATTCATAGAGCTGCGGGTTCACCAGCAATTGGCCGAGTGTTCCCTGCCCCGAATTGAGTTTTTCGAGCGTGGTGTCCAGCTTGGCCAGCGTGTTGGCCAGGTTGCGGTGCAGTTGCTCATCCTTCAGGAACTTGCCCGCGCTGCCCTTGCCCGCGTTCAGGTCTTCGAGCAGCTTGCGCATTTCGGCCACGCTCTTGCGGGCGTCGTCATACAGAGCCGGGTCGCGGATCATCTTGCCCGCCGTGCCGCGTCCTTCCTGCACGTCTTGCAGCAGGTTGTCCACGCGGGCAATCGAACTGCGAAGTTCTTCGTACAACCGCTCGTCGTAGAGCAACCGTCCGATGGTGCCGCGTCCGCTGCCCACCGCTTCGGCGACTTTCTGCGTTTCGGCGATGGTGGCCGTCAGCCGGTTGTAGAATTCGTCATCGACGATAAACTTTCCGATAGTGCCCTTGCCGGCTTCCACCTGCGAAACGATCGCGTCGATGCGCTTCAGTAAACCCTGCGCGGACACCATCACGTTGTAGCCGGAGGCCACCACTTCGTCGAACTCGCGCGTGTCCAGGGCGGGGATTTCTCCGCCGTTCTTCACCGTCATCGGATTGCGGCCCATGCGGATGTTGATGAACTTGGTGCCCAGCACGTTCTCCGCGCTGATGGCGGCCACCGAATCGATCGGAATCGCCTTCAGCCGTTCCGGCTCAATTTCCATGGTGACACGCACGATGCGCAGCGGCTTTGTCGAGCCGGACAGTTCCACCTTGCTCACGTTGCCGATCAGGAACCCGTTCAGGCGCACCGGCGATCCTTTGGCCAGCGCCGCCGAGTCGTCCATGTACGTGTACAGAATCGCCGGGTGAGTGAAGAACTTCTTGCTCCCGGTCAGGTAGAAGATGAGGACGCCGAGAATCACCATGGCCACGATCGCCATGATGCCCACCTTCAACTGCGCCCAACTCACTTTCTTCGCCGATGGCATAGATCAATGCTCCGATCGTCTCACGAACTTCGATACGTATGGGTCGCGCGCGGCCTCCAGTTCGTCCTGGGTGCCTTCGAAAACCAGGCGGCCTTCGCGCATTACCATGAACACGGTGCCTTCATACGTCTGCCCGCCGCTCGCCCGCGCGGGTTCGGCCTGTCCTGTGCTTGGGTTGTACAGATAGTTGGCCACCATGTGGCCGTCCTGAAAACGATGCGTCACGATCATGGACGTCGTACGTTTCAGGTCGCGCTGCTTCAGAATCAGGGCCATGATGGTGTAGCTGGTGATGGGATCAAGCCCCGCCGTGGGCGAATCGTAGAGCACCAGTGGAGGTTCGGTCACCACCGCCCTCGCGATTCCCACGCGCCGCCGCATGCCGCCCGAGAGCTCGCTCGGAAATTTGTCGAGCGTGTGCTCGAGTTCCACGAAGCTCAGCGTTTCTTCCACGCGCGGCCGCACCTGATCGCTCGGGCAATGCAGCACGCGCTGATTCACCAGCGGATACGCGACGTTCTCTTCGATGTTCAGCGAATCGAACAACCCGCCTTCCTGAAACACCATGCCGATGCGGCTGCGCAGATCGAACAACTCGGATTCGCGCAGTCCGCTCAAATCCTTGCCGAACAGATAGACAGCGCCCGCGTCCGGCTTCACCAGGCCCATGGCCACTTTCAGCAGCACCGTCTTGCCGCTGCCCGCCGCACCCAACAGAATGCGAGACTGGCCCGGCCACACTTCGAAAGAAATCGAGTCCAGCACGAGTTGCTCGTCAAAGCTGAGCGAGACGTTGTCGAACTTCAGGACGGGCTGTCGGGCGGCTTCCATCATGACCGTCTACAGGCTGACAAAGATCTGCGTGATGAAGAACGTCGCAATGAAAATCCAGACGCTCGCGACAACCACGGCCTGCGTGGTGGCGCGGCCCACGCCCTGCGTGCCACCGGTGGTACGCATGCCGTAAAAACAGCCCACCAGGGCGACAATGAAGGCGAACACGAACGGCTTCACCAGACCTTGCGTAATGTCGTTGTATTCCAGGGATTGATAGACGTTGTTCCAGTACTGCGGCGGCGTCAGGTTCAAACGGAAATAGGCGATGAGAAAACCGCCGAAAATACCCAGGAAGTCCGCGATGATGGTGAGCAGCGGCAGCGTCACACAGGTGGCGATCAAACGCGGCGTCACCAGTTTCTGCACCGGATCGGTGCCCAGCGCGCGCATGGCGTCGATCTGCTCGGTGACTTTCATCGAGCCCAACTCGCTAGCCATACCGGACGCGTTGCGTCCGGCCACCAGCAGCGCCGTCAGCACCGGGCCCAACTCGCGCACCAGCGTGATGGCCACAATCTGCCCGGTCTGCCCCACCGCGCCGTAGGTTTGCAGCGCGCGCGACATCTGCAGCGCCATCACCGCGCCGCTGAAAAGACCCGTCAGGATAACAATGGGCAGGCTGCCTACACCGATCGTGTCCATCTGCAACATAATGTCGTCGACGTAGTGCGGCGACTTGAATACGTTGCGGATCGCGCGGTAGGTGAGGCCGTAGAATTCCTGAGTCGCAAGGATCGGCGGTTTCAACAGGTCGAACAAACCGTTTTCACCCCTGAACCACGATGCTACCATACAACGTAAAAGCGGACCTTCCATGAAAGGACTCACCGACATCCCCGGCATCCGCGTCGGCCACGCTTCGGATTTCGAAGCGCTCACTGGCGCGACCGTTATTCTCACCGAAGCAGGAGCCGTCGCGGGCGTCGACATACGCGGCTCGGCCACCGGCACACAGGAATTCGACACCATGAACCCGCTGCATGTCACTAGCGTGGTGCACGGCATCGTCCTCGCCGGCGGCAGTGCGTTTGGACTCGAAGCCGCCAGCGGCGTGCGGCGGTATCTCGAAGCGAAAGGCGTGGGCTTCCCGACTTCGGCCGCGCGCGTGCCCATCGTGCCCGGCGGCATCATTTACGATCTGGCGATCGGAAAGGCGCACATCCGCCCCACGCGCGAAATGGGCGAAGCCGCCGCGCGCGCCGCATCCGAAGAGCCCGTTGTGGAAGGAGCCGTAGGCGCGGGCACCGGCGCCACCGTGGGCAAGATCTTCGGCATGTCGCGCGCCATGAAATCGGGCGTTGGAACATACACGGTGAAACTGGCCGGCCGCTTCATGAACGTGCTGGTGAGCGCGCTGGTAGTGGTGAACGCCTTCGGAGACGTGCGCGACCCCGCCACCGGCAAGATCATCGCCGGAGCGCGCACTGCCCCGGACAGCATGGAATTCGCCGGCACCGTGGAGGCCATGAAGAAAGGTCCGGGCAAAGGTCTCTTCAAAGAGAACACCACGCTCGCTGTGGTAGCGACGAACGCAAAGCTCACCAAGGTGCAGGCGACCAAGGTAGCGCAACTGGCGCAACACGGCATGGTGCGAGCCATCGCCCCAGTCCACACCACATTCGACGGAGACTTCGTCATAGCGCTATCGCAAGGAGTCGCCGAAGCCGACGTAAACGCCCTGGGACTAGCCGCCGCCGAAGCCCTGGAAAACGCCATC
>CAZDIZ010000192.1:0-10246 GCA_964505625.1 uncultured Solibacteraceae bacterium | reverse complement strand
TTCTTGGCGTCCCACCGGTAGCCCCAGTAGGCGCCGTTGCCGTGTTTGGCGCCGCAGTGTTCCGTTTTCTTGGCTTCGTAGCCCATCAGCGATAAGCTTGCTTGCGATTGCGGACGCGCAAGACCTGAATGGTTTCGTCGCGCGGGAAAAGAGGACAGACGCATTTTGATGAGTCTGGAAACGCGGTGCCGCACGTGAAGTTCCTCGCACCTCAGCGATGAAACCCGGCTTGCGACAGGGGGAAACCCGGGGACGGACCGGACGTTTCCCGCACCTCAGCGATGGTCCTGCGGCGATTCTGCATGGCGGTGAACTGTGCCCTGGTGTTGCTCTTGGGATTCGGCGATGTTCAAAGACTACTGCATGGCAACGGCCAACGTGCCCGCAGGCGCGGACGATGAGGTACGCGTCAAAGGCGCGCCTTCGCGTCAGTGCTTGGCGCCCGGCGGCACGTAGTCGGACGGGACCGCCGCGCCTTCGCCGAAGAAGTAGGCTTCCATCTGCTTGAGCAGGAATTCCTGCGCTTCCCGCGTGCCGAGGTTCAGGCGGTATTCGTTCATGATCATCTTCATTTGCTCGACCCACATCTTCCAGGCGTCCTTGGAGACGCTCTCGTAGATGCGCTGGCCGAGAGGATGATTGTCGAAGGGAGGCTCGTCCAAGCCGGGCAGTTCCTTTTGAAATTTAACGCAAAACACGGTCCGTACGGGCTTGCCGGCTCCGGACGGGGGCGTACCAGCGCTGGACATAGATTCCTCCTTGAATGACAACGGTGTGAGACTACGCTTTCAGGATATCGCAGAAGTCGTTGATTCACTCAAGCCGTCGCCGGATTCGGCCGCGGACCGGCGCGCGCGGTTGCCTCCCAGGTATTCGGACAACAGCATGGGCTGCGCGGCGCCTTTCTCCATGGCGCGGCGCACCGCTTTCTGGTAGCGGCGCAGAGTCTCGCGCTTGGCGCCGTCGCGCAAGCTGCAAGTCTCGATGTCCAGCAAGAGGCGAATTTCCCAAGGACGGAAACAATTGCGGTTCATAGTTCCCCGGAGGATCTCCTGGATCAACCGGTTGAACTGAGCCAACATCAGTTCGCTGTCCTCTATGGGTTGCGGCATCTGCTCCACTGATCGGCAACTCCCAGACAAATATTACAACAATTATGGCTCCAGTGCGAACAATCAACTGCAAACATGTTTGAAACGCACGCAGATTTCCGGCATTCATCGCGCGATCCGGACGCGGCCATTCCGACCTTGGGGCAAAATCCGGCTACGCGGATGTTCGCATCCAAAACGACGTACCGTATCTTAGAGACCTTCTGGCCGCCACGGCGGCTCCAGAATGCCGCTCAACGCTGCGTCCTTCGAGATGAAGGCGTTCGGCATCTCAATTCGCAGCCGCTTCGCGCCAGCCAGCAGGTATTGTTCGGTGTAGTCGCGGTCCATCCAATCGGGCGGACAATCGAACGGCAGGTAGATGTCGTGTGCCTGAATCCAGACCCCGGCGGCCAGACGCGGCATTTGGTCGTTGCCCCACTACGGTTCGGCTCCCGTGCCGTGCTGGTCGGGATCGACATTGATTGTCAAGAAGTCCGGTGCGTAGCGAAGAAAACCGCCGAGGTGCCTTGCATAAGCCGGCCGCCGCCGCTCAATCAGTTCGAGCAGTTCCGGATGCGCCGGCTTGCCGTGTCCGTAGCGAGGCACCGGACAGGGTTCAAAGTTGTGCTCACGACGCATGTACACTCTCCTGCTCGGGGCCAGGCTCTTCGCGGCTGCAGAACAACTGGCAACATTCCCGCGAAACCGTCTCGACGATCTCCATGTCCGCATTCACACCCATCGCAGTCAGTTCGCCGGCCAAGCGATCGGAAAGCTGCAGCAGCGGCTTGGCGCCCAGCACTTCGCGCGCGAAACGGACCAGGTTGCGAGCGTACGTTTCAGGACGGAAGTTGCGCTGCGCGAACTCCGCGGCCCGCTTACCGAGCGCCTCGCGCAGTTCGCCATCCATCACTAACTTGGTTAATCCGGCCGCGACTTCATCCTGCTCGCGCGCGGGATTCACCTTGATGACGCAGTCATCCGGCAGCTCGGCGAATGAGCCGGTGTCGGTCACCAGCATCGCCTTCCCCTGCATCATCTCCTCGATTGCCGATCCGGAGGCGCCTTCCATGGCCGGGTAGCGCAGGTTCACGCAGGCGCCGGCATGCGTGATGTAGGAGTGGAGCACTTCGTCGGATACGTAACCGAGGAAACGCACTACGCGCTCCAGTTTGTGCGCTTTCACGGCCGCGGTCAGACGGTTCTGGTAGGCGGGGTCCGCGGGCCCGAGCACCGCGTAGGTCAGGTTGCGAGTAAGTCCCGGGTTTCGCCCCAGTGCGTCGATCACCACATGAATCCGCTTATTCGGATTCACATGTCCCACCGTGACCAGCAACAGACCGTCTTCGGGGACACCGAGTTCAGAGCGTGAAAGAACGCGCACACCGGCAAGCGGCTCGTAAGGCAGCCAGAATCTGGCCACGGGACCGGCGAAGACCCGCTCCACGCGCTGGCGCAAGAATTCGGCGTGCGTAATCACACCGTAGGCGCCACGAATCGCTTCTTCAAAGAACGGGAAATCCAGAACTTCCTCGGATTCGCAAACGTGCCGGCGCTTACCGGTGACAATACCCTCGGCGGTTCGCCGCCCATGCTCTCCATAAAGCCGCTTCATGGTGAGAACGTAGTGGCGGGGCGCGCGCAGCCGCTCCAGGTAGTAATCGGAGAAGAAATGGTGCATCACGAAATCGTGCAGGATGCACAGGCCAGGGAAGCGCTGCGAGAGCCGGTAGATCTCGCCGTGGAACGGAAGATAGTTGCCGAGGTTATAGACGAGGAGATCGTATTCGGCCAGCGCTTGCGGATTCACCGAATCAGCCGAGGTGAACGCGCGCCGCGTCACGTCAGTTTCGCGGAGATCGTTGGTCTCCGGATGCCAAACGTGGACGTCGGCGAGTTGGCTCAGGTGGCGCACAATCTCCGAGCTGCACCGGCCGATACCGCTCTGCCTGGAGAACGGCGTGAACCAGGCAATCCTCATTGCGTGAATACCTCCACCACCCGGTCCCACGTGATTCGGAGTTGCTGGATCAACTCCAGGCCGGCTTCGCCCATGCGTTGCGCGGCCGCCTTATCGTCGTAGAGCTTGTCCATGGCCTGCGCGATCGCGCGCGGATCCGGCTGCGTCACATATCCAGTGACGCCGTCCTTCACCACGACGTCAGTCCCGCCCGAATCGGCGCAGGTGATCACCGGTTTACGCGAATGGAAGGATTCGAGCGTGACGTAGCCGTACGACTCCTCATCGTAGGGGACGTAAGCGCAACCAAGAGCCCGGCTGAACAACTCCGCCTTGTCCTCTTCGCTGATGAATCGATTCAATACCTCCACCCGTTTCTCCAAGTGGTGGCACCGTATGATCTCTTCGATCTCCCGAATATCCTGCTCAGCTTCCGCTTTCCCCGCCACGATCAGGCGCACCGCGGTCTTTACATACCGCATGCTTTCGACCATCAGCTTCTGCCGCTTCGAAGCGGTGATCCGGCTGGGGTAGAAGATGAAGTCGCCGTATGACTCGGTGTGGAAATGGCCGGTTTCGAACAACGGCGGAAACAGGATTTCCGATTCGATGCCGTTGAAGCGCTTCAAACGGCCCGACGTGACATGCGAGTTCGTATAGATCTTCCCGACTTGGCGCAAGTACGTGTTGTCGGTTTGAATAACCACCTCGCGTATTCTGCGCCCTTCCGGCGTGTTCGGCAAACCCTGGAACGGCGTACCCCAGAAATCGTAGGCCTGACGGAACTGGTGTAGCAGCCAAAGCCGCTTGTCTGTATGCGGGACATAGTAGGCCGGGAACTTTAGTCCGATCATCCGGTCCACATTCGGCAATCGCATCAACCTGCACGCCAGCATGGACTCGACGACTTTCGGTGCGGGCTCCCATTGGAAAGGTATCCGCACGAGAATCGCCTGGTGTCCGTATTCGATCAACTTCGACACGAGCGCCGCGGCCAGGTGTTCGGCGCCCCCGGACACGAACGGAACGCAGTTGTTGACGACGGCGAACTTCACGCGAGTAACCTCTCGATGACGTTCTCCCAGCAGATGCCAAGTTGAGCGATCCGGCGCCGGCCAGCTTCGCCCATTTCCCGAGCGAGTTGCTTGTTCAGATAGAGCTTGTCCATGGCCTGCGCGATGGCCTCCGGGTCCGGAGCTTCCAGAAACCCGTTCTCGCCGTGGACGATCAATTCCCGCGTGCCGCCGGAATCGCTGGTGGTGATCACCGTCTTGCCGGAGTGGTGCGCTTCCAGCGTTGGGTATCCGTAGGAATCCTCATCGAGCGGGATGTAGATGGTGGCCAGGCATTCGGCATACAGCCGGATCTTTTCCTGCTCCGGGATCCAGGTTGCCGCCAAGGCCACGCGATTACCCAACTCGTACTTTTCAACCAATGCGCGCAACTGGTCCAGGTACGGGGCCGCGTCAGGATCGGGCATGCCCGCGATCACCAGTTTCACCGGCGTTCGCGTGTGACGCAGTGCCTCAATGGCCAGCCACTGTCGCTTGTGATGCGTCAGGCGGCTCAAGTACAGGATGTAGTCGTCGAAAATCGTGGAACTGTAGCGCTCTGGATGGCCCAGTGGCGGATAGAGCACCTCGGCGTTCACGTTGTTGAACCGCTGCAAACGATCCGCCACCACCCGCGAGTTGGCGAAGATGCGGCGCGCTTCGGCGAAAGCAGCGTCGTCGGCACTCATGATGGCCCTTCGGATTCGCAAGCCTTCCGGCGTTCTGGGAATGTTGGAATAGGGCGTGTTCCAGAAATCGTAAGCACTTCGATGATGATGAATGAACCAAAGCACCTTCGACGGATGGCGCAGCAAATAGCTTGGTGTGCGAATGGCGATCAGCCGATCGCCATGTTGGCTTACGTCAAGCAAGCGCAACGCCAGCATTTGATCGAGCATCCTGCCGTGCTCGAAATCGAAAGGGATGTTCAGAACGTCTACCTGGTGGCCGGCAAGGCGAAGATGCTGGTCGAGCCAATCGACGATGAAGGTCGCCCCGCCTTCGACAAACGGGTTCGTCGTGCTGGCCAGAATGATCTTCATGCCTGTTCAGCCGCGCAATAACGATTCCATTGTGGTGGCGATGTAGGCGACGTCCTCTTCGCTGAGCAGTGAGTGGGCCGGCAAGCTCACTCCGCGCCGGGCGAGATCTTCCGCCACCGGATACGAACCGTCCGCCTCGCGATAAGGCGGCATCACGTGCATCGGATAGAAAACCGGGCGCGTTTCGATACCCCGCTCCGCCATGGCCTTCATGAACGTGTCGCGATCCAGGCGTGCATTGTCCTCCAGCAGCACCGCGTAAGACCAGAAGGCATGCCGCGCCCAGGGCTCTTCGATGGGGAGGCGAACGCAATCAGCGAGGTGCGCAAGATGGTGGTTGTACCACGCCGCCACGCGGCGCCGCCCTTCGGTATGTTCCGAGACCTTCTCCATTTGCGCCAGGCCGATGGCGGCCGCAATGTTGGTCATGCGGTAGTTATAGCCGACCATGGGAAACCAATAGCGCCGCTCGGGGTCCATGCCCTGTCCGCGAAGCAGCCGCACCTTCCGCGCAAGTTCCGGATCGCGGGTCGTCACCATCCCGCCTTCGCCGGTAGTGACGATCTTGTTGCCGAAGAAACTGAAGGCATTCACCTGGCCGATGCCGCCCACTTTGCGCCCACGGCACAGCGCGCCATGAGCTTCGGCGGCGTCTTCGATCACGAACAATCCGCGCCGTTGCGCGATCTCCATGATCGCATCCATATCCGCAGGGTGTCCGTAGAGGTGGACGGCAAGAATGCCGCGGGTACGCGGTCCGATTCGTTCCTCGATCCTAGCCGGGTCGAGGTTCATGGTGCGGGGTTCGGAATCCACAAACACGGGCCGCGCTCCGCAGTAGCGCACTCCGTTCGCGCTGGCGATGTAGGTCAGCGTCGGTACGATGATCTCGTCGCCGGCCTTGACATCGAATGCCATCAGCGCCAGGTGAATGGCGCTGGTGCCGTTGTTGCAGGCGATCGCGTGCTCGACTTCACAGAAATCGGCGAAGGTCTTTTCGAACTCAGAAATGAACCTTCCGATGGATGAGACCCACATCGTGTCCAGGCATTCGGCCACGTATTTCTTCTCGTTCCCGGCAAAGCATGGATGTGCGACGGGGATGTATTTCTTTGCGTTCATCTGTCTGGAAATTACGTTTTCGTTCTGATAACCCTGGCGGGCACGCCAACCGCGGTGACGCCTTCGTCAAGATCGCCGATGACGGCCGCCCCGGCTCCGATCATGCTCCAGGCACCGATCGCCACTCCAGGTATCACGCAGCTGCCAACACCAAGGAAGGCGCCCTCGCCGATGGTCACGTTACCGGCAAGGTGAACGCCTGGCGCGATATGCGCGCACTCTCCCACGACGCAGTCGTGGTCGACGCTGGAGCCTGTGTTTATGATCGCACCATCGCCAACCCTCGTGTTGACGTTGATGGTGGCGCCGGGCATGACTGCCACGCCCTCGCCGAGCCGGGCGCGCGGAGAGATTCGGGCACTCCGGCTTACCGCGGTGATGAGTTTGAATCCCAGTGCCCTTACCTGGCGGATGATGTTCCACCGGACCCGATTGTCACCCACCGCGACGAAGGCGTGATCAACACCGCCGGCCAAAAGCCCCGGCAGCGCTTCATCACCTCCCAGGATTGGATAACCGATGACCGTACCGGAATTTGCGGGAGTGCACGTGCATCCTGCAATGTCGAACGTGCCCATTTCTTCCAGGATCTCAATGATCACCTTGGCGTGACCGCTTGCGCCAAGAACCACGACGCGCGGCTTCACGCCCCCACCTCGGCATCGGGTTCGCGCTGGAGACAGAGATTCGCCGTGATCGCGTGCGGCAGTTTTTCCGTGTCAACGGGCGAGAGTTCACCCGTCATGTCGTCCACCACCATGGCGCTCAATCCGAAGCCGGCGATTTCATCCAGGAACGCCTCGGGAGTAAATCCGGCACGCCGCAAATGCTCCGGCGCAAACTCGATGAAGATCCGAAGCTGAGGGTTGCGCGCGATGATTTCACGCATCCCGCGGAGAATCAGCGGCTCGGCCCCTTCGGCGTCGATCTTGACGACATCCACTCGCGGCTCATCGCGAAGCGCTTCGTCCAAAGCGACGGTATCCACGCGAACGCGCGTGTCCGCTTGGCCGCCGAACAACGTGTTGTGGCCCGATTCGGCCGAAAAGACGTGCAGGTCCGCGGTTCCCGCGCGATCCGACACCGCGGCTTGATGCAGAACCACTATGCCGGTCTCGGCGAACGCGTTCACTCGGACGTTGTCCTTCAGAATGCTGAACGTGCGCGGAGTGGGCTCAAAGCAGTGAACTCTGCCCGCCGCCCCCACCAACCGCGCGGCCTGCAGCGTGTATAGACCGATATGCGCGCCGACATCCACCACCACCATGCCCGGCTTCACGATGCTCTTGAAAAGACGCACTAGCCCAGGCTCGGGGAACCCTCGGAAAGTGTAGTAAGCCGTCAAGCGCCATTCTTCGCCCGGCACGCCCAGGATGAAGCCGTCGAGTTCCAGCGCCGTGACGTTTTCGCCGCCATGCACGAGAGGCGTCTTCAAACGAGTGGCAAGCTGGTGTTCCACGGCGGTTAAGTGGTCGTCGATAACCAACTGCCGATGGTGCAGCAACGCCTGCCGTTCGCGAATCTCCACCGACTGCGCGTCCATGCGCGACGCAAGCTGTTCGAACTGTGCCGACATGCCGTCGAGCCTTTCGAGCGCCGCGCCATTTAACGTGGAATGGATTTCGTCCACCAAAGCAGCTACAGTTTCTTGCCGCTGCCGCATGTCCGCCACGTAGGAGTCCAACTTCTCCGATACGGTCCAGAGTGTATGGTCCACCTTCGCGGAAACGCGCTCCGAACGCGATTCCAGCTCTTCGAGCAGATAGTCGACTTTGTTCTCGAGCAGGTCGAATCGGCGAAACAGCAAGCCACGTAAGAAACCAACACTGCGCGTCACCGTCGCGCGACCGGCCGACCGAACCCGCTCGACGAAACGGTAGCGAAGTCGCCCGCCAAGGAATCGCGGCCCGCCGAGATTCTGGTACACGCGGCCGGTCAGCTTGGCCTCGTCCGAAGTCGCCAGGTTATACAGGATCACCCGTCGGGGAACGTGACTCCGCAGCATCTGGCGGTGATTCAGGAATCCGGAGATATCGGCTTCGCGGCCGAGTATTCGGCGATAGGCTTCGTGAAGAAACTGATCGTCGCCGGCAATCGGCAAAAGGTCACGGAGATCGACGGTTATTGGCTCGCCCGGCAGTGCCACAGGGCCGGCGGACGAAAGATCGGGAGCTTCCTCCGGCAGCGATTCCTGGATCCGGCGCTTGAAATGGCCCGCCGTGAACCGCATCGTCAGCCTTTCCCCTTCGCGCCAACCGCCTCAGCCGCCTCCGCACCGAGCAAGCCTAAGTCGGCATCCACCATCTCGTGTACGAGGTCCGCGAAAGGCTGCTTCGCGCTCCAGCCGAGCTTTTCCCGCGCCTTGGACGCGTCGCCCAACAGCGAGTTGACCTCGGCGGGGCGGCGCAAGGCGGGGTCGATCTTGACGTAGTCGCGCCAATTCAGACCGACATGATCGAAAGCCAATTCGACAAATTCACGGACAGTATGGGATTTGCCGGTGGCGACCACGTAATCGTCCGGCTCGGATTGTTGAAGCATCAACCACATCGCCTCAACGTATTCGCGTGCATGGCCCCAATCGCGCCGTGCATCCAGATTGCCGAGTGAAAGCTGGTCCAGCCTACCCGTGACGATTCGGGCAACCGAGGCAGTGATCTTGCGCGAAACGAACTCAAAACCGCGGCGGGGTGACTCGTGATTGAAAAGAATCCCGCTGGAAACGTGCATTCCGAAATGTTCCCGGTAATGGCGCGCGAAGTGATAACCCGAAACCTTGCTGATACCGTATGGCGACCGCGGGTGGAATCGAGTTGTCTCCTTCTGCGGAATTTCTTCCACCTGCCCGAACATTTCGCTGGAACCGGCGAAATAGAACCGGCATTCCGGAACCACGCTCCTCACGGCTTCCAGCAGATGCATCGTACCGTTGATATTCGTGTTCAACGTCGAAAAAGCGTCGTGAAATGAATACTGGACAAAGCTCTGCGCCGCCAGGTGATAGCACTCGCTGGGCCGCACCCGATCGACTACTTCGTAAATGCTGGCATAGCTTTCCAGAGAGGCAGCGTGCAAATGAACGCGGCCGAACAAGTGGCGGATACGTTCGTGACGCTCCGTCGGGTCGGCAATTGCCACCCGGCGAACCGTGCCGTGAACTTCGTATCCTCTTGTAAGCAACAACTCCGCCAGATACGATCCGTCCTGTCCCGTAATACCCGTTATCAGGGCACGTCTGGGAGATGAATCGGATCTGGAGCTGTTCCCTGCTTGGCTTAAACGCTCGAACATGAACCTTCACTAGGTTACTACACCCGCTGCTTTGTTGAGCTTGGTCGCACGAAAAGGCTATTGAGTTGTGCTCTTCAAGAAAGACTTGGGAACCACCACTTGTCCTTGCGGCTGCAGCCCCGTCGAGTCGCCCTGTTTGTTTTCCGCGTAAACGTAGATGCTCTTTTTGCCGCCAAAGCCCGATTTAAACGACACGGCAAGCTGCAAGGTCAGGTCGTTGCCGAAGCCGTTCACGAAGGAGCTGGACGTATCGAGGCGGCACTGCTCATTTTCGAGAACCCCGCCCGCATTGAGGCGAAGCTTCTCGGTGTGGTCGCCCGCGTCGTTCATCAGGCCGAATGTCTCTGCTACCGGGTCATAGGTGACATAGCAGGCATTGCGGCCATCGATTGCGTTGTTGAACAACACACGAGTGTCCTTCAGATTCTGGTACCCCCGTGGGTCCGAGAGCGTCACCTGGAAGGTCTTCGTCTTCGATTCGCTGGAATCAGCGGGCGCGACCGAAACGTTCAGTTGCGTACTCACCGCCGTCGAGACGCGCGCCGGCCGGCAACCGGAAGACAACGCAGCAACAAGCATCGGCAGGATTACTCTTCGCGACGAGCAGTACATAGTTCGACCATTTCCCCGTTAGTACGCCGACCAACCGCCGGCCGCCTGCCAGCCGGAATTGTTTTCAATTAC
>CAZDIZ010000191.1:7820-10278 GCA_964505625.1 uncultured Solibacteraceae bacterium | reverse complement strand
TTGTGCCTTCGATTTGCGCGTAGGGCACTTCGACGGTGGGCGATTCGAGCGTGAGCTTCCAGCCGGTGCGCGGCAATTCGGCGATCACTTCGCCGCCCGCGGGCTTTGGAACCGGCGGCGCGGCGGCGGGACCCGCGTGACGCACGATGAAGTAAGCGTCGTGCGGGCCGAAGGTGAGTTCCAACTCCGACTTCGCTCCGATTGCGCGCGCGGGGAGCGTGCGGCGTTCACCGGTTGTGGCGTCCCAACGTTCGAACGTTCCCGTGCCCGGTATGCGCACTTTCGCACTGCGCTCGGCCGCCGTGTCGTTCACGGCCCAATACCAATCGATGCCTTCCAGGCGGCGGTGCGAAAAATAGAGGCGCTCGATGCCGGCATCAGCAATCTCGACCGGCGGCGGTTCCACCGCGCGCATTGCATCAAGTAACGGACGCAGATCCTCGCGTATGCCGGCCGGAGTTTCGATGTAGACGGTGTAGTTCAAGCGGTCCATGAACTGCGGATGCTCCCGCGCGGCGAACCGGCGAATCCCTTCGGGAGCGAGTCCCTGCGGCAGTTCGCCGATGGCCAGTACGGTGCCGCCGGCAGAGACAAATTCGCGAATCCTACGCGCGGCGGCAGGTTCGATGTTGGTCATCGGCGGCAGCACCAACACGCGAAAACTCTCACCGCCGATGTGCAGCGCGCGGCCGCGCACCTCGGCGCGTTCCATGTAGTAGCTGTCGGCCATGTGATAGTCCCAACCGTGGCGCGTCAGTTCGAATTGCAGAGCCGAGTAGAAGTCCTGCACCTTGTCCATCACCGAGTTCCAGTGCAGATCCTGGCGCTTTTCGGAAAACAGATACGCCGAGTTGGCGAATGCGGTTTCGCGCGGATAGTAGATCAACACCGGAGCGACGTGCGTGCCCTGCGCGTTCATGTAATGGCCGCGCCGCACCAGGTCGGCGTAATGATGAAAGTAACGCCAGGTGGGCTGGCCAAAGAACCACTGCGGCGGCCATTGAATGACTTTCGGATCGTAGTCGAAGTACGGCAGCAACGCGTCGGCGCCCCACAGCAGACACATGTTGGTGCCCAGGCGCGCTCTTTCGAGGCTGAAGTAATCTGTGTTCCCTTGCAACCCCTGGTTTTCCACCCATAGCGGCGTGCCTTCGAAGTGCGCCACAGAGGCGGCTTCCTTGAAATCGATGGGCAGACGTGAACGCTCCAGCAGCGCGTCGATGAACACACCGGTTCCCGCGCGCCACTGCCGGAACATGTCGCCGGCGCGATCCACCTGATAGAAGAACTGTTCTTCGTAGGTGGATGTGGCGTGCTTGATGCCGTGCTTGGTGCACCAATGGGTGACCTGCTCGGAGAAGTTCTCGGCGTAAAGCGCGGAGACAGTCTCCCAGTACGCTGTGCGCACGCGGCGCGAGCGCGCGGCGTCGGGCGTATCGTGCGTGAGTAGCAAAAGCCATGGCCGCAGGTCGAACCCTTGCCGCTTCTGAAACTCTTCCCAGAGTTTGGGTGTCCAGGCAATCTGCGCTCCGTGCGCGCCTTCGTGATCGGCGACGGTGAGCTTGATGGTGGTGCCCATGTGCTCAGGGAAACGCCGCGCGTATTCTTCGTAGACCAGATCCAGATAGACCTTCACGGCGTCGGCGTTCATCATGTCCACGCGCGTGTTGTGCGCGCCCACGGCCGGTTCGGTCCAGTAAACGCTCAACGCCCAACGCCCGGGCGGCACGTCCCAACGCAGGGAGCGGCCCGTGACCGGCAACTGCACGAACCAGGATTCCTCCAGGCGTCCGTTCGAGTCCATGCGCGCGGCCACCACGGCTTCGGGAACTTCAGGGCATTCCCAACTCCAACCATTCGGGCCTTCGAGCGTGAATTCGGATCGAGCCAGACGCCGCATGCGGTATTCGGGATGCTTCAACAGCACCTGGCTCAGCTCCGGGCGGTCCGTGTGCGGGTCCCAGGCGTGTCCGCTCGGCCACGTGTATTCGTCGGCGAAGTTCAGCGTGAAGCCAAGCTGTTTGGCGGCGTCGAGCGCGGCGCCCACTTGCTTCCAGTAGTCCTCGGAAAGGTAGCGCACGCCCATGCCGTTCCACGGAAAGACCACCGCCTGATGGACGCCCTGGCCGATCATCTCTTCCATCTGGCGCCGGCTTTCGGCGGCCGAGAGCTTGCCGTTCCAGAACCAATACGGCATCAAGGACTTATCGCGCGGCGGGTTTTGGAAACCGCGGTACAGACTGGTCAAGTCGGCGGCCGAAACCAGGCACGCAAACGATAACAGCAAAAGGATCCGTCGAAACATGGCGAAGACCTCTGCGAATTATACCGCCCACGACGCACTATCCATTGAAGAGGCTGCTGAAAAACGGGACAGACAGCTCTGCCCCTGAAGTTTCTCTTCGTCTGAAGCGATGCCTCCGGGGGCAGAGTGGTCTGTCCCTGGTTTTTCAGCAGG
>CAZDIZ010000191.1:2202-7720 GCA_964505625.1 uncultured Solibacteraceae bacterium | reverse complement strand
GACGTCATCCAACGCAAGGGCGCCGCCACGCGGATGGCTCGCACCGCGGGTGCGCGGCAGGTGGTCAACAAGATCGTCGTCAGCCAGGCCGCCAGAGACCGAGCCCACGCGAATCTGGCCAAGGGGCGCCGCCGAGTGCAAGTGAAGCGCAGCGAAGCGGTCCGCGCCGACGGCACACGGCGCTAGAGTAGAGCTTCCCGCATCTCTATACTGTTGGGATGCGGTGCATTCTGCTTTTCGCGGCGGTTCTATCCGGACTCGTTCCACTGCACGCCGGACGAGTGACGGTTTCTTTGGACGGGACCTGGCAAATCGGCGACAGCGTTGCAGCCGATGCGAAGCCGGCTTCCTTCACGCATAGCGTTCCGGTGCCGGGGCTGGCGAATCTGGCTTCTCCTCCGTTTGCCGACGTCGATCGTTTCGACAGTCGCGAACTGATCCAGAATCGCGTGTGGCGCAAGATGCTGCCCGAATCGGCGCGCGTTCAAACCGTGGGCATTCCGCGCCAGTCGCGCAACTACTTCTGGTATCGCCGCGTGTTCCGCGTTCCCGCGCGCAAAGAGACGGCGATTCTGAAGATCAACAAAGCGCAATTCGGCACCGCCGTGTGGCTGAACGGCGCGAAACTGGGCGAGCACTTCGGGTGCTTTACGGCGGGGTACTTCGACGCGAGCAAGACCATACGCTGGGACGGCGAGAACGAACTGATCGTGCGCGTGGGCGCGCATCCGGCGGCGCTACCCACGACGGTGCCGGCGGGTACGGATTTCGAGAAGTTGAAGTGGACGCCGGGCATCTACGACAGCGTCTCGCTCGATCTGGCCGACAATCCGGTGATCGAAAGCGTGCAAGTGGCGCCGGGCATACATAGTTCTTCAATTCTGGTTGAGACCGTGGTCCGCAGTCACGGCGCCGCGCTGACGACGCCGTTGAAGTTCACGGTGCGGACGTGGGCCGATAAGCGCGAGGTCGCAACGGCCGAAGAAGCCGAACTGCGCGTCCCGGCTAACGGCACCGCCACCAAACGCACGCGCATTCGCATTCCCGACGCGCAGTTGTGGAGTCCCGAGCGGCCGTTCCTTTACACCCTCACGGTGACGACGTCGGGCGACGACACCACCACGCGCTTCGGCATGCGTGAGTTCCGCTTCGACACAGCCACGCGGCGCGCGTATCTGAACGGCCGGCCGTATTTTCTGCGCGGATCCAACGTCACGCTGCATCGTTTCTTCGAAGATCCGAACTGCGGCCGGTTGCCGTGGGATCGCGCATGGGTTCGCAAGTTGCTGGTCGAGATGCCGAAGCAGATGCACTGGAACAGCTTCCGTTTCTGCATCGGGCCGGTCCCGGATTTCTGGATGGACTACGCCGACGAAGCCGGCCTGCTGATTCAGAATGAATTCTTCATCTGGACCGGGCGCAGCATGCCTGACACTGTTCGCCAGTGGAGCGTCGACGAATTGATCACCGAGTTCAAAGAGTACATGCGCGACAACTGGAATCATCCGAGCCAGGCCATTTGGGATGCCTGCAATGAAACCGAAGCCGCCGTGCTTGGCGAGAAGATCATCCCGGCGGTGCGCGGGCTGGATCTTTCGAACCGCCCTTGGGAGAACGGCTACAACACACCCAGCGGACCGGACGATCCGATCGAGGATCATCCCTACTTATTCAACAAGCCCGGCTTTGAGATGGCGGATCTGGAAAAACAGACCGGCGCGCGCAGCCGCAACTCCGGTCACCCGACGGCGCATGCGGCGTTCATCAACGAATACGGCTGGGTGTGGCTAAACCGCGATGGCACACCGACGCTGCTGACTGAAAACGTCTACACGCGTTTCCTCGGTGCGAATGCCACCCCGGAAAAGCGATTCCTGTATAACGCCTATTGGCTCGGCGGACTGACTGAGTACTGGCGTGCGCATCGTGACTTCGCCGGCGTGCTGCACTTTGTCTACCTGACGGCGAGCTTCCCCGGCGCTTTCACCAGCGACCATTTCTTGGACGTCGCCAAACTCAAGCTCGAACCGCACTTTGTCGATTACGTCGGTGAGGCGTTCAAGCCGCTCGGCGTGTATATCGATTTCTGGCGCAACCAGCTCGATGCCGGAGCGTCACGGAGTTTCGCCGTCATGATGGTGAACGATTACGACACTCCGCGCAAAGGCACGCTGCGGCTCGTGCTCGAAGATTCGCAAGGGAAAATCGCGGCGAGCGCCGAGCGCGCGTTCGAGTTGAATGCGCTGGGTGCGCACACCTGGCACCTTGCGTTGAACCTGCCGTCGTTGGAAGGCGATTACATGCTGAAGGCCACGGCCGTACCGGCGGCGGGCGAAGCGCCCACCGTCAGCCGCCGCATGGTGCGAATCGTGAAAGCGAAATAGGCGCTACAGACGCCACGGCCAGCGCATATCGCGGGACAACAGCTTGGAGGTGTCCGCGTCGCCGATAATCTCTTCCTTCACCGGATCCCACTTGATCTTGCGGCCGGTGAGCATGGCGATCTGTCCCAGCCAACCGGGCGTGGCGCTGCGCACGGCAACTTCGGACGGAGTGAGTGTGGCCTGGCGCGACTTCACGCAGTCGATGAACTCTTGGTAGTGGCCGGGCGAGGTCGGGATCTGGATCTCGTTCGGCCCGATGACGCTGGTGAGGATGTTGGCCGGCTCGGCTTCGAGTCCGCCGCGGCTCACCCAGATCCAGCCCTTTTCACCGATCCACTTGGTGCCGCCGCGAATACCGCGATAGCCGCCGGCCATGATCATGGTGAAGCCCTCGGCGTACTTCGCCGTGATGTAGTACTTCATCGCGGAATTGTAGAGCGCCTCGCGCGGCGGATACGTACCGGTGCCTTCTACTTCGACCGGACCGCTAGCGTCCATGCCCAGGCCCCAGTGCGCGATGTCGCCATGGTGGCCGATCCAGTCCATCAACTGTCCCCCGCCGTAATCCAGATTCCAGCGCCAGTTCTTGTGCACGCGCGCGGGGCAGTAGGGCGCCTCGGGGGCCGGTCCGAGCCAACGGTCATAGTTCAATGTGACCGGCGGCGCGGTCACCTTGGTCTGGTCCTTGGTCTTGGCGAAGTCGGTGTGGCCGGCGGGCAGGCCAACCTCGACGCGATGCACCTTGCCGATGCGGCCGTTGCGGACCAACTCGACGGCGCGGCGGAAATTCTCCTGCGACCGCTGCCAGCTTCCGGTCTGCCAGATGCGTTTGTAGCGATGCACGGCCTCGCGGATGGCGCGGCCTTCGTGGAAGTTGTGCGCCAGCGGCTTTTCGCCGTAGATGTCCTTGCCCGCGCGCGCGGCCTGCACGGCGGCCAGGGCGTGCCAATGATCCGGCAGCGCGATGGTAACGGCGTCGATGTCGCGCCGCGCCAGAACTTCCTCAAAAGCACGATAGGTGGCGCAGCCTTGATCGCCGTACTTCAGATCGATGCGATACTTGGCCTCGCTGAGGTGCTGTTCATCGACATCGCAGACCGCCACCAGATGCGCGGACGGAATCTTCAGGAACTCGGCGACGTGGCCGCCTCCCATCCAACCCACACCGATCGTGGCGACGGTAACGCGATCGCTCGGCGCGACGCTTCCGTTCAGCCCGAGCGCCGACGCCTTCACAATGGCGGGAAAGCCCGCCGCGACGGGCACCGCAAGGTGGTGAAGAAACTGTCTTCGATTGGTCATGGAACGCAAGGTGAATTCTGTATCGTAGCCCCGCCCGCGCGTCCAGAGCAACTCGTCACACGGCGCCGGACCTAGCTATTCTCCCGTAGAAGCACTCGCGCACCGGCGACGATCGCCTTGCGGCCGCGTAGCCATTGTTCGAGTTCGCACCGCGCCAGTTCCGCTTCGACTTCGAAACCGGCCTCTACCTGGCCGTCGGCGACAGGCAGTACGTGATCGAACGCGGAGTGTCCCGTGAAGCTGCGCAGGAAAAACTGATCGAGCCACGGCTTCGGAACCGGCTTCTCCCCATCGGGGTCAAGCACCAATAGGCCGAGCTTGCGCGCAAACATGAAGGGCGAGCGTCAGCCTTCCCGCGAGGGGTTGTTTTCGGCCGGCGGCCGTAATGGAGCGGCTTCCAGACCATCAGCTTGCGCCGGCGTCTGGGCATCGCCGTGACTTTCGTAGTAGTAGCTGTGATAGTAGGTGTACTTGCTGTACAGCTCGCGGCGTTCCGCGCCGTTCACCAGAATGCCGATGAGATTGTTCTCGCACAGCGACTGCACGGCTCGCGTCACGGAATCAATGGTGGTCACGCCGATGCGCACCACCAGAATCGCGCCGTTGGTGAGCGTGGAGAGCAGATTGGCGTCAGCAGCAAACAACAGCGGCGGACTATCGAGAATCACCCAATTGAACACGCGCGGCAACTCGGCGAGCAACTGCTTGACCTCGCGCAGGTTCAGCAGCTCTAGCGGATTGATGACCGCCTCACCGGCCGGCATCAAGTAGAGGTTTGAACCGGCGATCTTCTTGATCACCGCCGAAAGCGGCGCCTTGCCCTGCAGGTAGTCCGTCACGCCGGGGCCGCGGTCGATCTGAAACATGCGGTGCAGCACCGGACGGCGGAAATCGAAGTCGGCAAGCAGCGTGGGGTTGCCGGCCAAATGCGCCTCGGCTAGCGCGAGGTTCACCGCGGTGAAGGATTTACCTTCCGCCGGTGAAGGACTGGTCACCACCAACGAATGCAGCGATTGCAGACTCTGTAAGTGGTTGATGCGTGTCCGGAAAGCGCGGAACTCCTCGCTGGGCGCCTCGTGCGGTTTGGTGGCATCAAGCAAATGAGCTTCCGCCGCGGGGCTGAAAGGCACTTCGGCGATCTGCTCGAGCAGATTGCCCAGCAGCGGACTTTCGGTGTAAGGCGCCGGCGGCGCGTCCGCAACCGGTTCGCTTGCGCCCACGTTCAGATATCCGGCTTGCTCGGCACGTCTGAGTGCGTCGTGAACTCGGCTCATGATGTCCCTTTCGTTTCCCCTCTAAATCTTGTTGACGTAAGCGTAGTAGTAGAACACCGAGCCGGTCATCACCAGCACTCCCACCAGCAGCGCGGTTGCCCACGCCAGCCACGTCATCCGGCGGCGCCTGCGCACCACGAAATCGTCCTCGAGCAAAGGAATGCTGCCGAGCACGGTCATCCGCGTGTAGGCCCGCACGTCCTTCAGGTTCTTCAACGTCGTGTCCTTGATTTCGCGTACTCCCGCCAGACAGAACCCGAGCAACAATCCGAACGCCACACCCAGGCCCACGATCACCGGGCGCTTGGGGTCGGTGGGTGTTTGCGGCAGAGCCGGCGCGTCCAGCACCTCGAGCAACTCGCCCAACTGTCGGTTTTCCTGGTCGGTGGCGAGCTGGGATATGGATTGCTTCTGGCTCAGTTCTTCGAACTTTCTGCGGGCCAGTTCACGATCGCGCATCACTTCCGTGTATTCTTTCTCACCCAACGGACTCAGGTCGATGCGTTCCTGATAATTCTTGATCAGTGCTGCCACGCGGCTCTGGTCCTTCGCGTTGTC
>CAZDIZ010000191.1:0-2102 GCA_964505625.1 uncultured Solibacteraceae bacterium | reverse complement strand
GTTCCTGATAATTCTTGATCAGTGCTGCCACGCGGCTCTGGTCCTTCGCGTTGTCAGCGATTTCCAGTTCCTTGGTCGTGATCATGGCTTTGGTTTGTGCGGCCGCCGCTTCCAGTTCCTTGATCTCCCGGCTAGTGGCGGGGGACCGGCGCCGCACTACCTGCTGCTCCGGCGTGCGATCGCCTTCGGCGCGCAGAACCGCTTCCCGCTGCTTACGCAGGAAACCGAGGTGCGTTTGGATCTTCTGTATGTCGGGATGTATGTCCTTGTAATGCTCGCGCAATGATGCCAGCGTGGTTTCGTTGTTCAGGATCTCGCGCTCAATCGCCACCAAACGCTCGTTGCGCGCCGCCGCCACGGTCTCCTCCTGCGGCGTCTTAAGCGCGTTGATCTGGTCCAGCAGCGTCTTCAGCCGGGTTTCCAGCAGGAGCTTCTCCTGCGTGGCGCGATTCATGTTGCTGTTCAGCGTAGTCTGCTGCGTGTACAGCACATTCAATTGCTGGAGGTTGGAATTCATCTGATCCGGCAGGCGTCCGGCATTCTTCACGCGGAATGCGGTCAGACGAGCGTCCACCTCCTCCAGCGCGCGGCGCGCGGCGTCCAGTTGCGAAGTGAGAAACTCCGTGGTTTGCGAAGCCTGGCTCAACCGGTCCCGGGTATTCTCGTCCATGAAACGGGCCACCAAATCTTCGCACACTTTCTTGGCGATGTAACGGTCCGTATAAGAAAACGAGATCTGAAAAGCTGATGCGCCCCGCCCGCCCCCCTGCTGCGCTGAACCCAGGTTCGAGACCTTGACGCGTTTCTGCTGCATCTCCTCAACCAGGTCCTCCATCGGCACGCTCTTGCGCTTGTTGTCGAACAGGTTGTTATTGTTGATGATGCTGGTGATCACGTTGCGGCTGAGCACCTTCTGCGACATGGCCATGATGCGCTGCGACATGTCCATGTTCATGTTGGTGGCCACCAGACGCTCCGGCACCCGGGGCGGAGTCACGCGCATGGTGGCGGTGGCAACATAGGTGTCCGGCCACAGCATGGCCACGACCACGGCAACCACCAATCCAAGAAACGCCGGCCCCAGAATCCACGCTTTGTGGCGGCGAGCCATGTCGATGTAATCCTCGACGTCCAGCGGGCGTCTGGATACGGTCGAGAATTCTTGCGGAGTCTGCATCGTCGCTACTTTCCCTCGCTTCGGGTGGGGCCGTTACTGCACCACGATGTGGTCCCCATTCTCGAGCTGAATGTTTTGATCCAACCCCTTGCCTTTGATGTATTCCTTATAGTTGAACGTGAACCGCTTACTGCCGCGCATGATGATGATCTTCTTCTGGTTGGCGAACTCGCGGAAGCCGCCGGCTTGAGTAAGCGCCTCCACTACCGTGGTGGGCACCACCAGGGGAAACGCACCCGCGCGGCCGACTTCACCGCTGATGTAGTACTTCTTGCTGTAAACCGCCTGTACCATGACAGTGACTTGCGGGCGGTTGATGTAGTTCGACAGCACTTCGGCGATCTTTTTGCTCAATTGCTCCGGCGTCAAACCGCTGGCTTGCACGTCACCGCCTAACGTCAGAGTGATCTTACCGTCCGGGCGAACCGTCGCCATTCCGGAAGCCTCCGGCTCTTTCCACACTCTGATAGCCAGAACATCCTCGGCGCCGATGACGTATGTTTTCGGATCGACCGGGGCGCCGGCCTGCTTCTTCACCTCCGGATCCGCCAACGCCGACGGCGGCGCAACCGTATCGGACTTCTTTTGCTCTTGCGCGAACCCCGCAAGCACACACGCAAAAAGTGCGAACAGCACTCCGATTATCCTCATCGTCATGGTGGGGTGTTTCCTTATCCCTATTGACTCTTCGCCGCCCCCTCGCACAGGAATACACACACTTTCCCGCGACGGCTTTCGCTCCCCGAAAGCCGGTGGCGGCATTACATATTGTAACGCAGGGCCGAAGCTAACGTCTCCCCGAAGCTCTTGAACAGCAAGGAGTAAGTGGATCACACTAGCACTCGGCTGAAAAACCAGGGGCCGAGCAGTCTGTCCCGTTTTCAGCCGGCCACTAGGGCCGCTCGGCGCGCGGCAGCCACACACG
>CAZDIZ010000190.1:4743-10462 GCA_964505625.1 uncultured Solibacteraceae bacterium | reverse complement strand
TCGACCAAGGTCCGCGAGCGCGTCATACGCGGCGGCCGGTGGGAGCACCTGGTTCCAGGCTCTATTGCGGGCGTGGTGCGGCAGGTGTACAAAAAGGCAGCATCCGCGTAAGTCATTGCGGACAAAAGAGTAACTCTGGAATTCGACCGTCCCGTTCAGCCCCCGGATTTCCCCATACGCCCACTAAATAGTACCGTTCGGCGAAATGCCGTAGTTCCTCTAATGTCTCCCTGACTATACTGGCAACAACGAGGGCTGGCGTTTTTTCTGGGTGCAGTACGCCGGGATAGTTCTGTATAAGGAGGCTTTCTCCACGTGAGTACCCAGATTTTTGCCGCTGCCCGCGCCAAGGGCAAACCATTCGAGATCATTCAGCCCGCCACGACCTACACGGGCGCCGAGATCAAGCCTCTTATCAAGGGTTTACCGAAGATCACGCAGTCGCTTTGCCCGGAATGCCTGAAGATCATCGAAGCCGTTGAGTTCGAGGAAAACGGCAAGGTCATGATGGAGAAGACCTGCCCGGAACACGGCTACTTCAAGGACACGGTTTGGAGCGACGTAAAGCTCTACTTGAAGATGGAAGATTGGGTGTTTGGAGACAACCGTGGGCTTACGAACCCGACCGTCACCGACGCCAAGGAGTGCCCCACCGACTGCGGTCTGTGCTCGATGCACACCAGCCATTCGGCGCTGGCCAACCTGGACCTGACCAACCGCTGCAATCTCACCTGCCCGATCTGCTTCGCCAACGCCAATGCCGCCGGGTTCCTCTACGAGCCCAGCTTCGAGCAAGTGAAGCAAATGATGCTGAACCTGCGGGCGCAGGAGCCCGTGGCCGGCCGCATCATTCAGTTCTCGGGCGGCGAGCCGACCATCTACCCGCATTTCCTGGAAGCGGTGCGCTTTGCCAAGGAAGTCGGTTTCTCGCATGTGCAGATTGCCACCAACGGCATCCGCCTGACGGACCTGGAGTTCGCGTATCGCTGCAAGGAAGCCGGGTTGCACACCCTGTACCTGCAGCTTGACGGTGTGAGCGACGACATCTACATGCGCACGCGCGGCGAAGCGCTGTGGGAAAAGAAGCTGCAGGTCATTGAAAACTGCAAGAAGGCCGAACTGAAGATCGTCTTCGTCCCGACGGTGGTCAAGGGGTTGAACAACCACCAGGTGGGCGACATTCTGCGGCTGGCGCTCGACAACATCGAATGCCTGAGCGGCATCAGCTTCCAGCCGGTGGCGTTCACCGGCCGCATCGCGCGGCACGAACTGGAAGCCAAGCGTTACACGCTGACCGACCTGGCCAAGGACATCAGCGAACAGACCGGCATGACCGACACTTACGAGGACTGGTTCCCGCTGAGCTGCGTCACGCCGTTCTCGAAGCTGATCAGCGCGCTGCGCGGCTCGGAAACCACCACGCTGTCCTGCCATCCGCATTGCTCGCTGGGCACCTACTTCTTCGTCGACAAGAACAAGCGCGGCGTTCCGGTGACGCGCTTCATCGATGTCGGCAATATGCTGAAGGAAATGGACCTGTTGGCGCGCAAGGCGGGCCGTGCGTCGTTCAAGTTCTACACCAAGATGCAGGCCTGGAATTCGCTGCGCAAGCACTTCCACGAAGATCGCGCTCCCGAGGGCCTCACCTTCACCAAGTTCCTGCAAACGTTGCAGGGCATGACCGACAAGAAGTACGGCCGCGGCTCCAGCGAAAAGGAAGGCTTCACCTACAAGACTCTGATGGTTGCCGGCATGCACTTCATGGATGCTTACAACTACGACGTCGAGCGTGTGAAGCGCTGCCTGATTCACTACGCCGCTCCGGACGGCAGGATCTATCCGTTCTGCGCTTACAACTCCGGCCCGTGCTATCGCGACAAAACCGAAAAGGCGTACTCGATTCCGTTCGAAAGTCAGGATCTGCTCAAGACGCTGTCCGCGGAACCTTCGAGAGGTTGTGGTAGCTGCGGTACAGTAAAGTAGTCGCGCCGCCGGGGCGCGACGCCCTGGCCCATGCAAAATGAATCTTTCTCAAGCTGGCCGCCTTCTGGCGGCCAGCGCGTTTATGTAGTCCTCTCCTTCGCGCTCCTGCTCGCGGCATTCGCCGCGATCGTCCAGAAAGCCTGGACGCTTTCGTTCACCATGGACGAAGCGTTCACTTACAACACCTGGTGTGCCGGGCCGTTCTCGGCCTTCTTCACGGTTTCCAGCTACAACAACCACCCGTTGAACACACTGCTGTGCCGGGTGTCGGCGGGGGTGTTCGGTGGCGGCGAATTCTCCTTGCGTCTGCCCAGCGTGTTGTCCGGTTTGCTTTACCTGTTGGTGGTGCAGCGCATCGCCGTGCTGCTGTTTGGGAATTCGCTCTGGATGCTGCTTTTGGTGGGCGTGAACGCGCTCAATCCGTTTGTATTGGACCATTTCTCGACCGCGCGCGGCTACGGCATGGGGTTGGCGCTTTGGATGTTGGGCGCTTACTACGTGGCGCGTTGGATGCGGCAGCAGGATTCGCGTAAGTTGCTATTGCGCGCCGGAGCGGCGTTGGGTCTGGCTTCCGCCGCTTACCTGACCGAGGTTTTCGCCGCCACCGCGCTCTGCGCCGTGCTGATTCTGGTGTACCTGGCCGATCGCTTCATCGAAGGAGGATGGAAACTCGCCGGACGGTTTGCGTGGAGCACGGCGCTGCCGTTTGCGGGAGTAGGATTGGCGGTCGCGGCGCTGATTCTGTACGCTCCGCTGCGTCTGGCGAAGTTGGAAGGCATCGACGGCGTGCCGAAGTTCAAGTGGGGCCCAAAGGAGCTGTTTGATGCCGTGCTGTTCTACCAGCCCGAGCCTTCGACACTGCAGCGTCTGGTCTGGAACCCTCTGCACAAATGGCCTTGGGCAATCCTGCTGATGTTGTGGGGAGCGTTGCTGATCGCGGCCGTGGTGGTGGCGCTGCGCATGGCGCGCGTGCGGCGGCTACAGGCTCCCACAACGCGCGACCGCGACGTAATCGTGTTCGGCGGCGCTCTGCTCATTACTTTCCTGCTGCTCTACATTGAACCGCGCCTGCTGCATCACGCGTTCTTCACCGAGAGGCGCTTGTTGTTCACGCTACCGGTGATCTTCCTCGCCTGCACCATTCTGCTCCGGTGGTTGAGTGAATACGGTAAGTGGGGAGGCAGGGCGAGCGTGGCGGGCGCGTTGGTGCTCACGTTGCTCGCGGGGCACATGGCGGCGCAGTACACGCCACAGTCATTCTATGGGTGGAAGTCCGACGCGGGAGCGAAGTCCATTGTGGGCGTTCTGCACCGGCTTCGGCCCGATTCAGAACCTGTGGCGCCACTGAGGGTCGCCGCGCCCGATTCCCTGTCGCACGCGTTGAACTACTACCGCACTCTCTACGGCACGACGTGGTTTGCCCCTATCACTCTGGATGGCACCAATTGCCTTTACGACTACTACGTGCTTCCGGCCGCACAACTGCCCACGCTGCGGCGTTACGAGCCGCGCGTGTTATACCGCGATCCGGTGGCTGATACCGTGCTGGCGGAACCGGGTCCGGTGTTTCGCGCAAGGCTGGCCGCTCTGCGCGAGGCCGGCCTCACCGGCAGCATCGGGTGCCAGGTTGACCTGATGAGTGAGAGCAGTTGGGCGGCGGCTGGCTCACCGGGCGTCAACAGTCATTTGCTCTCCGGCATCATGGAGGATTCCGAGGCCGGTCATCAACGCTGGACGTTCGAACGGCCCGCCTACGTGTTCCACGTCAAAGGGCGGCGGAATCTGAAAGTCCGGTTCCACGTCCGAGTTCATCCGATCACCTATGCGGCAACCGGCCCTGTCCAACTCACGGTTTGGGTCAACGGAAAACGTCTGCCGGAAGAGGCGTTGAACGCGCCGGAAGACCGTATCTTCGAACGCAACGTGCCGCCGGAATGGATTCGCGAAGATGGCGTGACGCTCGTCGAAACCACTCAGAATAAGTACTACATCGCCCCCGAAGACGGGCAGAAGCTAGGCTACCTGTTCATCGCCTGCGGTTTCGTGGAGTAGGTTTACTTGCGGACGAGCACTTTCTTGAGCTCCTCCACAGCCGCGCGTTGCGCCGTTCTGAGGCGCTGGCGTTCGCCGTCGCGCAGTTTTGCGGCCGCGGCGTTGCCCTGAGCCGCAGCCAAATCCGCCCAGGCAACAGCTTCAATCAGGCGGCGATCATCGCCCGCTGATTTGGCGCGCAGCAGCGCTGCCACATGATATTGACATGCCTGTTCGCCTTTGGCGGCGCAAAGACGAAAGTAGCGTATGGCTTTGTTCGCGTCCGCGCTGACACCGTCGCCCGTTTCGTAACGCTTCCCCAAATTGAATTGCGCCGCAACGCTGCCACGGCCGGCCGCACCGCGCATCAGATCCAGACCTTTTTCGATGTCGGGCGAGGCAGTCTCGCCGAGCAAACGTAGCCCCTCGTCGTACATTGCCGGCGCGTACTTGCGCCTGGCGGCGTCGGCCAGCATGGCTTCCCCGCGCTGGACATCGAGAGGGACGAGTTTTCCCAATCGATAAAGAAGACTCATCTGATAGATGGCCGGTGCGAAGCCTTTTTTCGCCAGGCCTTCCATGGTCTTGACCGCCTTCTTTGTTAGATGATCACGTGGACCTGAGAGCCGGGCGAGTGCACCATTAAACTCCGTACGCCGGCGTTCGGCTTTGGCATCAACCCACTTTTCCAGTAAACGGAAATTGACTTCGACGGTCGCAAGAACGGGCACCGGACGTCCGTTTTTCCGCCCTGGCAGAAAGACCCATTGTTGAATGGCCGCTTCGGCGCTCTCATCGAGGCCGTAGCCGGCCGGACTGACGACTGTGATTTCAGTAGGCCGGCCCTCTTGGTTGATGACGACCTCGACCACCACGGTGCCCTGCACTCTGGCGCCACGCGCTTCGGCTGTGTACTCAGGTTCGACTTTGTGAATGATGCGCGGAGGAGTCACGCCCGGTCCGATCCGTTCGATCACCTGTTGTGGCGGAATCACCGGTCCGGCCGACGCACCGTAGCTAGCCAGGAGAGAAAACATCATTCCGGAAAGGCACATCATGCATGTTCGTCGCATAGGTTGAGAATTGCTTACCGGTACGAAATCAGTACGTCAACCACGTTTGTGCCGGCCCGCGGGCGTAGTTCGCGGGCGACGGATTTGGGCCGCCGGACGGGCACTTCGAAGACTTCCTTAGTGTACTCGTCGATGTAGAGTTCGTCGAAGGGATCGCCGGCTCGCAGCTTGCAGAGTTGGGCGGCGCGCTGGCGTTCTCCGTCGTCCAGACCATTCAGTTGAATGGTGCCCAACACGTACCGCTTACCCTTGGTTACTTGCACGGTCACATCGACGATCGGCTCGGATTTGCGGAACGTGCGCGCGGGCTGCGATGACACCGCGATGTAACCGTCGCGGCGCAACGGCGTCTCCATGGCAGCGACGGCGGCCATGAACTTCTTCCAGTCCGCCAGTTGACCTTCTGGAAACTTCGCGGCTGTTCGCATAGCGTCGGCGGGTAAACCGTCGCCTGCAATGTCCACCTTGCCCAGCTTCCAAACGGTGCCTTCGTTCACATCGACCGAAACGTTCACGGCGCCCTTACACGGCTCCACGCAGCCCACGCGTGGAAACGTCGCGTTCAACATGGCCCGCTCCTCGTAGAGCGGTGTGATGTTGCGTTCCAAAAAGCGGCGCGTCTCGCGTTCGGA
>CAZDIZ010000190.1:0-4643 GCA_964505625.1 uncultured Solibacteraceae bacterium | reverse complement strand
ATCTTCTCGCGGATTAGCGGGTAGGAAGCGGCGAGCTCTTTTGCGATCGCGGCGCTGTCGAATCCAGCCAGGTCGATCACCACAGGCAGCGTGGCCGTCTCTTCCATCACTTCAAGCGTGAGTGCGTAGGTGGTCTTGCCGTCCACCTTGCGCGGCTGATAGCGATAGTTGGTGGCGAGGAAGAAGCCCGTATCCACAAGCCGCTGCATGGCCGCGTCGAGTTCGGTGCGTCCGGCCACCTGATTCAGACGCAGTTCCGCGGCGGCCATCACCGATTCGGTTGAGCAGCGTTCGCAACCTTCGACGTGAACTTCGGAAATCGGTGCTTGCGCATCGAGCGACGTCACCGACAACATGAGCATGATTGGAACAAGGCGGGCGTGAGCAGACACGGTTGTCCTATTCTACTCGAAGTGCCGGGTGCGGTTCAGCCGATGTACATGTACTCGCGCGTTGCGTGATGCCGCGCGCCGCGCTTGGCGAACAGGATCTGGTGCACTTCGATCACGCCGCGTTCGAAGTTCACGGCCGACCCGGCCAGGTACAACAACCAGGTGCGGTACGTTTCCGGGTCCACGATTCCGAGACAAGCTTCGCGGTTCCGTCGCAGATGCTCCACCCACTCCGAGCAAGTCCGGGCGTAGTGCGGGCGCAAGTTCTCAACGTCGAGCACTTCGAAGCCGGCCTCCTCAGCCGCGCGGACTACCTGCGCCAGGTGCGGCAGTTCGCCTCCCGGAAACACGCGCCGCTGTATGAACAGCGTACTAGGGTCGTCGCCGGTGGTTTCCGGACGCATGATGCCGTGGTTCAGAAACAGGCCATCGTCTTCGAGCATCTGGTACACCCTGCGGAAGTACTCGGGCAGACGGCGCCGCCCAACATGTTCGAACATGCCGACGCTGGCGATCTTGTCGTAGCGTCCGTCGAGATCGCGAAAGTCCCGCTCGTGGATGGTGGCGCGCAAGCCGGACAGGCGATCCATCGCATGCAGACACTGCTGATGGCTGAGCGTGCAACCGGAAGCGCGGGCCTGGCACGCCGTGGCCGCGCGCGCGACCAGCGCACCCCAACCGCAGCCGATATCCAGGAATCGCTCGCCGGCCTGCACGTCCAGCTTGCGCAGGATGTAGTCGAGCTTTTCGAGCTGCGCATCTTCGAGCGTGGTGTCCGGACGGCGGAAGTAGGCGCACGAATAGACCATGCGCGAATCCAGAAACTGCGCGAAGAACTCGTTCGACAGGTCGTAGTGGCGGCGGATATTGGTGGCTGCTTGCGACCGGCCTTGGACGAGCGTTTCGACGCGGTGCGGCGCGAAGCGGGCGGCGAGCTGGTAGAAACGGCTGCGCCAACCAGCCTGGCTCGACGCCAGACGCATGCGAACAGCACTGAGCAGATCGCCCTTGATGTCGGCTTCGCCTCTGAGGAAGCTCATAGCGGCCGAGTAGAGATCGGCGCCGAGAAAACGCGCCAGCGCATTTTCGTCTGGAACGCAAAGGATAAACGCCGGCGGCTCGTGCCCGACGATGCGGGTATCGCCGCTTGCAAACTGGACGGCGTAAGAGGCGGACTCGCGAGGCGACATGGCAATCACCTCCGTAAGCAATTGTACGCCCGCGCGCGTGGGATCGGCGATAATGGTGAGCACCTGCATGGATTTCGTCGAGCAGTTGAAATCCTCCGTCGATATCGTCAAAACGGTGGGCGAGTACGTGCGCTTGAAGCGCTCCGGCTCGGGCCCGCGCTACGTCGGTTTGTGCCCGTTCCACAACGAGAAGACGGCGTCGTTTTCGGTTCACTCGACGCATCAGTTCTATAAGTGTTTCGGGTGCGGCGCCGGCGGCGACGTCATCAAGTTCGTGATGGAGATCGAGCGTCTGACGTTTTACGAAGCGCTCAAGCTGCTGGCCGAACGCAACGGCATCCCGATGCCGCGCCGCGCCGAATACACCGATGAGGAATCCAAGCTCCGCGCGGCCATTTTCGAAATGCACGACATCGCCGCGAAGATGTTCGCGTCGAACTTGAAGAGCGCGGCCGGCGCCGAAGCGCGTGCGTACTTGAATAAGCGCGGCCTGGCGCCGGAGACCGTCGAAGAGTTCGGCCTGGGTCTTTCCGAGCGCGGCGGCCAGGCGTTGGTGCGCCGTTTCGAGAAGGATGGTTATCCGGCGCAGGCGCTCGACGCCTGCGGCCTGGTGCTGAAGCGGCAGGACGGCAGCGGATACTTTGACCGTTTTCGCTACCGTCTGATGTTTCCCATACACAACGAAAGCGGGAAGGTCATCGGCTTCGGCGGGCGCGCGCTGGCAAGCGACGATGAGCCGAAGTATTTGAACTCGCCCGAGACTTCCATCTACCGCAAAAGCTACGTGCTCTACAATCTGCACCGCGCCAAGGACGCGATTCGCAAGGGCGGGCGCGCGGTTTTAGTAGAAGGCTATATGGACGCCATCGGCGTGTACGCTTCTGGCGTGCGCGAGGTGGTGGCCAGTTGCGGCACGGCGCTCACCAGCACGCAGGTGCGCGCCATCAAGCGCCACTCGGAAAACATCGTGGTGAATTTCGATCCGGACGCCGCCGGCGCCAACGCGAGCGAACGTTCCATACAGATGCTGCTCGAGGAAGGCATGCACGTGCGCATCCTGCAACTGGACGGCGGGCTGGATCCGGACGAGTATGTGAAGCAGCGCGGCGCGGAAGATTATCGCGCCTGCCTGGAGAAGGCGGGCGGATACTTCTACTGGCTTGCCGAACGCGCGCGCCAGCGCTACGACATGCGTTCGGCCGAGGGCCGTGTGGCCGCGTTTCAGTTTCTGCTGCCGGCCGTGCAGCGCATCTCCAGCAAGATTGAGCGCGCCGCGGTGGCCAACGACATCGCCGGATATCTGGGCGTTCCGGTCGACCTGGTACTCGAGCAATTCCGGCACGCGGCGGCACAGCGCGCCGAAACCACCATTACCGCGCCCACCCCGTCGCTGCAACCTATTGAGGGCATGCTTATCAAGGCGATTCTCGACAGCCGCGAAGTGCGCCACGACGTGTTGCCGCGGCTGAAGGCGAAGAATGCGTTCGCGCGGTTCAGCGCGCCGAAAATCTTCGAGGTGATGGTCGCGCTTCGGGAGCAACAGCCCGATTTCGGTTACGGCGACGTCGAAGCCCGGCTGGAAGCCAAGGATAAGGCCCTCCTGGAAGCGGCACTTCTTGCCGATGAGGCGAGTGAAGGGACTTCCGCCATGGAGGTGGCGCACGCTTGTCTGCGCAAATTGGACCTGGCGGATCGCGAGACCAAGCGAGCCGAGATTCGCGCGAAGATACGAGATGCCGAGCGCCGCGGCGATATGGAAACCGCGTTGCGGTTGACCGACGAGCTGCGGCATCTGGACCGGGGGTAAATTGCACTCGCGGGCCGTGTTGTAAAATGGCAAGCGTAGGTTCGCGCGTTGTGCTGAGTACGGGGCTCAGGTGGGAACAAATCCAAAGTACGATCGCCTGAAGCAGTTGATGGAAACGGGCAAGGAAAAGGGCTTCGTCCTCTACGACGAGGTTAATGAGATTCTGCCCGACGACATGACTGCCGGGCCGGAACTCGACGAACTGCTTGCGGACCTCGACAGCGCCGGTGTCGAAATCCTGGAAGAGCCCAAGGAATTCGGCCGTAAGGGCGAGGAAGGCGAGGAATTCGCCGACCTGGATCTGGCGCAGGACCTCGGCGACAAAACCAACGATCCCGTCCGGATGTACCTGCGCGAAATGGGCACGGTGCCGCTGCTCACGCGCGAGGGCGAAATCGAGCTGGCCAAGCGCATCGAGCGTGGGCAGTTCAGCGTGCGCAAGGCGCTGTCGCGCTCCCCGCTGGTGATTCGTGAAGTATTGCTCATCGGCGAGGAACTGCGCCACGACGCCATCCTGATCCGCGACGTGCTGATCACGCCGGACTTGGTGGGCGTGGATGACGCGTTGACTGAACAGCGGGACGAGTTCATTAACGCCGTCGCGGAAATCGAAAAGCAGTACCGCAAGTCGCAACAGATCCGCCAGAAGTTGCAGGCCATGATGCGCGGCATGAAGCCCAAGCAGGTTCGCTCCATGCGAGGGAGCCTGGCCCGCACCATGGTCAAGGTGTCCCGGCTGCTGCGCGCGCTCCAGTTCAGCACCATTTACCAGCACCGCTTGAGCGATCGCGTGCGCCGTTCGGTGGAAGAATTCAAACCCATCGAGCGCGAAATCGCGCGCTTGCAGAGACAGCTTGAAAGCCCCACCGCTGAAGGCGCACTGGTTAACCGCGAACTGCGCAAGGACCTGAAGAACCAGAATCAGCGCCTGCAGGATCTGGAGTTGGACTGCGGCGCCACGGCCACCGAGCTGCGCCGTACGCTGCAGGTGATCGAGCGCGGCGAACTGGAAGCCGAAGGCGCCAAGAAGCAGCTCATCGAAGCCAACCTGCGCCTGGTGGTTTCCATCGCCAAGCGCTACACCAACCGTGGCATGCAGTTCCTGGACCTGATCCAGGAAGGCAACATCGGCCTCATGAAGGCGGTCGACAAGTTTGATTACCGCCGCGGCTACAAGTTTTCGACCTACGCCACTTGGTGGATCCGCCAGGCCATCACGCGCGCCATCGCCGACCAGGCCCGCACCATCCGCAT
>CAZDIZ010000189.1:3651-10634 GCA_964505625.1 uncultured Solibacteraceae bacterium | reverse complement strand
CCACCTTAACCTCAACGTCACGCGTGTTCTCCGGACGAGTGGGCAGTTCCAGCCTGTAGTGGCCTTTCGCTAAGTCGGTGAACTCGAACACCCCGTTATCATCTGTCACGTCTTCGCGGACTTGCCCCTGGGCAAACAGGCGGACTCGAATTCGATCTACGGGGCCATCATAGAGTCCCGGTGAGCCGTAATAAACAAATCCCCAGACCACTGCATGTTCTCCTGGCTTGCGCAGGCTCCGAAGGTACGCAAGATCCCGGTCGGCGCGCTTGCTGCCGAGGCGCGTCGTTCTTGAGCATATGGACGTCGTCCAGAGGCCGGGTTGTCCAGTCCGAGTGGCGAAGACCAAATACCGCTGTCCGGACTCGAACGAATAACCGCAAGCCACGGTCTGCGTGCGGAGAGTCAACTTGGTCTTCCCGATGCCAGTAAAGTCTTCCTCTATCGTGAAATTGACCATCTGGTAGGGGTTCAGCGGGCTGACCGAACGAGATCGCTGCTCTTCCACGGTGAGAGATGCGTAGGTCACAAGCCCCACGAAAACGTCTTCGCCCGTCTTCATCGCTGCGCACGGCGGGTGACCTGACGCCTCCGAACAACTACAGGCCCAAGATGGACATCCAAGCACGGAACCAAATGCGGCAAACAACACGAAGCGGCGAAGCATGGCGGCATTCAAGAGCTTAACGCATGGCGACACAGAAGTGGATGTACCGGAAACGGCCATGCGTGTAGTGGTAAGTGACACGTGGTAAATTGAGAGCCATGCGAACACCCGAAGAGCAGGAGCAATTCCTGAACGAAGGGCGTTTTCAACAGAGTTCCAGCCGGCAGCGTCCTGCGCCGTCTTGGCTCATTTGGTTGTTCATCTGCGTGGCGCCAATTCCCTTCACACCGTGGTGGTTGGGGATAGTCTGCCTATTCGTGTTCGCGGGCGTCGTTTACGCGTTCACTCGGCCGAGGAAAACTTAGCCGGCGCTTCCACGCCGTCTATACTGTGAAGCGATGCTCAAACCGTCGGTAGTCTATGCCCTGCTGTGGATCTACAAGGGCGGATTGATAGGCTTACTCATCGGAACGGTCTTGCTCAGATTGCTGCGGTGTGGTCCATTCGGCACGCGCCCGGCGAAACGAGCCGCTCAGATCGCGCTGCTTGGATTCTATGGGATCGTGGCCGTTGCTGGAACCGTTGTTGGCTTCAGCTTCGTGACGCTCACGACCGGCATCCTGTGTCTGTCGCTGTACGGCCTGCTTCGCTGCGTGCACCGGAAGAAGCCGCTGACTTGGCTAATCCTTCTACCGCTGTACCTCGGGGCCCCATTCGGGTGGAGGATAAGCGAGTCTGCGCTGGATGACAGCGACAACCCGCTTGTGCCGATTTTTGAGCAGCGTCTCAACAGGACGCTGGTTTGCCGCGCCTATCCACACGACTTCGACTCTCTTTCGGGCACCCGCCTCGTGGTCGCTCGTGAAAGCGGAAACTGGTTCACCGACGAGATTCTTGATGAGTTTCTCGTCAAGAACCGGCCCAGCCACATCACCTGCACTGAAACATCGGAAGGCCACGTGATCTTGAAAATGCGGGCTCCTGGATCCGGTGAGGAAGTGGAGAAGCGAGTCACGGTCCGGAGTCTCGCTAACCGCTGACCACCGATTGATCCGGAACCGGACCTGGTCAGTTTTTCACTTGGGACGTTGTCGTGATCGTTGAGGCTCTCTACCGCGACCGAGCACGCTGAAATCCTTCTTCGCGTGTTTGGCGAGCTTGTGATTGCCGCAAATACTCGTCAGGTAACCGGAGCTTCCGAAATGAGAAGCATAAACGAGAAGGTCCTCTCCGATTCTGAGAAAGCTCGGCCAGAAACCGACACAGGCAGACGTTTCTTCAACTGCGGGCATTTCAAATATCTCGCCCACCTGCCCCTTCCAGACGCGACTGACCTTGAATACGACGTTCTTCTTGGTATTGCGGGCGAATGCCGGCGGGATACCATCGTATTCGGACGCATCGCGGAATCCGACGATCGTGCCGCGGAAGACCACGTCAGCGTGGTCCCGCTTAACTTGGACGCTGGGTTCCGTGCAATCGCACGCAAAGCAGCGGACAATCGCAAAGAGCAGCAGGGCGGAGAACCGCAGAACACCGATGATACTCCCCGACAGGTGGCGTGTATTGGAAGCTTGATTGAGGAATAATCGAGCGTGGTGGCCAGGGACGGAATTGAAGCGCTGACGTTGGTCTGAGAAGATTGCCCCGTTTCTGCTTGGACGCAGAATCGACCCAAACCAGCATCTCCGCACATCCCCGGCAACAGCGATTTCTGTCGCGCCGGATGGGAGCCTGTGCACTTTCGCTGTGAAGCGGCAGGAACATCCGGCCAGGAAATGGCGTAATTTATGGGCAGATGCGTGATCGGCCGAAGCGGCACCAGTACGTCGCGCTGGTTCTACTGTTGCTGGCGGGAACAGTCTATCTTAACCGCCCTGCACCAATCGACATGCGGGTATGGAAACCGCTCTCCGTTCCGATCTCCCTCACAATTGGCGGAGTCCGCACGCCGGAGTTTACGACTGGGCTTGATACCACCTATGCCCTGTTTGTCGAGAGCGAACGCAACATAGAGTTCCAACGTCTTGAATGCTTGATGGGAATGACTAATTGGCAGCGGAGCAAAACCTGCGCGGGTGCTCCGGAGGTCATCGATATTGAGTGGAGAGTGATGCACGATGGCCAAGCGGTCGCGACCGGCTCGTCGAGGAACTCGTGGGGTGGATTCTACAGCGACTCGGTTGCACGCGAAGTCGGACATTTTGCGGCACAAAAGGACCAGCGGTACTCTGTCGTCCTCGATATCCGACGCGACGGCGGTGAACTGAATGCAACACATCCGAAGCTGTTGGTTCAGACACACCCCGGAGAGTGGAAGGATGCCGTCGTTGGACACGCGCTCTCATCGGAGTTGCGCATCATAGGCGTCGCGGCCTTCGCGACAGCGGGTGCGCTCACACTGATCGTGACGCCTCTTATCGGCCACTTGCATCGACGGTACACACACCGCAAGCAAGCGCCACAGTAAGCGTTTGACAATGAAGGAATTGGCGTCCCCAGGGGGATTCGAACCCCCGTTACCGCCGTGAAAGGGCGATGTCCTAGGCCGGGCTAGACGATGGGGACTGGTGACTGTTTGCGCAGTTACTGCTTCTTCTACTGTAATGCGCCGGCGGGGGCGTAGTCAACTTTGCCGCTCGCTCAGAGCGTCTTCAGATAGGCCAGCAGATCGGCGCGTTCCTTTTCCGACAACAAGTCCTTATACGGCGGCATGCCGTCTCCGCCTGCGTTGATGCGGGCCAGAACGTTCTCCTCCGTTACAGGCTTTCCGCTGGATAGCTTGGCGCGATGGAAGAGGCCCTTCAAGCCGGGTCCGGCTTTCTTCTCCACGCTGGTGTCGTTGTGGCAGGGCGCGCATTGCGCGAAGACTTCTTTCCCCTTGGCTGCGTCACCGGCCTTCGGCTTCACCGTTTTCGGTCCCGCGAAAACGGCAACCGCCAACACCGCCAGGCACGCGCCTGCTAGCATCCCTCTGACGAGTCTCATAACCAACAGTCTACAATTTCCGCGTCGCATGGTGCCTCGCCGGAATCCAACTGGTATGGCAACATCCACCGTCGCTTCCGTTCGGGAAGGCAGCCCGGCTCCCGAAATCAATCTTCTGACGGATTCGGGCCAATCATTCCGATTGTCCGATCTCCGCGGCAAGACCGTGGTGCTCTATTTCTATCCGAAGGCCGACACTCCAGGCTGCACCACCGAAGCCTGTGAGTTCCGCGACGCACAGCACCGCTTCGACACGGCGGACGCCGTGATCGTCGGTGTGTCGCCGTGCCCGGTCGAAAAGCAGGCCAAGTTCAAGGCGAAATACAACCTGCCGTTCACGCTGCTGTCGGATTCGGAGAAGGCCGTCGCGCAAGCGTACGGCGTGTGGCGCGAAAAGAACATGTACGGAAAGAAGACCATGGGCATCGTGCGCAGCACGTTCCTCATCGGCCCCGACGGCAACATCCGCAAAATCTTCCCGAATGTGCGCGCGGCCGGACACGCGGCGCAGGTAGCCGAAGCTCTAGCTGCTCTTTAGTTCGACGATGGTCGCGCCCGAGCCGCCTTCGTTCTGGGGCGCATCGTGATACTTCTCGACGTGCGGATGCGTGGCAAGCAACTCCGCGATAGCGCGTTTCAACACACCCATGCCGTGCCCATGCACGATGCGCACGTGTGAGGCCGACGCCATCACGGAACTGTCCAGGAACTTGTCCACTTCCTCGCAGGCTTCCTCGGCGCGCTTGCCGATCACGTTCAACTCGCGCGAGATCACGTACAGATCCGAACTCGAGTGATAGCTCACGTTCTTCGGCAGCTTGGCGGTGGCCGGCGCGTCGGGCAGCACTTCCAGCACGTCGTCGAGAGGAACCTGCAACTTCAGGAATCCGGCCTCGACTTCGATGATGTCCTTGGCCAGTTTGCGCCGCACTCGTCCCGGTTCGCGCACACCTTTCAAACGCACGCGCGCACCTTCCACCACTTTGGATGCCGGCGTGTCCAACTCGCCCGTTCGCGCCTCATCGAGCGTCGAAAGCGTGTTGACCTCCATCTGCTCGCGCAGTTCGCGTTTGGCTTGCGCCACGCGGCGCAGCGCGCGGTCGGCGGCCTTGCGTTGATCGCCTCCGGAATGGATGGCGGCGATCACATCGCGCGCCTGTTCTTCGAATTGCGTGAGCGCCAACTCCGCGCGACGGTCCAGTTCCTTGAGCTTGGCCGTCTGCTTCGTGCTCCATTCCTTGGCCAGCGAGCGTTCGGTTTCGGCTAGCGACGCGCGTGCCTGCTCGAGTTCCTGCTCCAGCACCTGCGTTCGGCCGATGCGCTCATGCAATTGCGCCAGGAAGGTGGCGATGTCGCGATCGCTCGACTTCATCGATGCGCGCGCGCGATGGAGCAGATCCTCGGTCATGCCCAGGCGGCGCGCGATGTCGAGTCCGGCGGACTTGCCCGGCGCGCCCAGACGCAAAATGTAGGTGGGCTGCAAACTGGTTTCGTCGAAGCCCATGCCGGCGTTCACCACGCCTTCGGTGTTGGCGCCGTAAACCTTCAGCGCCACCAGGTGCGTGGAGGCCAACGTGAACGCACCAAGCGTGGCGAAGCGCTCCAGGATGGCCACGCCCAATGCGCCGCCTTCTTCCGGATCGGTGGCGCGGCCCAACTCGTCCATCAACACCAGCGACGCGCCTCCGGCGGCTTCCACCATTTCCTTGACGCGCGTAATGTGCGCGGAGAACGTGCTCAGGCTTTCCTGAATGGACTGGTTGTCGCCGATGTCGGCCAGCACTTCATCAAACAGCGGAAACTCGGCCGCTTCGCACGGCACCGGCAAGCCGCTCTGCGCCATCAGCGCCAGCAGTCCCACCGTCTTCAGCGTCACCGTCTTTCCGCCCGTGTTCGGACCGCTGATCAGCAGCGTGCGATGCGCTTCGTCGAGCGTAAGCGAGATGGGCACGACTTTCGCATGGCGCCGCTTCAACACGTCTTCGAGCAGCGGATGGCGCGCGGCGCGCAACTCTAGTCTTCTTGCACTGGGCGGGCTGAAGCGCGGAGCCACACAGCAAAATTCGACGCCGAAGCGCGCCACACCGAATAGCAATTCGAGTTCGCCGAGCGCGGTGACGGTACGCGCAATGGCCGCCGCGTGCGCGCGCAAGCGTTCGGTCATCTCGCGTAGGATGCGATGAACTTCGCGCATCTCCTCTTCGTCCAGCCGCACCAGTTCGTTATTTAACTGGATGGTGTCGAGCGGTTCGACGAACATGGTTTGCCCGCTGCCGCTGCTGCCGTGAATGACGCCGTCCACTTTGCGGTGTTGTCCGGCGACGATGGGGACCACGAAACGTTCATTGCGGATGGTGACAAAATCCTCGCGCAGCACGCCGTCCATCTGGTGCGCACGCAGGAACCGCTCAAGCGAGGCGTGTATCTGGTGCTTCTGCTTTTCGATCTCGCGGCGCAAACGCGCCAGCGCCACGCTGGCGTGATCGGCGAGCGTGCCGTCGGGCAGGAGCTTGCCTTCCAGTTCGCGCACCACTCCACGAAAGTCGCCCAGTTGCCCGGCGCGCGCGGCAAGCAGCGGGAAGCGGCCGCCGGCGGCTTCGAGAATCGCGCGCATGTCGCTGGATCGATCCAGCAATTCAATCAGCCGGAGCATTTCCACGGCTTCCAGGCCCGCGCCTTCGATGCGCAGCTTCTGAACCGATTCCGTCGGATCGGGCATGTCCGAAAAGCGCAGGCGCGCAACCGTGGTATGCGCGGTGGGCTGCGGATTGTCGGCCGCGCGCAGATACTCCATCGTCTCCGCCACTTCGGCGTGGCGGTGCTCCAGCGCGTCACGCTCGGTCGAAGGTGCGATCGCGCGCGCGGCGGCCTGCCCTAGCGGGCTGGGCGTATAGCGTTCGATGAGTCGCTTCAGCGCTTCGTACTCGAGCAGCGCGGTACTCCACTGGCTCATGATTCCCTCGTGGCGCGGAACGCGCGCCGGATGACGGCTTCCGTCCCGTCGGTAATGCGGTACTTCTTCAAATCCTTCTCGGCCACCCATTCGGCGCGGGTCACGTCGTCGCCGGGCCGGAGGCGGCCTCCCGTCGGACGGCACAGATAATCGAGCAACACGTAGTGGTACTCGCTGCGGCCCTTTTCGTCGCTCATGATGCGTTCGAAGACTTCGAACAGACGCGACACGGTGATGCGCAGCCCGGTTTCTTCACGCACCTCGCGGCGCAGTCCTTCCTTCAGCGTCTCACCGGTTTCGAGTGCGCCGCCGGGCAGCGACCAATAGCCCTTCAGCGGCTGGCGTCCGCGCTCGACCAGCAACACACGGCCGTCGCGCAGGATCAACGCGCCGACACCCAGGATGGGCCGCGCGGGATAACGGCGGGAATCGTTC
>CAZDIZ010000189.1:2068-3551 GCA_964505625.1 uncultured Solibacteraceae bacterium | reverse complement strand
ACCACCACGCGTTCGTTCGTCGCTGTGCCGCCGCGGTCCAGATCCCAGGCCGTGATGGTGCGCTCGTCGGAATTGGCCACGTACAGCGTCTTCTGATCCGGTGAAAGTGCGATGCCGTTGGGGCGTGTCTTCCAGCGGGCGATAACATCGAGCTTGCCGTGCTCCGCAATGCGGTAGACGCCGTAGAAATCGAGCTCGCGCGCGTCGTCGGCACTACCAAAGGCCGGGTCGGTGAAGAACACCTGTGAATCGCGGCGCAGCACCAGATCGTTGGGTGAGTTCAGCTTCTTGCCTTCGAAGTTATCCGCCAGCACTTCGATGTGCGCTTGTTTGTTCGCGCGCACCACGCGCCGGCCACCGGCTTCGCACGTGTAGAGACGGCCCGCAGAATCGAAGGCGTTGCCGTTGGCGCGGCCGGAGTTGTCGCGTAGTATTTCGGGCGCGCTGCCGGGCGTCCATTTGTAGATCCGCTGGCTAGGCAGATCGCTGAACACCATGTAGCCTTCGCGCGACCAGGCCGGCCCTTCGATGAACCGATAGCCGGTGGCGACTTTTTCGACGCGATACTCGTCGAGCGATTGCGCGCAACAAAGCGCCGCCGCGAGCGTGACGAGCCACCCAAGCTTCATATCACTCATGGTACTCCAGCGAGTGCGATGCGCCTCAATCGGCGCAGCTCACTTTCCTGAAATGCGCACACGCTTGAGGTGGCTGGTTTCGCCGCTCAGGATTTCGACGTCGCGCTGCGGGACTCCGAAGTGCTCGGCCAGGAACTTGCACAGCGCCGCGTTGGCTTTTCCCTTCTCCGGCGCGGCGGCGATTTTCACTTTCAGTGTTCCGTCGGCCATGTTGCCGCACACTTCATTCTTCGAACTCTTCGGAATCACCTTGATGCGCAAGTCCATGGTCAGCGCACCGGAAATTCGACCATCTCTCCGGTCACGATATCGACGGGCTTGGTCATTTCAAAGAACGACGCGCCCGGCCGATAGTCCTTGCCCAAGAAGAACGCCTTGTTGACGCGCTCGATGCGGCACCGGCCTCCGTCTGGCAGCGGCGCGCCTTTGGATGGCGCCACCACGATGCACTCGAACCCGATGGCTGCGACGCGCTCGGGCGTCGTTCCGGGCGGCAACTCGACGGTGGTGCGTATCCAGCCATCGCGCTCGATGGCGAAGCCGACGCGGCTCAGGTGTGAACTACGCCAGCGATTGTCACCTTTCAGCCGCGCCAACGCGGCGACGGCCGAACCTTGGTTGGCGATCTTCGCTTCGAGGTAAACGTAGTTGCGCGGATCTGAAATGTCTTCGCCGCGCACGGTTCCGAAGGGGCGGATCTTTCCTTCACGCTCCAGTTCCTCGCTCGCCACGCGATAGAGGAACGGGTTCGAATCCATCAACAACTCGCGCGAGTTGGCCGCCAGATCCACCACTTGCGGCGTGAGCTGAAAACGCGCGGATGATGCGGCTTCGCCGGACACCAT
>CAZDIZ010000189.1:0-1968 GCA_964505625.1 uncultured Solibacteraceae bacterium | reverse complement strand
TCGCAGTAGGCATGCACCGGCTGGTCGCTCATGTTCTCGATGGTGTCGGCGCGCGCAAACACGATGGGCGCGTAGGCCAGCGGCAGGTAGAATTCGTCCTTGGGTCCGACCTCGCGCACGCGGACCAGGCGCGCAGTAACGGCGGGCGAATGCTTCATCGACACCGTCGAACCGGCCGGTCCGTTGGTCGAGAAGAACACTGAAACAGGCTGCTTCGAATAACCTGGATAGGCCATCACGTGCTGCGTGGGCGCGCCATCGAGCGAGAGCTCAACGCGCTCCATGCTTGTCGACGTGATTTCGATATCCGCCACCAGTTCGGCGGCGCGCGCGCTCGGGACCGCACACGCCAGCGCGAGGAAGACCATCAGCCCAAGTTGCGCGGCAAACGCCAGCAGCTTGCCGGTGCGGGCAGGCTTGCCCACCACGGCGTCCACCAACCCGGACTCAGGCAGTCCATGCAGATCCGATGTCCATCCGCTCAGGACCACGATGCGCACAGCCGGAGCGCGTTCGCGCAGCGTGCGGATGAGCGCCAGGCCATCCTCGGGACGAGGCAGGCGCAGATCGGTGATCACCATTTGCGGCGCAGCTCGGCCGAAGACCTCGATCGCCGTTTGGGCGTCCACCGCCGTATAGACTTCGTGGCCGGCCTTCTGAAACGATAGGCGGCGTACCTCAAGCTGGTCCGGATCGTCGTCCACCAACAGTATGCGAGCCATGGAAGGAACTCAGTCGAATCTGATATGCGCGATGACGAGCTGCGGCATACCCTGGTTCCAACTTCCGGGCAGGTTGTCGAACGGCAGGCGGAACTTGCGGATCTCACCGGGCGCAAGGCCGATGTTCGGACGCACGATGGCGACGCGCTCGCGCAGCACTACCTGCCCGTAGTTGTCGTAGAACACGCAATTCAGTTCGACGGTCCGCAGCGAACGGTCGCCGTTGTTGGCGATCATGCCGGTGATTTCGACCACGGTCTGCTTCATGTAGCTTTCCGTGGCCTTCATCTCGACGCCGCTGAGTTTCAGGTTGCCGACGTAATGGCGAGCTTCGGCGGTGAGCGCCGGCCCGGACGAAGCGGGGCTCTTGGCAAGGCGTTCCAGATACCAGAACGCGCCGCCACCCGCCGCCAATAGAACCACAATGGAGGCCAACAGCGCCTTGGAAAGGCCTCCGCGCTTGATTTCGGTGTTAGCTGCCACTGATCGTCATCTCCCCGATAAGAAGCGTCGGCGCGGCCGAAGAACCGCGAAACTCCAGGTCGCTTCCGATCGACTCCATCGAACCAAGCATCTCGCCAAGATTGCCGGCGATGGTGACCTCGGAAACCGGGTAGGCAAACTCCCCGTTTTCAATCCAGATTCCGGCGGCGCCGCGGGAGTAATCTCCCGTTACTATATTGACGCCAAAACCGATCAGTTCAGTCACAAAAAGTCCACTGCGGACGCTTTTAATGATCTCGTCCGGCGGCGTTGCGCCAGCTTCGGCGAACAGGTTATTGTGGCTGATTCCGGCGTTTCCGGCCAGGCCGCGGCTGGCGTTGCCGGTAGTCCTCATACCCAACTTGCGCGCGGTGTAGGTGTTTAGCAGGTAGTTCTTGAGCACGCCACGCTCGATGATCGGGGTGCGGCGCGTGGGTACGCCTTCATCGTCGAACGGAGAGGAACCGAACAAGCCGGGCAGCGTGCCGTCGTCGATCACGGTGAGGCGTTCCGAGGCGATCTTCTCGCCGAGCTTGCCGTCCAGAAACGATGCGCGACGGTAAATGGATTCGCCGTCCACCGCCTCAAAGATATGTTCGATGAGCGTGCGCGCGGTACGCGGTTCGAAGACCACGGCGGCCTTCTGCGTGGGCACTTTGCGCGCACCCAACCGGCGCAGCACGCGTTCGGCGGCGATGCGGCCGATGTCGGCGGGCTTTTCCAGTTGAGCGAATCCGCGCGCGGCGCTGTACCAGTAGTCGCG
>CAZDIZ010000188.1:1361-10912 GCA_964505625.1 uncultured Solibacteraceae bacterium | reverse complement strand
GCCTCGATGCTTCATCCAATCCTTGAGGCGGTCCGGCCAGGTGGACAGCGCCGGTTCGAAGGGCGCCAGCCCCACTCCGTGCGGGCCGCGTTCGTAGACGTGCATTTCGGCCGGCACACCCTTTTCGCGCAATGCCAGATAAAACAGTACGGAATTCTGCGGCGGCACTCCGGAGTCGGTGCTGGTGTGAAACAGGAACGACGGCGGTGTGTCGGCGGTGACCTGCTTTTCGCTCGACAGACTCTCCACCAGTTTCGGGTCCGCGTTGTCGCCCAGCAGATTGCGCAGCGAACCGCGATGCGTGTACTCGGTGGTCAGGCTGATCACGGGGTAGCAGAGAATCAGAAAGTCGGGCCGGCAACTGGCACGCTCAATCGGATCGGGCGAAGACGGGTTGCCTTTGTCGAAGTGCGTCCCGGCGGTGGAGGTCAAGTGTCCGCCGGCGGAAAAGCCCATGATGCCGATGCGGTCGGGCGCGACGCCGTATTCGGCGGCGTGCGAACGCACCCAACGCAGCGCGCGCTGCGCGTCCGACAGCGGCGCCGGATGATGATAGCGCGGCGCCACGCGATACTTCAGCACGAATGCCGTTACGCCGAACGAGTTGAACCAGTAACCCACCTGGCGTCCTTCGTGCAACACGGCGAGCCCGCCGTAGCCGCCGCCAGGACACACCACCACAGCGGTCCCGTTGCTCGTGCCCGGCGGAGGCAGATAGACGGTGAGGCTCGGCTTGTCGGCGTCCTGAGTGCCGACGGCGCCGGGCGCGCCTTCGGGCCAAAGCAACTGCGTTCGCGGTTCCTCGGCGGCAAGCGCCGCGAAGGCAACCAGCAACATCAGACAAAATTTGATCATGTGAGTTCTCGACTAGGCCGGCGGGCGGCGCTTGTGCCAATCCGTGCGGCGCTGGAATTCGGCGCCGATGGCGAGCAGCGTGTTTTCGGAAAACGGCCGGCCCACTAATTGAATAGCGACGGGCATGCCACTGGCAAATCCGCACGGCAGTGAAAGCGCGGGCAAACCCGCGAGATTGCCTGCGGCGCCCAGATCGTGTAGGCCGCGATCCTTGGGCCGCGAAACCTCATCGCGGCGGCGATCGAGCGGTTCGGCGACCTTGGGCGCGATGTGCGAGATGCTGGGCGAAACCAGGACGTCGACTTCTGTGAAGAGCTTGCGCATGGCATGCTGAATGAGCGTGCGGATGCGCATGGCCTTGAGATAATCCTTGGCGGGAATTTCCAGGCCGGCTTTGAGAGAAGCGATCTGGCGTTTGTCGGCGAGTTCGTCGACCCGGCCGCTGGCGATGAGCGGTTCGAACACGGCCGACCCTTCCGCGGTGATGATGGTGCCCGCCACGGCCGCGTATGGAAATTCCGGAAGCCGCGTTTCGACCGTCACCGGCAGGATGGTGCGAAGCACGTCGAGAGCCTGGCGCAACGGAGCGCGGCAGTTCTCATCGGCCCACGCGTCGAAGTCGGCGGAAGCGAAACCCAGCTTGAGATCGCGAAACCTCCTGGCATACTGCGGCGCGTAGTAGTAACTCTTGCCGGCGGAGCTGGGATCGTCGCTATCGCCGCCGGAGATCACCTGGAGAATCTGCCCGCAGTCTTCGGCCGAGCGCGCAATGGGTCCGAGCTTGTCCATGGTCCAGGCAAGCGCCATGGCGCCGTAGCGGCTCACGTATCCGTAAGTGGGACGAAGGCCGGTGACACCGCAACTCGCGCACGGGTTAAGGATGGACCCCCACGTTTCCGAACCGATGGCAAAAGGCACCAGGCCCGCTGCCACGGCGGCTGCCGACCCACTGGAAGATCCGCCGGACCAACGCGTGCGATCCCAAGGATTCAAAGTCGGACCGGTTAACGACGCGCTGGCATAACGATACCCACCGCCGCCGGCGAGTTCGATCATGGCGAGCTTACCGATCAGCACCGCGCCGGCTTTGTCGAGCTTCTTCGCGACGGTGGCGTCGTAATCGAAGATCTGATGCGCGTAAGGCTTGGCGCCCCAAGTGGTGGGGTGATTGGCAACGCTGATGAGATCCTTCAACCCGAACGGAACGCCCTGCAACGGACCGCGCAGGCGATTGCGCTTCAGATCGTCGTCCACGTTCTTGGCCTTGCGCACACCCATTTCGCGCAGCGGCAGCGCGAGTGCATTGAACGTGGGGCCGACGGTTTCCAGGCGCGCGGCGAACGCGCGCGTGAGTTCGACGGCGGAGAATTCCTTGGCGACCAACCGCCGGTTCAACTCGACGGCGGTGGAGAAGAAGACGTCCTCGCTGAAATTGAAGCTCTCCATGGCGAGCCTACGGTTTGAAGATGAAGGCCGGCTCGGTGCTCATGGGCACATCGCGCCGGGCGAGCGCCTCGGATTGCTTGCGGCGCCATTCGAGGACCTCGCGGCTGGGGTCGCGCTCCGGCGCCGAATTCTGCGCCAACGCGGCGGGCGCCAGCGCCAGCATGCTCCATTCTCTTCGCGATAGCTTGACTTTCATTTCGAATTCCCACCGCTCGCGCAATGGCCCAACGCCTCGATGCCGGCGCGTTCCATGACGGACCGCGGCGCGGATTCCGCGGTCCAGGTTTCGAATTGATGCACGGCCTGTTCGAGGAACATCGACATTCCCTCGACCACGATCTTGCCCTGCTCCCGCGCGCGTTTCAGCAGCAGGGTGTCGATCGGATTGTAAACCATGTCGAAGACCACGTCGGCCGGGATTTGGTCCGGGAAGAAGCATTCACCGACTTTGGGGTACATCCCCAGCGGAGTCGCATGCACCAGCGCGTCGAAGTGCCGCGCGCAGGCTTGGTCCAGTGCGAGCGGTTCGGCGTCGCACGCCTTGGCCAGCGCGCGCACGCGATCGGCGTTGCGGCCGACGATGGCCAGCTTCGCTCCGGCTTCGGTCAACGCGAAAGCCGCGCCACGCGCCGCGCCGCCATTGCCCGCAAGCAACACGGTGGATTTGGCCAGGCGCAAATGACGCGAGAGCGGAACAATCACGCCGGGAACGTCCGTGTTGGTGCCGCGCCACTTGCCCGCCTTGCGCCAGACGGTGTTCACCGCGCCGATGCGCCGGGCAAGCGGATCGATGATGTCCAGATACCGCAGCACCTTCTGCTTGTGCGGGATGGTGACGCTGAAACCGGCGATGGGCAGTTTTTCGGCGAGCGTGAAGAAATCCTTGAGCTGCGCCGGCTGCACCAGGAACGGAAGATAGACCGCGTCCATGCGCTTGGCCTGAAACGCGCGATTGTGCACGGCCGGCGAAATCGAATGGCGCACCGGATCGGCGATCACGCCGTAGATCTTGGCATTGCGCGAGATCTTTTCGCAGCGGTAGAGTTGGCGCAGCGCGCGCGCGCCGACCTGGCCGGCGGCGGTGCCTTCGGCGGCCACGGGTGCGGCGTACGTGTACAGCCCGCCCCACAACGTGGAGAGCACGCGCGTGGGGAACCCGATTTCACCCATCGACAACACAATCATCGGAACGCGCGAATGCGCGCGGGCGAGCGAAAGCACTCGCAGGTTGTCCGAGGGCTTGCGCGCCGTGGTCACCAGCTTGTACGCGTCGGCGGGAATGCGCGTCATGCGGCGCATGACCGGATCGAGCGCGGGCGTGCCCGCGTAATTGTGATAGGAGATCACCAACCGGCACTTGGAGCGAAGCACGTCGAGCGCGGCGGGCGCCGATTCGGCGGTTTCAATTTCGACATCGACCGCCCGCGCGCCGTCGTCCACGGCGGCTTCCAGCATTCGCAACTGCTCTTCGACTCCGCCATTGAAGCGGCCGCTGTTCTGGTGGCGGCGGCAGGTGGCCAGAATCGTGCAGTCAGGAGATTCCTTCAGCAGCGTGCGAATGACTTTGAGCCCTTGCTCGGGCGAGGGCAGATAGTCGAGCCGGACTTCGAGGAACCGCTCGCCAGATTCGACTTCCTGCCGGGCATACCGCAGCAACGCTTCAGGCTGGTTGAAGCCGAGCGCAATACAAATTGTGGGGAAACTATGCCGCTGCGCCATGACACTCAGCGAGGATTCAGAATATCACGACGCGCGTCTGGTTGCGTGGACACTTTGAGGTGTATCCTGGCTGGCCGGAGAAGCCCAGCGCTAGTTGGCCTTCTTTTTCGTCCGCGCCTTGGTGGCGACGTTCATACTTCGCAGTTGAGCCTTAGCCTTGGTGGCCTGCTCGGAGCTTGGGTATGTATCGATGAGTTGCTGGAACTCGCGGGCGGCATCCGTGCGCCGGCCCAACTTCATCAGTGACATGCCCTTCATGTACATTCCGTCGCGGGTCTTGTTGTTTTCCGAGTACTTTTCGAGCAGCATGTCGAAGGCCTTGAGCGCCAGCTCAAAGTCGCCGTTCTGGTAGTAGATCTCGCCAATCTGATACTGCGCGTTGGGCGCCGTCTCGGTATTGCCGAACAACCGCAGGTATTCGGCGAACTGCTGCAACGCCAGTTCGAGATTGCCGGCGGATTTGTCCTTCAACGCGTTCTGATAAAGATGCTCGGCGGACACGCCGGGCGCCGCGCCGCCACCGGTCGTAGCGCTGGGCGCATCAGCCGGAGGAGCCGGGGGCGCGTTCAGAGTCTTGACCGTATTGCCGAGGTCCAGAATCTGGCGTTCCAGTTTCCCCATGCGCGAGTTCATCTCCGTGACGGATTCCTTGACGAAGGAGAACTCGGTGGTCATCTGATCGATCTTGGTGCCGACACCGGCCATGGGGACCACGACGCTCTTTTCCTGTTCCTTAAGCCGGTCGCGCATGGCGCTGTCCATCACCGCCACGTCGGTCTTCAATTTGCCGACGATCTCCAGTATCTGTTGCGTGAGCAACTTCAGCGCAATCATGCTCTCGTCGAGCGTCTTGCGCATACTCTTGACGTCGTCCTGCAGCAGAGCCACGTCGCGCTGCAAATCCTGGATTTCACGCTTTTGCGCGGCGCCGGGGAGCGCCAGGGCAAATAGCAGAAGCAAGATCGAACAAATGAATTTCATCAATGCCTCCACGAAAGACGAAGACCGGGGGCACGCCTCGCCCTTGCGAGCGGACGTACCCCACGGTCTTCGCGGAATCGACTGCCTGCAAACTTCCTACTACTGAGCCGAGAAGTGGGCGCGGCGATTCTTCTGCCAGCACGCTTCGTTGGACTCAGTGCACTGCGGCCGCTCCTTACCGTAGCTGATGTTCTTCAGCTTGTCGGCGGAAACGCCCAACTGAACCAGGAAGTCCTTGGCGGAAGTAGCGCGGCGATCGCCGAGGCCGAGGTTGTACTCAGCCGATCCACGCTCGTCGCAATGGCCTTCCACCATGATGACGGCATCCGGGAACTCCTGCAGGATGGACTTCAACGCGTCGGCGTTGCGGGTGAGGATCGCGCGGGCATCCTCACGGACGTCGCTCTTGTCGTAGTCAAAGAACGCGTCTTGCACTTCGTTAGCCAGACGTTCCTGCAAGGTCTTCTTGGCCGGTGGCGGCGGGGGCGGCGGCGGCGGCGGCGCGGTCACGGTAACAGTGGCCGTGGACGTCGCGGTTCCACCCGGGCCCTTCGCGGTCAACGTGTAAGTAGTGGTGTCGTTCGGATAAACCTGGCGAGTCCCACTGGCCGACACAGTACCGATACCCGGCTCAATCGAAACTTCCGTGGCATTCTCGGTCGCCCAACGCAGCGTGGAAGACTGGCCACGCTCGATGGCCGACGGTTCGGCGGCAAACGACGCAATCATCGGCTTTGCCGGAGGAGCCGGCGTCACAGGGGCCGGCGGTGGCGGTGGCGGCGGCGCAGGAGCTTTCTTCTTGCAGCCGGCCGCAAAGAACAACAGGGTCAAACCCAATACCAGCAAAATGATCTTCTTCATAACTCTTCCTGAACTTCGCCTCCTGATATCTCCAACTGTCCTGAATTCAAATTACTGTTTGCTCCACACCGGCATCGTGTTGTTGCCGTGGGTGGTAAGCTGCCGAAGCTGCGTACCATCGGCCAGCATGGTCCAGATCTGAAAGGATCCGGTCCGGTTACTCGCAAACACGATATGCCGGCCGTCCGGCGCCCAACTCGGATTTTCGTTCTTGCCGGCGCCGTGAGTCAACTGCTCAAACTGTCGGGTGGCAACATCCATCACGAAGATGTTCCAGTTGCCCGGCTCGTAACCACGAGTCCACTTGAACGCGATGTGGCGGCCGTCGGGGTGCCAGGCCGCATTGCCGGCCTCACCACTCCCGTCGGTTAACCTTTCGACGTTCGTGCCTTCCAAATTCATTTTATATACTTGAGCGGCTCCGGAGCGACCCGAGGTCAGGACAATCTCCTGCCCCGTACGCGGGTTCGCCTTCGGCTCCACCTCGATGGCGCGTACCATCGAGATCCGCTTCAAATTTCCTCCCGCCAGATCACACATGTAAATCTGAGCCTCCCTGCTCGCCAGCGTCGACGAAAACAGCAGGCTCTTTCCGTCCGGAGTAAAATCCGGCGTCGCATTCATGGATGCGATCTGGTTGAAGAACGGCAACTTCCGTCCCGTCTCCAAAGAGTGTATCACTATAGCAGGAAACGTTTTGTAGTAGCTGGTGAACGCCAGCCGCGTGCCGTCGCCTGAAACCCCCGGTGTGGTGGATATGGAGCGGTAAGAGGTGAGCGGCTTTTGGTTCGAACCGTCGTAGTCCATCGACCAGATTTCTTTCATACCGCGGCCTGTGCGGTCGGATACGAAATAGATCTTAGAACCCGATAGGCCTTTCGCCCCAAATTGGCTTAAGATGTCCGCCGCAAATTCGCGCGCGGTCTTGCGTGCGCCGTCGTCATTGACGGTGCCGAAGTACACTTTGCCGAAAACTTGCGCGCTGGCGACGTCCGGCTGGCCGACATTGTAAAGCCATCCGAAGAGCACAAGCTGCTCGGCTTGAATGGCTACGTAGCCGAAAGCGAGGTAGTTGGCGCTGACCGGCGGTTCGCTCCAATCGGTGAGCCAGGGACCCTGCCGGATGGGACGCGGCGGCTCGGCGCCACGGCGGCGCACGGTGGGCGCCGGAAGCGGCGGCTTGAAGTCCTGCGGCCGCTGCGGAACGTCGGTGGGATAGAAACTCTTGGGCGCCATCTTGAACAAGCCGGAATCCTGCACGTCGCCCCAGAGCGTGGAGTTGAAGACCTCCATGAAGCGCTGGGACTCGCCGGCGCCGCGCAAATCGGGCACGGCGATGACGGCGCGCTCGTTCTTGAGGATCTTGATGATCACGTCGGGCTGCTGCGCGAACGCGGTCACGGCCGCCAGGGCGGCCAGAAACAGACTCACTCCAAATTGTTTCTTCATCTCTTTAGCTGAAACCAGAACTCGATTGTGGCAGACCGGCCCGAATAGCCCGCGGGCAGCGGCGGTAACGGACTGGCTTCCATAATGGCGCGCTGCGCCGAGAAGTCCAGCGTCGAAGTACCGCTGCGCTGCAGCAAGCGGATATTCGACACCGAGCCGTCGCGCTGAATATCGAAGCTGACAATCACGGGCGGCGCCGTTTGCAGGCGCGGGTCCACATCCTGCGTGCGCCACTTTTCGCTGACGCGCTGCCGCAGCAGATCGACGTAGTAGCCGTACTTGGTACCGAACGGGGACCCGGCGCCGACACCCACGCCGCCGCTGCCGGACATGCCGCCGAACATGGTGGAACTCATGGCCTGCCCGGCGCTCGAATACAGTTGATTGCCGCGCGCATTCGGATTGGCGCGATAGCGCTGATAGCTGGCCGAAACGTCGCTCAACTTACGCTTGGTGCGCTTGGTCTTGAGCGCGATGGCGTCGGGATCCTCGGCGCGCGTGCGGACCTTGGCTTTCTCTTCCTTGGGCGGCAGCGGCACGTTCGACTCGGTATCGTTGGCCACCGGGTTGATGGGACCACCGCGCGAAGGCAGCGCGATCTGGCTCACCGGCGTGATGCCCACTACTCCACCGCCGCCGGACGATCCCGGGTCGCCCCAAGTGAATTTGCCGCGCGTCACCACCGCGCCGTAGCCGACCAGCGCGGCGAATACCGCGATGTGCAAACCGATGCTCGCGAAGAAGGGTTTCCTGAGCGATTCGGTCTGGTCGAGGATGTCGACGTGTTCTCGCATCGGACTTGCGTGGTGAAAGGCGCCTCAGCGGCGCTTCTTGTCGGCCTCGTCTTCCGGCTGCGTCACAACTTTCACATCGATTTTCGCGGCGCCCAGTTCGCTGATCACCTGCGCGATGGGATCCCAGATGGTGGCCTTATCGGCGCGCACGTAGACGGAGTTGCTCTTCTGGAAGCGGCGCCGGATCTCATTGGCCAGCTCGTTGATGTTGACGCTCTTTTCGTTGAGGAAGAGTTCGCCGGAGCGCGTGATGTTGATCACGGGCAACTCTTCGGCGCTCTCGCGCACCGTCTTCACCTTGGGCACTTCCACTTCCATGCCGAACTCCATGACGTTGGCGGTGATCATGAAGATGATGAGCAGCACCAGCACCACATCGACCAGCGGCACGATGTTGATTTCCGCCATCGAGGCATGCGCGCCGCCGCGGCCCCGGCCGCTTCTTCCGCCGTTGCTGAAAGAGAAGGCCATGGGCTACGCCTCGATGTTACGCTCGGCCACGTTGAGGAACTCCAGCGAGAAGTCCTCCATGCGCGCGCCCATCTCCTTGATGACGTGACCGAAGTAGTTGTAGAAAATGGCGGCCGGAATCGCCGCGCCCAATCCGAGAGCGGTGGCGATCAGCGCCTCGGAAATGCCCGGCGCCACCGCGCGCAGGCTGGCGCTGCCGGCCAACCCGAGCGCCTGGAACGAATCGATGATACCGACAACGGTGCCGAGCAGTCCGACGAACGGCGAAACGGAAGCCACCGTGGCGAGCCAGTTCAAGTTGCGCTCCAGCTTGGCCAGTTCCTCGCTAGTGCCCAATTGCAGAGCGCGCTCGAGCGCCAGCGGATTGCGCAGCTTGCGATAGGCCTTCATCTGCCGGTCCACTTCCTCGTAGCCGAAATCGAAGACGGCGACCAGCGGCGAAGTCCGGAACTGCTCGGCGGCCACGGCTACCGCGTCGAGCGTCTGCGACTTGCGGAACGCGCGAATGAAGTGGAGATTGGCTTGGCGGGCCTGACGGAAGGCGTTCCACTTCCCGAAAATGATGGCCCAGCTCAGCAGAGAGAAGATCAGCAGGAAGGCCATGACAGCCATGGGAATCGGCTTGGCCCGGCTGACCATCTCCAGCATATTCATCTGCAACAGAAAAGCCACCACGAGGTGCGAAATCAACTCGTCTCCTTTCGCCTGAACTTCTATCATATTGCAGCGCGGTGCCGCGCTGCCGGAATTCACCCACACTGAATGACGCGCTAGTGGCGCGAAAGGACGATTCGGCGCTCGAAAACTCGTATAATTGCCTCGAATGCTCGTCGAGCTGGTGATAGAGAATTACGCCGTAATCGAACAGCTACGCGTGCGTTTTCACGCGGGGCTGAATCTGCTCACGGGCGAAACCGGGAGCGGCAAGTCGATTGTGGTGGACGCGTTGGGACTGCTGCTGGGCGGGCGCGCGTC
>CAZDIZ010000188.1:0-1261 GCA_964505625.1 uncultured Solibacteraceae bacterium | reverse complement strand
CCGAAGACGCGCAGCGCGAACTGCTGGACGAATACGCGGGCGACGCCGAGGCGCTGTCTGAAATCGCCGAAGTGTACGGGCAATGGCGCGCTGCCGGCGCCGAACTCGAAGCGCTCGAAAAAGCCGAGCAGGAACGTCTGCGGCTGGCCGATCTGTGGAGCTTCCAGCGGCGCGAGATCGAAGCCGCATCGCTCACCGCCGGCGAGGATCAGGCCATGGAGCAGGAGCGCCGCGTGCTGCAAAACGTGGCGCGACTCGAGGAAGCCGCCACCACGGCGTATGCGGCACTGTACGATTCGCCGGAGTCCGCCTTCGCCGCTGTGCGCACGGCCATCCGGCGTTTGGAAGAGATTTGCCGCATCGACGCGTCGCTAGCGGAAGCGCTCGAAACACTGAAGCCCGCCGAGATTGCCATCGACGAAGCCTCGCACACGCTGCGCGATTACCTTTCGCGTTTGGAAGCCGATCCGAACCGATTAGAGGAAATCGAAACACGGCTGGCGCTGATCGAGAAACTGAAGCGCAAGTACGGGCGCAGCGTCGAGGAGATCATCGCCTATCTCGACGAGGTGAAGGCGAACCTGGACGCCGCCGAATCCGCCGACCAGAAGCGCGACGAACTTCGAGCAACGCGCGAGCGGCTGGCCGCGCAGTACCAGAAGCTGGCCGAAGCGTTGTCGAACCGGCGCCGCGAAGCCGCCCGCAAACTGGCGCGCAAGGTGGAAAGTGAACTGGCAACGCTGGCCATGGAAGGCAGCGTGTTCCGCATCGAAATTCAAAGCGCGCCGTGGAGCGCGCAAGGCGCGGATGCCGTGAGCTTCCTGGTTTCGCCGAACGCGGGCGAAGAGCCGCGCGCCATTGAAAAAGTTGCTTCCGGCGGCGAAATTTCGCGCATCGCGCTGGCGCTGAAAACGATCATCGCTGCCGCCGTGCGCACGAGCCGCGAAAAGCGACGTGCATCCGTCGCACGCACGCTGGTGTTCGACGAAGTGGACGCCGGCATCGGCGGACGCGCCGCGGAAACCGTGGGCCGCCGGTTGAAGCAACTGGCCGCGTCCGACCAGGTGCTGTGCGTCACGCATCTGGCGCAGATGGCCAGCTTCGCCGATCATCACTTCCGCGTGGAGAAGCATGAAGCCGACGGCCGCACCACGGCGTCCATCGAGGAACTCGACGACGCGTCGCGCGTGCGCGAAATCGGCCGCATGCTCTCGGGCGAACGGCTCACTAACGAAGCGCTGCGCCACGCCGAGCAGTTGAT
>CAZDIZ010000187.1:0-11003 GCA_964505625.1 uncultured Solibacteraceae bacterium | reverse complement strand
CGTAGTACTGGCGGTATTCGCCGCTGCGGGTGCGGCGGACCCATTCGGGGTTGTCGCGGTACCAGGCGACGGTCGAGCGCAGGCCTTCATCCAGGTCAATGGACGGGCGCCAGCCGAGTTCGCGCTGGATCTTGGTGCAATCCACGGCGTAGCGGCGGTCATGCCCCAGACGGTCCTTTACGTAGGTGAGCAGGTTCTCGCCTTTGCCCAGGATCGCCAGCAGGCGGCGCAGCAGCTCCAGGTTCGGAATCGGATTCATTCCGCCGATGTGGTAGGTTGCGCCAGCTCGGCCCGATTCGAGCACGCGCCGGAGCGCTTCGCAATTGTCGGCGACGTGGATCCAGTCGCGAACTTGTAGTCCGTCGCCGTAAACGGGAATGGGCCGGTCCTCGATGGCGTTAGCCAGCGCCAGGGGGATCAGCTTTTCGGGGAACTGATACGGTCCGTAGTTATTGCTGGTGCGCGTGATGACGGCGTCCATGCCGAAGGTGTGTGCGGCGGCGCGCACCAGGTGCTCGGCCGCGGTCTTGCTGGCCGCATAGGGACTGGACGGTGCAAGCGGGGAATCTTCGGCAAACAGGCGGCCTTCCTCGATGTCTCCGCCTACTTCGTCAGTCGAAATGTGCAGGAAACGCTTCACACCCTTGGCGCGGGCGACGTCCAGCATCACCTGCGTGCCCAGCACGTTGGTGCGGACGAATTCGGCGGCACTCAGAATACTGCGGTCGACGTGGGATTCGGCGGCGAAGTGCACCACCGCGTCGCAGCCATCCGGCAGGGCCGCGGCCACGGCCTCCGGATCGCAGACATCGCCGCGCACAAAGCGGTAGGACGCACTCGACGCCACCTCAGCCAGATTGTCGAGGTTGCCCGCGTAGGTGAGCAGATCGAAATTGATCAGCGGTTGGTCCGGGTGCAGCTTGACCCAGTCACGCACGAATTGCGATCCGATGAACCCCGCGCCGCCCGTTACAAAGATGGCCATCGCTGCACTCTCCCGTCGCTACGCTAAGATTTCGGCCACGGCCTGGAAGCCGCCACCGCGATGCCGCGCCCTCTTTCTTTCGACACGGCGCAATAGAAATGGTACAGCACTCCGTCACGCCACACGACCGAAGGTTTGTGCGCGTACTTGGAATCCACCGATCCCTGGCGTCCCGTATCGATCAAGATTCCGTCGCACTTGGCGGGCGCGAGCAGGTCCTTGGAGAGGGCCAGCAGGTCGCGCGCCACGCCGCGCTTGTCGAGGCTGTAGTAGAACGTCGCCCACTGATCACCGTAACGCAAGACGCAGGGGTCGCTGGCGAACACTTCATCCAGACTACCGGCGGAGCCGTTGGCGAGGATTGGATTCGACGGATGCCGCGTCCAGGTTTTCAAATCGCGCGAAGTGGCGACGCCGATCTGCTCGTGCCACGGCGTGGCCTGGTTCTTGGCGTTGTAGAACATGTAGTACGTTCCGTCGCTTTCCAGCAGACAGGATTTGTACAATCCGCCGCGTTCCCAATCGGCGCCGTCTTCGGCCCTGAGGCAGGGCGAATCCAGACGCCATTTGCGCTGATCTTGGCTCCAGGCCAAGCCGATCACGGCCGGTCCTTCCTCGTAGCCGGCATTCGGATAGGCGTGATAGGTGCCCAGGTAGAGACCGTTCACTTTCCTGAGGCGGCCGCGATCGAAAACGTCGTTTTCACGCAAGATCCAAGTGAGCGCGACATTGTGCCGGGTGATCGGATTGGACGGATCGCGCTTGACGAGCAGGCCTTCCTTGCGCCAGCGTATCAGGTCGGTAGAGGAAGCCAGCCCGGTCTGATATCCCGTGCCGTCGAAACCGACGTAGGTCATCCAGAAGATGCCGCCGTGAAAGAAGACGAACGGGCAATCGACGCCCTTGGAATCGAAGTCGCCGTCGCGTCCCGAAGGCGCCACCACCAGACGATCCAGCTTAAACGGCGTCTTCAGGTCGGCTGGAATGGCGTTCGGCTGTGCGTGCGCGGCCCAAGGCGCGCACGCGCTGGCGAGCAGTGTCCGCCGCGCAATCCTCGTGGATGACAATGAGAAGGTGAGCTTAGAATCCATGGGACACCTGCTGTCGAGCGCCGACCTGGAACTGGCGCGGCGTTTGGAAGCGGCCCAAGCCGCCGACGGCGCGGCGACGGTGGAAGGCCTTGTGCGCGCGCGTCCGGGCTGCCAAGCGGTGAGCGAGCCCATCGCCGGAGGACGCGCCGTATTCGCCGGCCGCAACTCCCCGCTTACGCACGCGTTGGGCATCGGCATGGACGGGGCGGTAAGCGAAGCTGAATTCGACCGGTTGGAGGAGTTCTTTCGCACGCGCGACACCAACGTGGTGATCGATCTTTGCCCGATGGCGCACGCGTCTGTTGTGCACTTCATCGAAACGCGCGGCTACCGCATTGTCGAATTCAACAACGTGATGGCGCGGCGCATCACTAGCGGCGAGGTGTTTCCGCTCGAAACCGGCGGTCTCTATGTCGGCCGGGCCGGCGACATCAACGCCGCGCTGTGGATCGAGGTGGTGGCCAAGGGATTTCTCGAATGCCAGAACCCGCCCTCCGATTTTCTGGACATGTTCGCCGGCACGCCGCTGGTGGCCGATTGCTTCCTGGCTTGCGAGGAAATGCTGCCGGTGGGCGGCGCGGGCATGTTCGTTCATGACGGCGTGGCCGCGCTGTTCGGCGATGCAACGGTGCCGTATGCGCGACGGCGTGGGATACAGATGGCGCTCATCCACGCGCGTTTGGAGGCTGCCGCGCGCGCCGGCTGCAACGTCGCGATGGCCAGCGTGTTGCCCGGCAGCGGTTCGCATCGCAATTACGAACGCGCCGGTTTTCAACTTGTCTATATGCGAGTGAACGTGAGCCGGCATTTCTGACTTACCGTTCCCGCCCAACCGTTCAACCAAGCCGGTAGGTCTCCCGGGCCAGGTTGGCGGCCAGATCCGGCATCATCTCCACGGCCTCGCTCATCTCGATCTGATGGCGCGCCACCAGGCGTGCCAGGAAGTTGGCGTCCATGCGGCGGCTCAAATCATGCCGCGCCGGAATGGAGGGAAACGCGCGCGTGTCGTCGTTGAACCCGGCCGTGTTGTAGATGCCGGCGGTCTCGGTGACCTGCTCGCGGTAGCGGATCATGCCTTGCAGACTGTCGTGGAACCACCAAGGCGGACCCAGGCGCACGGCCGGATAGTGCCCGGCTAGCGGAGCGAGTTCGCGCGAGTACGTGGACTCGTCCATGGTGAACACCACCAGACGGAACTTCGGGTGGTTACCGTAAGCGTTCAGCAGCGCGTGCAAATTGGCGGTGTATTCGGTGGACACCGGGATGTCGCAGCCTTTGTCGAGGCCGAACATGCGCTGGATGACGTTGTTGTGGTTGCGCCAACTGCCCGGATGTAGCTGCATCACCAGGCCGTCTTCGGCGCTCATGCGCGCCATCTCGATGAGCATGTGCGCGGTGAAGCGGCGCGCGTCGGTGGAATCGGCATGACCGGCAAGAGCGCGCTGCAGAATGTTGTTGGCCTCCCCGGAGCTGAGCTTTTCGGTGAACGGCGCGACGCAAGCGTGGTCGGTCGAAGTGGCGCCCATCGATTTGAAGAACGCGCGCCGGTTTTCTAACGCGGCCACATAGCCCGCGAAGTCCACGATGTCGCGGCCCGCGAGCGCACCGAGCTTTTCGATTTCGCGCTTCCAGTTGGGATTGAGAATGTCGATGGCCAGGTCCGGACGGAAGGTCGGAATCACGCGGCCCTTCCAACCGGACTCGCGGATCTTGCGATGCAAATCGAGCGTGTCGGTGGCGGCGTCGGTGGTGCACAGCACTTCGATGCGGAAGCGCTCGTAGAGCGCGCGCGGCAGAAACTCCGGCGTCGCCAGCTTCTCGCAAAGCTGATCGTAGATCCGCATGCCGGTCGCGGCGTTCAGCGGCTCTTCGATGCCGAACACGATGGCGAGTTCGTCGGCAATCCAGCATCCGGTCGGCGTGCCCCGATAGAGATAGAAGTTCTCGGCGAAGATCTGCCAGATCTTGCGCGGGTCCTTTTCGACCAGTCCGCCGTCGGCGCGCGGAACACCGACCTTTTCAAGCGGAATGCCGCGCGAATAGAGCATGCGGAAAATGTAGTGGTCCGGAATCACGATCAGCGTGGCGGGATCGGGGTACGGGCTGTTGTCGGCGAACATGCGCGGATCGACGTGCCCGTGCGGGCATACCAGCGCCAGTTCGGCGACGCCGCGGTAAAGCTCTCGCGCGATGTCGCGCACGGTAGGATCTGGATCGAAATACCTGTCGGGATGCCGCATGATGAGATTTTCGCATGAGCCGGGCGCGCCTTGCTTTGCTATGATGTGCGCAGCGGAAATGCTGGGCAAGATTGCGCTAATCGCAGGCGTCTGGGCGCTGTTCGCGGTGGCGGTGTGGCTGCTGCGGCGCGCGTTCGAATGGGTGCGCGTCCGGCTGGAAGGCTGGCGCGAACGGCTCGGAGGGCATCGCCGGCTGGCCGGACTGGTGGCTCTGTTCGGCCGCCAGTTGATTCTCGTGACGCTGCTTGCGCTGCGCACCGGGATCGTCGCGGTCGTCGCCGTCCAGTTCTTTGCGCTGCTGACGTTTTCCCTGGGCCTGTTTCCGCAAACCGCGGGCTTGAGCCACACGCTGCTCGGATACCTGTTGCGTCCGTTCGAGATGGCGTGGCATGCGTTTGTCGGCTACCTACCGGACCTGGGCGTGTTGATTGTTGTCGTCCTGCTCACCTACGTGGTGATTCGCGCCCTACGGCTGCTGGCGCACGGCGTCGAAGCCGGCGTGGTGACATTGCCTGGATTTCACAGAGAATGGGCGCAGCCGACCTATGAAATCGTGGCATTCCTCGCCATCGTGTTCGGCCTGGTGGTGGCGTTTCCTTATTTGCCTGGCGGCGATTCTCCGGCGTTCAAAGGCGTGTCGATCTTCATCGGCGTGCTGATTTCGCTGGGATCCAGCTCGGCCATCAGCAACATTGTGGCCGGCGTCATCATCACCTATATGCGGCCTTTTCAGATCGGCGATCGCGTGAAGATCGCCGACACCATCGGCGACGTCACCGAGAAGACGCTACTGGTGACACGCGTGCGTACCATCAAGAACGAGGAAATCATCGTTCCAAACAGCCAGATCCTCGGCACGCACATTCAGAACTTCAGCGCGCATGCACGCCGCGGGGGCCTGATCCTGCACACGGAAGTCACCATCGGATACGACGCGCCCTGGCGCAAGGTGCATGAACTGTTGATTGACGCGGCCGTGAAGACCGGCGGCATCCTACGCACGCCCGCGCCGTTTGTCCTGCAACGCAGCTTGAACGACTATCACGTCAGCTACGAGATCAACGCTCACACCGATCAACCCAACCGCATGGTGGAGATCTACTCGGAACTGCACGCGAACATTCAGGATGCCTTCAACGCGGCGGGCGTCGAGATCATGTCGCCTGGTTACACATCGCTGCGCGATGGCAACACGGTCACCATTCCGGCCGCGCAACGCCCGCCGGGTTACGAGCCGCCGTCATTTCGTGTGCGAGGCAACTCTCAGGGCTGAACGGGCCGTTCCATCTGCGCGACGATCACACTGTAGGTGTCCAGGCGCGGCACTTCGATCTTCGCCCCGTCCACGCGCAAATCGCCGCGCACGTCGTCGGGCGTGTGTAGTGTGGCGCTCTTCACCGTGCCACGCACTTCCAGGCGCACACGGCCCGCGGCCTCGGGCGCGTAGTTGAGCAGGTGAATCAGCAGGCGCTGGCCGACGTTCTGCGTGGCGGCCACAGCCACCACTCCGGCTGGCGCTTCCAGAGTGAACGGCGGGGGCGCCGCCGCGGTTACGTCCCGCGCAAGTTTGTCGATGGAGGCCACTTCGCTTAACTGGAAGACCTTGCCGCCCGACGCGGTGAATGAGTCGATGGCGGCGGCAGCCTTCGGCCGCAGATCGCGCGCCGCTACTACCACAGCCTTGATACCGCGCAGATAGTCCGCCGTCAGATCATGCTCGTGAAGCACGCGATAGTTCACGTTGCGCGCGGAGAGCGCATTCGCCGCCGCCACACCCGCGCTCGACTCATCCAGCAATACGACCACGTTCGCCCATGGATCGGTGTTCACATACAGCGCTTCATTGGCCGCGTGGAAGCGATTGTAGCGGCCAATGGCCTGCCAGATTTCCATAGCCTCGGGCTTGGCGCGGTAGAGGCCATCGGCGAACGCGCCCTCGCTGAACAACTGTTGAGAGGCGCCGAGCGGCCACGCTTCGGCCAGCGCCAGTTGGTGCCGCCGCGCCGGGATGGGCCGCGCCAAACGATCGCTTGTTTCGCGCTTGCCGTCTTCGACAATGACGGGCTTCCAGCCGTGGCTGAACGAATTCAACACGCGATAGAGGCCCAGGTTGTTGACCAGAAACCCGTCGCTCACGCCCAATAGTTGTTTCTTCGCGGCTTCCCCGCTCCCGAGATTCGCCGCTGCATAAATGCCTGGTTCCAATCCGTCTTCGGTGCTGATCAGATTTGTGATGCGGTTCAGCACGTAAGTGTTCGAATGGAAGTTGCCGCCGAATACGAAGTCGCGCTTGCGCGCGAGGCCGTGCTGGTACATCTCGCGATAAGTTTCAAACAGATACTCATTGAAGTTGTTGTCGTAGAAGATGCCGTCGGCGCCTGCATCGATGGCCAGGTCGATGCGCTTCTTGAGATACTCACGCCAGCCCGGATGCGCCAACCGCGCCATGTAGCGCGTGATGCGGCCCATCTTGGCGTAGGTGCCCGCGCTGTATGGCGTGGGTTTGCCATCGGCGCCCATACGCACCCAGTCCTTCGACTCCGGCACGTTGGCGAACATATCCTCCCAGAACATGTTGGCGATGGATTCGTACGCCAGCACGTGTATGCCTTCGCGATGGCACAGCGCGATGTATTCCTTGAGTTGTTCCTGATGATTGCGTTCGGTGGCGTTTGAGAATCCATTGGAGAAAGTGACGGTGATGACGTTCACGCCGGCTTCCTTGAGCAAACGTATGGTGCGCGGCGTGTACCAATTCGTCATGCTCTCCAGGTAATCCGGATTCGGCGGATTGAACCCCACCCAACCGGAGAGCATGGCTTTGGCCGTTTCGATGCGTCCGCCGTCCCAACGCGCGAAGCGGATCTTGCCGGACGCGGCCCACAACGGCTGCGCCGCGCGCGCCGGACCGCCCGGCCAATCGGTAGGAAATCCGATCACCGCGGGTGCAGCGTTCTCCAAAGCGCCCTGTTGCGCCCAAACGCCGGACGCGGCCATGACCAATAGCAATGCGGCGAGAAGGAAACTCCAGTGGAACAAACGGTTCGTGTGCGTCATCATCTTCCTCCAATGCTAGAGTGCCGCGCGCCATCCGGCGTCCAGGATGCGGCGGTGTTCAGCGAGCGTCTTGCGGTGCTCGGGGTTCAGGGCCAGGTTGGTGAATTCCCGCGGGTCCAGGTCGTGATCGTATAGTTCTTCGCCGCCGCCCTCGCCTTCCCAACGGATGTAGCGGTAGCGGTCCGTTCGAATAGAACGGCCCACGATCTTCTCGTAGCGCAGTTCGGTGAAGGCGGCCTTCTTGCCGCGCCGCGCGGGATTGTCGAGCAGCGGCACCAGGCTCTGTCCTTCCAGCGTCGCGGGCGGCTTCAGGCCGCATAGTTCGGCAACGGTTGGATACACGTCGACGAATTCGACCAGCGCGCGCGAGGGCTGGCCGCTTCCTTTGCGTCCGGGCGCGGCGATGATCAGCGGCACGCGTGCCGACTCTTCCATCAGCGACATCTTCTGCCAGCGCGTGTGTTCGCCGAGGTGCCAACCGTGATCGCCCCAAAAGACGATGACGGTGTTGTCGGCCAGGCCTATGCGGTCGAGACCCGCCACCACGCGCCCGACTTGATCGTCCATGTAGGAAGTAGACGCATAGTAGCCGCGCAAGGCTTCCTTAATCCGCAGCGCGTCCATCTGCATGTTGTTCCACAGGTGCGGACGGACGGCTTTGGACGCCGCCGGGATGTCGTCGAGGTCATTCGGCGGGTTCTGGGGCACCGGAATCGCATCGAGCGAATAGAGGTCGTAGAAGCGCGAGGGAGCGACAAAAGGCAGGTGCGGGCGTATGAACCCCAGCCCCAGGAAGAACGGCTCGGAGCGGTGCTTTTCAAGCAGCGCCAGCGCATTGTCGGCCGCGTTCGTGTCGGCTTGCCCCGTGGGGGTCGCGGCGGCGATCCACTGCATCCCGAAACTCACGCCCGGCGGATTGAGCTTTCGGCCCTCACCGGGCGTATTCAATTCCAGTCCCGGCGGCGAGACCGAATGATGCCAGGACGGCGCGTCCTGGTACTTCGGCAAGCCCACCTCTTTCGGTACGTTCATGTGGAACATCTTGCCTTCGCGCGCCGAAAACCAACCGTGGTTCTTAAACAGTTGCGGGAGAGTGACGGCGTTGGGATGGAAGTCGCGGAAGTCGATGTTGTTGCCAAGCACCTGCGTGGTGGTCGGACGTAAGCCGGTGAGCAGAGAAGCGCGCGAAGGGCCGCACAGAGGGAACTGGCAGTAAGCGCGTTCGAAGCGCGTGCCGCGCGCGGACAACTGGTCGATGTTCGGGCTTTTCACCAGCGGATGGCCGTAGCAGCCCAGAGCCGTGTTCAGATCGTCGGCGGCGATGAACAGGACGTTGAGGCGCTTCGGCGAGCGAGCCACCAGCGGCGCGGCAGCCGTGGCAAGCAACGATCGGCGTGTCATCATGGCTAATACCTTGTACCACAGATGGCGGCGGCCGGCGCGGCTTTCTAAAGACGAGATCGGGTTCGGCCGATAGCGCAAATAGAGTTGCGATGTTCAAGCTCGGACGAAACGTACTTCCGGACCTGCCCCGGATCGCCAGGCTGCGCGCCCTGGCCACACCACGCCGGCAGGGGTTCTTGCTCTGTCTACTGTTGCTGTTGCCTTTCGGGCTGGCGGCCGCCGACGTCGTTTTCACGGTCGGCGGCGAGTTGACGGCATCGCCCATACGGCCCTTGCTCGGTGTGAACGCCGGGCCGACGCGAGCCGGTGACGCATCGAATCCGGACTTCACCTCCATCTACCAACAGGCCGGCGTCACCATGATCCGTACGCACGATTTCTACGGGCCCATGGACATGCCCGTCATCTACCCGGATCAGAACGCCGACCCGAACAACGCGAGTTCCTATCATTTCGAGGAGTCCGACGCGGTGTTCCGCGGCATCGTAAACGGCGGGTTCGAACCCTTTTTGCGCATTGGGGATTCGTACAACAACGTCCGCACCGTCACCAATCGCGCGAACTGGGCCAAGGCGGCGGTTCAGATCGTGCGCCGCTACACGGATACGACACTGTGGGGAACATCGCGCGTGCGCTACGTCGAAATCTATAACGAACCCGACAACCCAACCTTCTGGCGCGGAACGCAATCGGAGTTCTATCAGCTCTACGCCGAAACCGCCAAGGCGCTTAAGAGCGCCTTTCCGAATCTGAAGATCGGCGGTCCCGGTTTCGCACCGTCAGCAAGCATGGCACCCGCCGCGCAACCCTGGAGCCGCGACTTCGTGAGCTACATGAAGACGAACGGCGTCCCGCTGGACTTCCTTTCCTGGCACATCTACTCGGACAGCCCGGCGCAATTCGCCACCGTGACCGACTACTACCGGAACCTGCTGGACACGAATGGATTCACCAGCGCCGAAAGCGTCGTCACCGAGTTCAACAGCCAGGACACCGAGCGCAGCGGCAACCCGGCCACGCGCACCGGAGCACAGGGCGCAGCGTTGATGACCGCGGGTTGGATCGTGCTCCAACAGAAGGGCATCGCGGCGTCGACGTTCTACCGCGGCCAGGATACGTCCATCAAGCTGCCCACTTTCTACGGGCTGTGGTTGGCCGACGGCACTCCGAAACCGGTCGGGCTGGCTTTCACTCTGTGGACTCGCATGACGAAGTTCACCAACCGGTTGGATGTGACGGCTACCGGCACCGGCGCGGCGAACCTGTACATTCTGGCCGGGCGCGATTCGGCCGGGTCGCGCGCGTTCCTGATCGCGAACCCCACGGCCAACGCCACGTCGTGGCAAATCGCGCAAGCCGGTGGAATCCCGGCAGGCTACGTCGTCCGGCTCCAACAGGTTTCGACGGCTAGCTCGGCAATTCAAAGCTCGACGCTGACCAGCCTCGCCGCGGAACTACCCGCCTGGGGAACGCAGCTTGTGACCATTGAACCGGCGTCCGCGACACCGGCGGCGCGCATCTTCTCCGCCGCCAGTTTCGCCGAACAACGCCTGGCGGCGAATTCACTAGCCACGATCTATGGAAGCAGCCTCGCCACGGCAACCGGCGTAGTGGTGAAGGACGCCGCGGGAGTGGAGCGATCGGCGACCATCATCTTCAAGTCCGCGAACCAGATCAACCTGATTCTGCCCGCCACGATGGCGCTGGGAGACGCGACGTTCACGGTGGTGGCACCGCCGAACGTGCTGGCGGCGGGCACTCTGACGGTTGCGAAGGTGGCGCCGGGGCTGTTCAGCCTCACCAGCGACGGCCAAGGCATCGCGGCTGCCAACGTGGTCCGCTATCACAACGCGGTGGCGCACGTGGAGGCCATCGCGCAGTACAACGCCACGGCCGGGCAGTGGAGCGCCGTTCCCGTGGATCTCACGCCGGTGAACGACCGTGTATTCCTATTCCTGTACGGCACCGGCATTCGTGGCGGAGCGCAGGTCACCGTCACCGTCGGAGGCGTCGACGTCCCCGTCAGCTACGCCGGTGCGCAGGCTGAATACCCGGGCCTGGATCAGGTGAACATCGAGCTTCCCCGCTCACTTACCGGGCGTGGCACAGTGCCCATCGTACTTACCGCGGACGGAGTGGCAAGTAACAGCGTGAACGTCGCCATACGCTGACGGCGTCGCGGTAAAATAGTGGGCACATGCCCAATCTGCTCGAAGGGCGTTCTGC
>CAZDIZ010000186.1:6638-11107 GCA_964505625.1 uncultured Solibacteraceae bacterium | reverse complement strand
CTTCGAAGGCGTAGTCCGGGCGCTTGCGGTTGTGGTTGCGCAGGTAGCCGCGGTAGGTGTCTTTCAACCCACGAGCAAAGTCAGTTGGCTTGAAAGCCAGCACACGCTGCGCCTTGGTGACTACTTGCGTGATGGGGGGAATGTCGAAGTATTCGCCGAAGTAAAACAGGGGCCCCATGGGGTGTCCCCCGGCCCGCAGGATACGCTCACGCGGGACACGGACGATGTTCACCTTTTTGCCGGCGGCCTCGGCGAAGGCCAGCACGGCATCGGTCTGGGTCACCGGCCGCGGATTGGCGATGTTGAGGGCGTGGCTTACGACCGTGGGATGATCCATCACGCGCACGCAAGCCCACACCAGATCCTTCACATAGACGAACTGCATCAGACGGCGGCCGTCGCCCGGCAGGATGATGGAACGCGCGTCACGCATGCGGTCCCAGAAAAACGCCTCGCGGTAGTACGGATTGCCGCAACCGTAGATGAACGGCGGTCGCAGGCTGACCACCGGGAACCCGCAGCGCTGGTGCATGCGGAAGAGCATGCGCTCGCTGGTGGCCTTGTTGCGCACGTAGGGATCGGGGTGATCGTCGGGCGCCAGGGCGTCGCCTTCGTGATGGTTCAACCCGTCGCCGTAGGCCGCCACGCTGGACATGAACACGTAACGGTGCAAGCGGTCGCCCGCGGCACGCGCGGCGGCTTCCACATCGGCCGCCGTGGTGCCGCGTTCCCAATCGTAAGCGTTATCGAAAACGACGTCGAACTTGCCATCACCCAGGACACGGCGCAGCGAGGCATGGTCCTTCCGGTCGCACTGGAGATTGGCGACTTTCCGGCCAAGGTCATGCGTTTCCCCGCGGTGCAAGACACTGACGTCGTGCCCCGCCTTCACCAATTCCGACACCAAAAGGCGCCCGATGAATGTCGTGCCACCGATGATGACAACTTTCATGGATCTGTTCGAGCCGTATTGATATCCACCACTAAGCTGGTCTTCTAGTCGTAATACTCAAGCCCGAGGTGCGTGATCAAATCCTCACCCCGCATCCAACGCAACGTATTCTTCAGCTTCATCAACTGGATGAAGATGTCGTGCTCGGGATACAACCCCGGGGCTGTCATGGGAGCCTTGAAGTAGAACGACAGCCATTCCTGGATGCCCTTCATGCCGGCGCGTTGCGCCAGATCGAGCAGCAGCACCAGGTCGAGCACGATGGGAGCCGCCAGGATGGAATCCCGGCACAGGAAGTTGACCTTGATCTGCATCGGATAGCCCAGCCACCCGAAGATGTCGATGTTGTCCCAACCTTCCTTGGCGTCGCCGCGCGGCGGATAGTAGTTGATCCGCACGACATGATGGAAATCTTTGTACAGATCAGGGTACAGCTCCGGTTGTAGGATCTGATCCAGCACCGAAAGCTTGGTCTCTTCCTTGGTCTTGAAGCTACCGGGGTCGTCCAGCACTTCGCCGTCCCGGTTGCCCAGGATGTTGGTCGAATACCAGCCCTGCAACCCCAGCATGCGCGCCTTCAAACCGGGCGCGATGAGGGTCTTCATGAACGTCTGGCCGGTCTTAAAATCCTTGCCGCAAAGCGGAATCTGGCGTTCGCGCGCCAGGTCGAGCAAGGCCGGAATATCGTGGGTCAGATTGGGAGCGCCATTGGCGAACGGCACGCCGCACTTTAGCGCGGCGTAAGCATAAATCTGACTGGGTGCGATTTCGGGGTCGTTTTTGCGCAGACCTTCCTCGAACGCGGCCATGGTCTGGTGGACGGCCGCCGGCCTGTGGAAGACCTCGGTGGACCCGCACCAGATGGTGATCAGGCGCGACACGCCGGTGTTGCGGCGGAAGCTTTCGATGTCCGCCATGAGCATTTCGGCCTTGTCCATGAGCGTGGGAGCCTGCTTCACGTTAGGACCGTTGATGCGCTTTACGTATTCCTGGTCGAAGACCGCCTTCATCGGCTTCAGGGCCGACAGTGGCTCCTTGACCTTGCCGAGCAGTCCGGCATCGAGCACGCCGGCTTTCAGGGCCGCGTCGTACGCGCTGTCTTCAAAGATGTCCCAACCGCCGAAAACCAGGTCGTCGAGCTTGGCCAGAGGAACGAAATCTTTGATATAAGGGCTGCGGCCGTCGGTCCGTTTACCGAGGCGGATACTGGCCATTTGGGTGAGGGAGCCGATAGGTTTACCGAGCCCCCGCTTCACGGCCTCGACTCCGGCCATGAAGGTGGTGGATACCGCCCCAATTCCTGGTATCAGAACTCCGAGCTTACCTTCCGCCGGGGCGATGCGGACATTATCTTTTGTGGGCAACTTCCATCTCCTTGTTGTGCAAAGAAAGCCAATGTTTCCCAGATGTTATACTAACACTTCATGACGGATCGCGCGACGTCGACGATTACCGCCGTACTGGTGGACGACGAGCGATTGGCGCTCGACGAGCTGGCTTACCTGATCAAAGAGTTTCCAGATCTGGAAGTCGTGGGGACTGCCGCCAATGGGGTGGAAGCCTTAGATCTGATCGACGAGTTGGACCCCGACCTGGTCTTCCTGGACGTGCAGATGCCCGGACTGGACGGCTTGGGTGTTATCCGCAAGCTCCGGGAAACCCGGGACAGGCTCCCCTACTTCATCCTGGCCACCGCTTACGACCAGTACGCGGTCGAAGCCTTCCGGGTGGAGGCCATGGACTACCTGCTCAAGCCGATTGAGAAGGACCGGCTGGCGATGAGCCTGGATCGCGCGCGGCGCGCCATTGAGGAAAAGGCCCGCACGGCACCCGCCGAACCGGCCATCGAGCTACCCGGCCGGCCGCAGCGCCCGGGGCAGGTCCGCAGCAAGCTGCTGGTCCGCAGCGCCAACCGGAACTTCGTCGTCGACGCCCAGGACGTGGTCTACGCCACCATCGAGGACGGCCTGATCACCATCGTTACGACGTCGGTCGAAGGCCAATCCAATTACCGGACCATCGAGGAACTGCAAACCAACCTGGACCCGGACACCTTCTGGCGTGTACACCGTTCCTACCTGGTGAACCTGCACCGGATCAAGGAAGTCATCCCCTGGTTCAAGTCCACCTACCAGCTCCGCATGGACGACAAAAAGCAGACCGAAATCCCAGTCAGCCGGGTGCAAACCAAGCGCCTGCGCGAACTGCTGAAGCTGTAAGGGGACAAGAGCCGGAGACGTAACCGGGTCTTGCTTCCAAACCGCTCATTGACTTACTGTGGATTTGAGGCGTGGCTCCAAGAGCACCATGGACTACTCTGGACGCATTACGATTGAACCGGGAAAGCGAAGCGGGCAGCCGTGCATCCGAGGAATGCGTATCACGGTTTCCGACGTTCTCGGCTACCTGGCCGCCGGTATGTCGCACGCTGAGATCCTGGCGGACTTCCCTTCGCTCACTGAAGAAGACATCCTAGCCTGTCTGGCGTTCGCGGCTGACAGAGCGCAGAAGACCGAATACCTGGTCGCATGAACCTGCTCCTCGATGAGAACCTCTCACCGAGACTGGTGAAGACCTTGTCGGATGTGTTTCCTGGGATTCAGCACCTCCAAGACTGCGACATGAGTGCATCCAGTGATAGCGCAATTTGGGAGTACGCCAAGGCGAGCGGGTTGGCCATCGTTTCCAAAGACTACGACTTTGTCGAAAGAGCTTCTCTTTTGGGCCACCCGCCGAAGGTGATCTGGCTGCACCTGGGCAACTGCACAACTTCCGAGATCGAGCGCGTGGTACGCTCTTTCGGAGACTCAATTCGCGATTTCCTCGACCACCCACAGCACAACTGCCTGGAAATCAGACGGCAGTCCGCCTCTCCGACTGCCTTCGATCCGCCACGACATGCTCGCCTGTTGTTTCCCGCTGATTAGATAACGCGCGCGCGGACAACGGACAGACCGCGTTATCGCGCCGCGGTTTCGACTGATTCGATCAGTAATCCGGCCGGATCGGCCTCCACGGCTGTCGAGCGCACGCGCAAGTAGTTGGCTCCCACGGCTTCCCGGCGCTGGGGGATCGTCGCGATCCTGCGACCGTCCACAAGCACCACTGCTCGCCGTGCCGGACCGTTCCAGCGTACTTCCAGGTTGTACCAGCGCCCCGCGCTGAGATTCGTCACGCCAAGCAGGCGTCCGTGCGCGTCAATCGGCAGGTTGTAGAGGCTGTCGAACGAATCCTCCTTGTCCCACGGCGGCGAGTAATGGTCGGTCAATGCGATGCTGGCACCTCGAAACCCCGCGTTCAATTTCAGGCGTAGCGTCAAGCGGCCCGTCATCAGGTTTGGGAAATTCCAGACGGCGCCAGCGGGCCAGGACGGATCGGGCCGGGCCACCTTCAGCACGAAACGGCCGGGCGAGTCCGGGTGCGCCGTTCGCTCCACGCCTTTCGAGCCGAAATATGTCCAATCGTCCGTCCCTCGCGAAAAATCGGTCCGCTGCGCGGTTTCGGTGAGCCAGCCGGC
>CAZDIZ010000186.1:3341-6538 GCA_964505625.1 uncultured Solibacteraceae bacterium | reverse complement strand
CACCACGGGTTCAACCGCGCCGTAGGCCGACACGATGTCGGGCGTTTCCACCTTCAGCGGCGGCGTCGAAAGGTGAAACGTCTCGCCCTGATCATCGGAATAGAGCGCCACGCAATCGAACTTGCCGGTGAAAGTGAACTGATCGAAGCCTTCACCGCGGTTTCCCCAATCGCGTTTGGTCGCGTAGGAAAACGGAAGCAGGATGCGCCCACCGCGCAACTGCACGGCACTGTTGAGCGAACCGGTGTAGCCGGACCAGATCCTGCGCGGTGCGCGCCACTGGCTGCGTTGATGGCTCGATCGGGTGTGCCAGATGTCCAGGTGCCGGTCGCGCCAATCGGTGTGCCGTGCACGTTCGCCTTCTCCACCTGAGACGTCTTCCCCCTTCGCCATGTGAATCAGGAACAGATGCACTTCGCCGTCAGTGGCCGCCAGCGGCTGAAGCCCGTAGAACTCGCCCTGCCCGCCGGGCAACGGCAGCATCACACGCGGCGCGCTCCAGGTGTCACCGTTGTCGGCCGACGTGATGCAGGCGACGTTCTGAGCATCGCCATGCTTTTCGATGAACCAGCCGGCCAGCGTACGGTCCGGCAGCCGGACCAGGATGGGCCGATGGTCCACGCGCAAGATCTCACGTGGTCCGGAATCCGCGCCGAAACCGGCAGCCACAAGACAGGTCCAGAAGGCAAACACACGAATGTGCATGCACACACCTCGGTTCGAGCGATGGCGATTCCCTACAACTGTCTCACCAAACCGTCTTGAGCGGGTAACCGCGAAGCACGGAATCCGCGGTAAGCAGGGCGAGATCCTCGCTGATTGCCTGGGCGGCTAACAGGCGATCGAAAGGATCCTTGTGCACTGGCGGAAGACCCAGCAGCGCGTAAACGTGACGAGGCGTTACGTCCAGCAACTCTTTCACTCCAAGTTGCTCCATGTGGGTTTCGAAGTAGCTTCGACTGGCAGGCAAGCGCAGCTTCCCCGCCTCGATTTTCAGCGCGATCTCCCAAAGGCTGACCGCGCTTAACACGGTGTCGTTGCGGCTATCGGAGATGGCCGTTCGTGCACGCCGCGACAACTTGTCCGGCTCGGCGATGGCCCACAGGAAGGCGTGCGTGTCCAGCAGGAGTCTCATTGCCCCAGGAAGCGTTCAAGCTCTTCGGCTGTCATGGGATCGTTCCAACCGGGAAGAAACTCAATCGTCCCGGCAGCCGAACCGAGTTTGCGTCCTTTGGATTGCGACCGCAAGCGTGTCAATACCGCAACTGGCTTGCCGCGCTTGGCGATCACGACGCGCTCACCCGCCATCGCACGGTCGATCAAGCGCGACAGATTCGTCTTTGCCTGATGAATGTTGACTTCCACACTCTCATTATAGACTAAGTCAAGTGGACTAGATCCACTCGCTGCATTCCAGATGTCAGATGTTGATTCCCACTTCCCACAACAAGCTGCCGACGGCCTGGCGCAGGTAGAGCCACCAGAGGTTGCGGGCGCGGCCGGGATCAGTGGGACGCGGCGAACCGTACACCGTCACGCCGCGCGCTTCGAGCATGCGTTTGACGCGGTAGATGTGATAGCCGTCGCTCACCACCACGCAGGAGTTCAACCGCATGCGGCGCATGATCTCAGCGACCGCCGACAGGCTGTGCGCCGTGCTTTCGCCTTCCTGCTCGACAATGATCGCCTCCGACGGCACGCCGTGCTGGATCAGCCAGGCCCGTCCCACGTCGCTTTCGGTAAAGATGGGATCGCCGCCCGCGCCGCCAGTAGTAAGAATGCGCGGCGCGATGCCCCGGCGGTACAGATCGAGCGAATGCTCCAGGCGCGCGCGCAGTACTGGTGATGGCTTGCCGCGGTATTCGGCCGCGCCCAGCACGACGATCACGTCGGACGGTTGCGCTTCATCGACGATGGACTGTTCCCGGATCCGCATCGCCGTGACGCCCAGATACACCACCAGTGCTAGCAAAGCCGCCACGCACGCGATGCCGATCCAACGTCTCATGTTGCGCCAGGACGCGAAACGTCCAATAATCCTATTACAGCCTATACCATGGCGAAAACCGAAGCCATTTCCAGCCCGCGCAATCCACTGCTGAAGGACGTCCGGCGTGCCATCGTGCGCGGCACGCTCACCGAAGACGGTTTCGCCGTGGCCGAATCGTTCCACTTGCTCGAGGAAGCCCTGCGCAGCGACTGCCAGGTGAAAGCGGTGCTCGCGGCCGCCTCGGTGCGCACCGCCGTCGAAGGGCACGTCAAGGGACTGCGCGCGCTACGCGTCATCGTGTTGCCCGATGCGCTGTTCAATGCGCTGTCAGCCACCGAAACCAGCCAGGGCGTGATCGCGCTGGTACGCCCTCCGGAGTGGACGCTTGAACAACTGTTCCGCGCGCAATCGCTGGTAGTGGTGCTGGACGGCGTGCAGGACCCGGGCAATGCCGGCACCATCGTGCGTACCGCGGAGGCTTTCGGCGCCACCGGCGTCATCTTCTTGAAAGGTGCGGTGAGCCCTTACAACCCGAAGACGCTGCGCGCCTCGGCCGGGTCGGTGTTCCGCATGCCGCTGGTGGTGGGCCTGGATGCGGCGCTGGCGCGCGCGGCCATCGAACAGAAACGGCTGGATGTTTACGCCACGCAGCCAAACGGAAAGAAGCGGCTGGCCGATGTGGATTTCACGCGGCGTTCGGCGGTGATCATCGGCAGCGAAGGACACGGCGTCAGCGAGACGTTACGCTCGGCGGCCATCGATCTGCGCATTCCGACTTCGGGCGTCGAATCGCTTAACGCCGCCGTAGCCGCGGCCGTCATCCTCTACGAAGCCAGCCGCCAGAGGACCTTGCGCTCGTGAGCCTGTTCGACACCACGCCGCCCGCCAGTCCCGGCAAACGCCCTCTCGCTGAACGCATGCGCCCGGAGACGCTCGACGAATTCATCGGCCAGGAGCACATTCTGGGCGCGGGCAAACCGCTGCGCGTGTTGATCGACCGCGACCAGATGAGTTCGCTGATTCTCTGGGGACCGCCGGGCGTCGGCAAGACGACGCTCGCGAGCATCATCGCGCGGCTCACCAAGTGCGACTTCGTGCCTTTCAGCGCGGTGTTGAGCGGCATCAAGGAGATCAAGGAAGTCATGATCGGCGCCGAGCGCAATCGCCGGCTGGGCCGCCGCACGCTGCTGTTCGTCGACGAAATTCA
>CAZDIZ010000186.1:0-3241 GCA_964505625.1 uncultured Solibacteraceae bacterium | reverse complement strand
CCGAGCGCAATCGCCGGCTGGGCCGCCGCACGCTGCTGTTCGTCGACGAAATTCATCGCTTCAACAAAGCGCAGCAGGACGCGTTTCTACCCTACGTCGAACGCGGTGACATTACGCTGATCGGCGCCACCACCGAGAACCCGTCGTTCGAAGTAATCTCGGCGTTGCTATCGCGCGCCAAGGTGTATTCGCTGCGCGCGCTCACGCCGCCGGAAATCGCTATCCTGCTGCGGCGCGCGCTCAATGATGTGGAGCGCGGGCTGGGCGCGCTGGGTCTGGAAGCGTCCGACGAAATGCTGGAGCAGATCGCCATCTATTCAAGTGGCGACGCGCGCGCGGCCTACAACATTCTGGATCTGGCCGCGGCCGCTTCCACCGAAGGCGTGCTTTCGAAGCAGGCTATCGAGGACGCTATCGAGCGCAAGGTACTGCTCTACGACAAGAGCGGCGAAGAGCACTACAACCTGATCAGCGCGCTGCACAAGAGCGTGCGATCAAGCGACGTGGATGCCGCGCTCTACTGGCTGGCGCGCATGCTCGAAGCCGGCGAGGACCGCCTGTACATCGCGCGGCGTCTGGTGCGCATGTCGATTGAAGACATCGGGCTCGCGGAACCGCGCGCGCTCGAACAAGCCATTGCCGCCATGCAGGCCGTCCACTTCATGGGTGCGCCGGAAGGCGATCAGGCGCTGGCGCAGGTGGCGATCTATCTTTCGCTCGCGCCCAAATCCGACGCGGCATATCAGGCCTTGAACCGTGTGAAGCAGGACGTTCGCGACACCATGGCGGCGCCCGTCCCGCTGCACCTGCGCAACGCCGTGACGCGCTCGATGAAAGAGTGGGGCTACGGCGACGGCTACAAGCACGCGCATCAGTTTGAGGACGCGGTGACCGATATGCAGTGTCTGCCCGAATCGCTCGCTGGACACCGCTACTACTTTCCCACCAATCGCGGAAGCGAGAAGCGCATCGGCGAATTGCTGGATAAGCTGCGCCAGCGCACCGAATCGCAATCTGACTGAATCGGTTTTCGACCGACTGTGATAGGCTCGCGGGAAGCCCTATGGCCCGCATATGGTTCGCTCTGCTCGCGTTCGCCGTCGCTGCGCCGGCCGCCATGACGGCCACTTATCGCTCCGGCTCGATGACCTACCAGGAGCGACTCCGGAATGGCCGCCTGGTGGCGTTGCCGTTCGATGGCGCGCCGTCCGCCGATGAGACTGCCGCCTTCGCGCTGCGCATTCGCACCTCACCCTCGGGACCGGAACTCGATTTGTCTTCGGGTTGGCGCCACGTGCGCGCGCAACTCGTCGCGCCCGGGCACCACGCTGTGGATCTCAGGCATGAGTCAGCGCCCGTCGACCTGCGCGTCCACACGCTCACCGACGGAACACCGGTCATCAAACGCTGGTTGGAAGTTCGCAACACAGGCCGCGCGCCGCTGGCGATCACCGGGCTCGCGCCGTGGTGCGGCGACCTGTGGCGCGCCGCCGACAACATCAGCGTTGGCTACACCACGCGCGAACGCTACCCGTGGGAAGGCTGGTTCGAATGGCGCTTGCTCGCCGCACCGCACGATGAGATCCGGCAGGCCAACGGGCTTTCCTACAGCCATCCGATGTTCGCCTTGCGCAATGACTCGTCGGGCGAATTCCTCATCGCGCAGCTCGGCTGGCCCGCCAACCGCCGTTTCGAGTTCCAGCGCGGCAAGCAACTGACGTTCCGCGCTTGGGTCACCAGCGTGAATGCGCTGCGCGTGCTGGTGCCGGGCGAAAGCGTCGAAACGCCCGCGCTGCACGTGGCGTATGCGCGCGGCGATTTCAGCCTGGCGGTGCAGAGCATGCACGAGCACATTCGCCGTTCGGTGCTGCCCGCTTACCCGCGCGAGCGCGCTTACTTGGTCCAGTGCCTGCTGCCGGAAGATCAATCGAGCACCATCTTCCGCGGCAATGACTACAACGAAGCGAACCTGATGAAGTACCTGGATTCGATCCGCGCGGCCGGCGTCGAGCTGTTCCTGCTCGACGGTCCGTTCTGGGCGGAGACTTACGGCGAGTGGCTCAAACCTCATCCGCGGCTATTTCCGCGCGGGTTGGCGCCGCTTGTCGATCGCGCGCACGCGCTCAAGATGCTGTTCGGACTCTATGCCGAACCCGAAGGCGGGCGCGACGGATTCCGCAGCCCGGGCAGCACCGCGACCATCGGTGGCTGGAAACTCACGCGTGTCTACCAGGAGCATCCGGATTGGTTCGTCCCCGGCCGCTCTCAGTATCCGGCGCCTGTCATCAATCTCGCGAATGCCCAAGCGGCGGCGTACTTCGCGGGCGAACTCGAGAAGATCGTCACGCACTACCAGCTCGATCTGTACCGCCACGATTTCTGTATGCCCGAGCAGGGCGAAGGTAGCGCCACGCCGCGCGACGGCTTTCTAGAAAGCGACTACTGGCGCCACTATGACGCACTGTATGCGGCCTTCGACCGCGTGCGCGCGCGTCATTCGAATCTGCTCTTGCAGCAGGCCTCGGGAGGAGGCACGAGGCTGGACCTGGCGTCGCTCGCGCACTGGCACGAGCACTTCACCAGCGACCGCACGACGCTGCCGCATGTCTACCGCATGTTGAGCGGCCTTACCGTTTATCTGCCGCCGGAAGTGCTGGTGACGCCCATGGGCATGGCGCCGGAGAAACTACGGCCCGGCATGCGCACGCTGCTGCGTTCCACCTACGCGATGGCCAACACGCCCATGCCGTTCAACAGCTTGTTCCCGCGTACACCGGAGGAGTTCCGTCCGGAGCAGCGCGAGATGTTCGCGCACTACGACACGCTCTACAAGCAGTTCATGCGCCCGGTGCTCTCGCACATCAAAACCTATCATCACGCGCCGGTCAACGCGACCGGAGGCGTAGCAACCGGCGACTGGTTCGCCATGGAATTCGCCGCGGCGGATGGCTCCAGAGCCTGGGCCCTCATCGTGCACCTCGCACCAAAGCCCGCCGCGCCATACGTCTTCCATCCGAAATCGCTCAACGCCGGACAGGCGTATCTAATGACCAGCGACAACACCGGCAAAACAGAAACCGTGCGAGGCGGCGTGACGTTGACGATCAGCACCGATCAGGAGTCCGAACTCGTCCTGTTCGAAAGAAGATAGAAAAGAACGCCGAAGTTGGGGGAGCCTGCCACGCAGTGGGGCCGCCATTCCTGGCGGCCGAGCCGGCTTTCCAGCCGGCTCAAGTTACCT
>CAZDIZ010000185.1:0-11134 GCA_964505625.1 uncultured Solibacteraceae bacterium | reverse complement strand
ACCGGGCCGTTGTTGCAGGCATGGTACGCGCGTGTGCGTCACGGTGCGATGCCGTACCGGTTGTTCGCGTTGTCGAACCTGGCTTCGATGCTGGCGCTGCTGACCTATCCTTCCCTGGTGGAGCCGTACTTGCCGGTGCGCGCGCAGACGCTGGTATGGTCGTTGGCATACGTGATGTTCGCAGCGTTCTGCGCCTACACGGCGTGGCAGGCTTGGCGGCGCCAGGACGACGCGGTTACTCCGCCCGAAGAGGATGTCTGCGAAGACGAACCGGCTCCCGGCTTCGGCCGGCACATGATCTGGCTTCTGCTGCCGGCGTGCGCCAGCGCGTTGCTGCTATCGGTCACCACGCACCTGACGCAGGACGTGGCGCCTATTCCGTTCCTTTGGGTATTACCGCTGAGCCTCTACTTGTTGAGTTTCATTCTGGCGTTCGACGCTGACGGCTGGTACCGGCGCGGCGTGTTTCTGCCGTTACTGGTCGTTGCCCTGGGCGGGATGACCTACCTGCTGTGGCCGGACCGGGGCGAAATACGGTTGTGGTTGGCGGTGCTGCTTTGGGCGGCGGGCACTTTCATCGCCTGCATGGTTTGCCACGGCGAGCTGGCGCGTATGAAGCCGCATCCGCGCCATCTGACGTCGTTCTATCTGATGGTGGCGGCGGGCGGAGCGTTGGGCGGCGCGTTCGTCGGACTGTTGGCGCCCACGGTGTTCAAGGGTCCGTTTGAACTGCCCATCAGCATCGCGGCGATCGCTGTGCTGACGCTGTTGGTGTTGCACCGCGATGCGGACAGCGATTTTCGTCCCGGCTATCGTTCACCCGTATGGTGGGTCACGGCGGCGCTGACGATCGCGCTCTGTTACGCTCTGTCGTTTGTGGTGCGCGACAGCGTGACGGGCTATCGCGTGCTCGCGCGCAACTTCTACGGCTCACTTCGTGTGAGCGACTATGGCACGGATATCGACGAAGACGGGCAGCGTAAACTGACGCACGGCGCCATCAATCACGGTGAGCAGTGGCTGCACCCCAGCATGCGACGCAAACCCACCGGCTACTATTGCGAAGTCTCCGGTGTGGTTCGTGCATTGATGGCGAGCCAACGCGACACGCCGCAGAAAGTGGGTGTGATCGGTTTGGGCGCCGGCGTTCTTAGTGTGTACGCGCGCGCGGGCGACCAGTATCGCTTTTACGAATTGAATCCCCTGGTAAGAGAACTGGCCTACCGCGAATTTTCGCTGCTGCGCGAATCACCCGCGCAAATCGAAATCGTTCTGGGCGATGGGCGGCTGTCGCTCGAGCGCGAGACGGGCCAGCAGTTCGACTTGTTGGCGGTGGATGCTTTTTCGAGCGACTCGATTCCGGTGCACCTGCTGACGCGTGAGGCCTTCGCAACTTACGTGCGCCACATCAAGGCGAGTGGCGTGCTCTGCGTGCATGTTTCCAATCGCTATCTGAATCTGGTTCCCATTGTGCAGTTGGCCGCGCAAGCGTTCGGCAAGGAAGCCGTGATGCTGGAAACCGAAGAAGACGAAAAGACCGGCTGCTACAGCACCACGTGGGTGCTGGTGGGCATGAGCAAAGGATTCTTTGAGCAGCCAACGTTCCACGCCGTGGGTTCGCATCCAGCCATCAAAGAAGGTCTGCGGGTGTGGACCGACGACTACAGCAACCTGTTCCGGGTGCTGGACTAGTGACGCAGATTGGCGCGTGCCGGCTACGGGTTCTTGGATGCGAGAGCGCACGCCGCATCCAGGATCTCCCTTACTTTGCGCGCGAGGCCTTCCGTTGAAAACGGTTTTTGCAGGTAATTTGTAGACCCTTGTTCTCCGCTTTGATCGAGTGCGATGTTTCCCGTGTATCCGGAGATGTACAGCACTTGGATCACCGGACGAAGCGCCTTGAGGTTCTCGGCGAGTTTTGGGCCGCTCATCTGGGGCATGACAACGTCGGTGACTAGCAGATCGATGCCGCCGAGGTAAGAATCGCTCAGACGAAGGGCTTCCGGGCCGTTGGCCGCCTCCAGCACGCGATATCCGCAGCCGCGCAGAATGGCGCATGCCAGGCCGCGTACCTGAGTCTGATCTTCCACCACCAGGACAGTCTCTTGCCCTCTGGTGTCAAAACGCTGCGGAGCCACGGCGCCGGTCGAGGCCGCCGTTTTCTCCGCACGCGGAAGATAGATTCGAAATGTGGTCCCCCTGCCGGGCTCGCTGTAGACGGAGGCGTGGCCGCCGGCCTGCTTGACGATTCCGAAGACGGTAGCCAATCCCAGCCCGGTCCCCTTGCCCATTTCCTTGGTAGTGAAGAACGGTTCGAAGACGTGACGCAGCGTCTCTTCGTCCATGCCTGTCCCCGTGTCGCTCACGCTTAGCGTGACGTACGAGCCGGGCTCAACGGTCCAGTGATTGGCGGCGTAGCGATGGTCGAGGTCCACGTTTCGCGTTTCGATGACGAGTTTTCCCCCGGAGGGCATCGCGTCGCGGGCGTTCACCACCAAATTGAGAATCACCTGATGGATCTGCCCAGGATCGGCGTTCACCGAGGCGAGATCGCGATCGAGTATGCATGTCAGCTCGATGTCGTCGCCGATCAGCCTCCGCAGAAGCTTTTCGGTATCGCGCACCGCGGCGTTCACATCGAGCACGCGCGGTTGAATCGGCTGCCGGCGGCTGAATGCGAGCAGTTGTTGCGTGAGATTGGCCGCATGCTCTCCCGCCTTGTGAATCTGCTGTAAGCCGGGTTGTAGCGGGTCGCTTTCGGCGACGCGGCTCAACGCGAGCTCGCTGTAACCGTTGATCACCGTCAGCAGGTTATTGAAGTCGTGTGCCACGCCTCCCGCCAATCGTCCGATCGCCTCCATCTTCTGGGACTGCAGTAACTGCTCGCGGAGCCGGACCTGCTCGGTTTCGGCCTGCTTTCGTTCGGTGACATCGTTGGCGTAAATGCGTAGGGATTCGAACTCGGGCATGAAGGCGAAATGCACCTGGAAACATCGCTCGCCGACTACGATCTCTCTAACATCCACGTCCGCTTCGATCGGTTCCGGTTCTCCGAGTTTCTCAATCCAATCCGGCGGAATGAACTGGCGGGGATTGGCGATCCCCCAGCGTTTCATGGCCGATTCCATGGCTGGATTCGCGAAGACCAATTCGGTTTTGCGAGTGAACTCGGCGATCATAAACGGGGACAGGCGCGGGAAACCGGCCAGGTGGCGGATGGTCTGCTCCGCGCGCTTCCCGCGAATGGTCAACACATAGTAGACAGCAATTCTTCTGACGGCGGCCAAGTCTCTGTCCGTATAGCCAGATTCCTTGTTGGCGAGCGCGATCATGCCGACTAGCGAGTCACCCAGCATCACAGGCACAGCAAGGCAACATTGGATCAGGTTGCCCTGCCGCAGCCAGCCGGCGGCTAACGCGTCCGATTGCGGTTCGTTGTTCAGAAATGGCTGACGGGTGTTGAGGGCCCGGCCTAGGAGCCCCGGATAGGTTCCGTCGGCGCCGCGCGAGAAGACGAAGCGCCGCGCGGCGGTGGGTGGTGCGCTCTGCTCAACGCCCGCGAACGTGTGGCCCACACTTTCGCCAGTTGCGGGATCGATTTCGGAGACGAACCCGTCCGGGCTGCCGGTCAATTGCTTGGCTTCGGTGAGGATGTGCACCGCGATGTCGTGAATGGTGGAACCGGGAGCCGCCATCGTCGCATACAAGCGGGCCACGGCTGCCGTCACCGACAATTCCCATTGCAGTGCCTTCTCCACTTGCCGGCGCTCAATAACTTCGCTTTCAAGCACGCGGTTGGCGCTTTCCAGTTCGCGAGTCCGGTCCAGAACCCGATCTTCCAGTTCGTCGCGTGATTGGCGCAATTCCTGAGCGGCTCTGTGCCGTTCCGCGATTTCGTGGGTCAACTGGCGATTGGCCGCGCTGAGATCATCGCAGATTTCACGCAAATGAGACTCGCTGGCGATCTCGTTCTTCAATACCAGCGCTACGTAAGCGAAGAACGTGGCCAAGGGCTGCTCCAAGCCGTGCATGGAGATGTGGAGGCTCTCCATGCGGAGAACTCCAACGCAATCCGATCCGACAAGCAGCGGGTAGATCCAGGTATGGGCCTTGGTGAACTCGGGGGTCAGCATTCGCGTGTCGGCGAAATCATGTTCGATTTCCAGCGGGGCGGCGGTTTCCATTGCCTTGGCCACTAGAGGATCTTCGATACTGGCGAGCGACTTTTTGGTGCCGAAAACGTCCGTGTACCGGATTTCGCCGTTTGCCCGGTAGTACAAGATGATGTTCATTCCGCCGATCCCGTTGAGGATGGTCTCCAGCAGGTTCTCGATGAGATTCTCCAGGCCGGGGACGGCGCTGATGTTGTTCATCAGGTCGATGATCAATTGCAGAAATGACTTCTCCCGCGCCAGTCTCTTTGCCCGCTCCTCCAGGCGCGTCAACTCGCTATGGGCCACCGGGATCATCTCGTCGGGCATGGGGATCTCCGCGCGGCGCGATCAATCGCCGCTTGCAGGGCGGCTTCCAGGTAACACAACGGCACGTTCGTCCACCGCAGCGGCAGGCCGATTGAGCTCGCGATTACTTCGGCGAGCGAGGAATAGTCCTCGGTGCAGGGCGTCGTGACTCCCAGAAAGTACGACCGGTCCAACCGGAAGATCTGCCGCGCAACCGAGCGGTGAGGGCCAAAGACACGGTCGAGTGTGCTCTCCCATCGTCGCGCCGCGCTCTCCAGCAGGAAATACGCGCCGGCGGCCAGTTCCGCGTTGTATCGTTCTTTCCCCAGCAGTATCTCAGCGCAATTGCGGCCTTCGATTCGCACCGCCGAGGCGCTGGCGATCCATGAGGTCATCCGGTGATGGCAGTCGCCGTAAAACACCACGAGCGGGCGCGCGGAAGCGCACTCAAGATCAGTGCCGAACGGCGGCTCCAGATCCACCGTCTCGGTACACAAGCCCGCCGCGCGGAATCGCAGCTCCAGCTCCCAGCGGTTCTTGTTCGCCAGCCAGGCGATCTCCCGCTGGAGAATGTTACATCCCACGAGCAACGCACGCCCCTCAGGCGCCGAGTTCTCCACCGTCAGATGTTCCGTACCGATACGCCGCCTCCAGCATGGCGCGGATATTGTCCTCCGGGATCATATAAGGCATCACCAAGGTTCCAATGAGGAACTTGCCGCCGCGCTTGCCGGCGTCGATCAGGCGTTTGACCTCGGCGACGATTTGTTCCCGTGTCCAGTCGATCAGCTTGATATCGTTGATGACGCCGCAGCACAGCGCCCGCTCTCCCAGAATCTGCTTGCCTTCGGCTACGTCGTCGAGTGGACTCAGGTAGTAGACACGAACGCCGGTCCGTTCGAGGACTTGCGCCATGACGTTATTCATGCGGGCACCACCGCAGTAATAGACCAGCCCCGGAGTGCCCGCCTCGGACACGTCCTTCTCAATCCAGGGGAGGGAATGTTCGAGGAAGAACTTCATGGGGATGAAGTCAGTGGAGCCGAACGGATTGGAATAAAGAAGTACATCGGCTCCGGCATCCCGGTAGGCGCGCACTTCGTGAACGAAGAAGGTATGGCATTTGGACAACAACTCATCGCGCAACGCGGCCGGACCGCAGAGCTGCAACCGCAACCACGCCTCCATTCCCATGAGCAGGACGGGAAGGGTCATCGACGCCGTGAGATAGGCGCAGATGGGATACCTCCCGCCCACTTCCCTGCGCAGAATGCGGAGGCAGGCCAGCGATTCGGCGAATGCAGGATGGCCGGCGATATCCGCGGGTATTTCCAAACGCTCGATGTCCTTCGGCTTTCGCAAGACCATCTCACCCACATTGGGTGGACCGTCTTCGGCGAAGACGATCTTATGGCAACCAAGTAGCTCGGCTTCCTTGCCGACATAGAACAGGGACCAGAGGTTGTCGTAGCCATACTTCTCGCGCATACGGATTTGGGCTTCGGCAACGTACTCGCCCTTGGAGTAGTACTCACTGAGCGGTACGCCAAGCTCGCTGGCGCCTTGATCCAGCAGGTTACAGAACACCGGAATGCGGTCGGCGGGCCGCCCTTCAAGAGCCGCTGTGAGCCTCTCCATTCCGGTCATCAACCTTGTACCTCCCGGAACAGACCGATAACCGCCTTGCCCGCCGCCATCGCGTTGTCAGCCCAAGCATCCGCGCCGACTGTGCGGTAAAGGCTCTCGTCGAAGCGGTACGGAGCGCCACCGACGATCACTTTGATCCTGCGCTCCAGCCCGCGCTCTCGCAGGATCTGTCTCACTTTCAGACAGCCATTTTCGCAACGAGCCGTGTGGACCATCATGGACGAAATGCCGATGACCTCGGCGCTGTTCTCCAGCGCTTTGTTCACGAACGCCTCGGCCGCGACACTCAAGCCGAGATCGGTCACGGCGATCATTCGTGCCCTCAGGCATCCAGCCACAATCGTCTTGCCGAGCCCATGAAAGTCGCCGTGTGACGTTCCAAGCACAACGTGCCCGATCGGATGCGACGCATCTTCGAACTTGGGCACCATTTGACTCACCACTTCCTCGGAAATTTGGGCGGTCATGAAGTGCTGAGCGAGGCTGCTGCCCAATTCATCGCACACGGATTGCAGCATGGCGTCGATGGTGGGAATCACCACCCGAAAGACGATCTCTTCGGGGGTAACGCCCTTGGTCAGGGCATCTGCGACGGTGCGCAACGCGGCGTCACGGTCGGTGTCGATTATAGCGTTCCGGTAAGCTTTGACGATGTCGTCAAACAATTTGACACCGCCCGACGTCGGTTACGTCGTCCAGTCCATAATATTCCACAATACGGCTGAAAACAAGGCTCTCATTGTTGCTCCGTGGTACACAATGGCTTACCCATTTTTGGGGGTAGGTGGTAATCGTAACTCGCGCGGCGCGGTGCTGTCCGGTTCTCCGGTAGCTCGTTAAAGTGCGTTGGCGCGGCGAGTGGCCACCAGTGAACAAAGGATCGACACGGCGATCGTGCCGCCGATGATTGCGAGCGACCAGCCGATGGGGAACTTGCCGCCAGCTAAATCGTTGAGCCACACCATCTTCAGACCCACGAAAATCAGAACCAGCGCCAAGCCGTACTTGAGCAACGCAAAACGCTCCACAGCTCCTGCCAGCAGGAAATACAGCGCGCGCAACCCGAGAATGGCGAAAACGTTCGAGGTAAAAACGATCATCGGTTCTCGTGTGAGCGCGAAAATGGCCGGCACGGAATCGACCGCGAAGAGAATATCGCTCAATTCGACGAATAAGAGCGTCAGCAGCAACGGCGTGGCGTGCAGCGCGCCGCGCACGCGCACAAAGAAACGCTGGCCGTGAAGTTCGCCCGTGACCGGAACGAAGCGCCGGAAAAGACGGATCAGCGGGTTCTTTTCCGGGTCTATGGCGCGGTCCGGCGCGAACATCATCTTGATTCCGGTCAGAATCAGGAATGCTCCGAACAGTAGCACTACCCAGTGATACTGAAGTAGCGCGGCCCCCATCACGATAAAGATCGCGCGGAATATCAGAGCTCCCAGAATGCCGTAGAACAGCACGCGGTGCTGGTAAATGGCCGGGATTCCGAAGAACGCGAAGACCACCACGAAGACGAATATGTTGTCGAGCGACAGCGTCTTTTCGACGACGTAGCCGGTGAGAAATTCGAGACCTACTTGGCGCGCCGCGGCCTGCGGGTCCATGCCGGGCAGGGGGTCGCTCGTGAACTTCCACAGCGCGTACCGGTAGAACAAGTAGTTGAAGGCCAGTGCGAGCGCGATCCAGACCACGCTCCACAAACTGGCCTCCCGGAACGAGACCGCGTGAGCCTTGCGGTGGAACACACCTAGGTCCAGGGCCAGCAACACGAGCACGAAGCCCGTGAACGCCAGATAGAACCACCAGTATTCGGCAAACGGAAAGTAGGTCATCGGTTTAGGCTGCTATCGGCAAACGGCCCATGGCCATGGCTTCCAGGCGCGCCACGCGCTCATCGGTGGAAGGATGCGTGCTAAACAACCGCGAAAGACCTTCCAGACTGAACGGATTGTGGATGAACAGATGCGCGGTCGCCGGCGAACCGTTCTCCATGGGAACCGCGTGGCTGATGGCTTCGATTTTGCGCAGCGCGCGGGCCAGGCTCAACGGCGAACCAGTATAGCGGGCCGCGGCGGCATCGGCCAAATACTCGCGTCCGCGCGAGATGCTCATCTGGATGAGCGTGGCGGCCAGTGGAGCAATCAGCACTCCAAGCAGGCCGGCGAGCGGACTGGGGCTCTCTTCGTCTTCCGACGACGAGGAGTGCCCTCCGAGCAGAGAACCCCACATCGCCATGTTGGCCAACATGCTCAGCGCGCCCGCCAGTGTAGCGGCGACGCTCATGATCAGCGTGTCGCGGTTCTTGATATGACCAAGTTCGTGGGCTATCACAGCGGCCACCTCGTCACGGTCCAATGCGCGCAGCAGGCCGGTGGTGACGGCGACGACGCCGTGTTGCGGGTCGCGCCCGGTGGCGAAGGCGTTCGGGGCGTCTTCGTCCATCACGTAGAGCCTGGGCACGGGCAGACCGGCGCGCATGGCGAGGTCGGATACCACAGCTCGAAGTTGGGGCGCTTCGCCCGGCTCCAGTTCCCGCGCGCCGTACATGCGCAGGACGATCTTGTCGGAGAACCAGTAAGCGCCGAAGTTCATGGCGGCGGCCGCGACCAGCGCGAACATGAGACCGCTCCTGCCGCCCAGCGCCTGGCCTACCCACACGAGCAGCGCCGTGAGCGTGGCCAGCAGTACCAGAGTCTTCAAGCGATTCATATTCATCCTCCCTTACTTCCATTTGATACGGATTTGGACTAATCGACTAATAGAAAGATTCAAAACGAATCATTCAGATTAACGATGGATGGTGGCGCGGCTACCGCGGATTGGTGTGCCGGACCGGAATCAGCCGGGCGACTTCAAAATGCTCTTCCGACGCGCGTTTCAATATGCGTTCGTAGAGCGCTTGGTCCAGCTTGGGTGTGCGCGCCAGAATCCATAGATAATTGCGTTTCGGTTCGCCTACCAGTACCCATTGATAGTCCGGGTCCAAGTCCACGATCCAATAGTCGCCGCTGAAAGGCCAGAAAAAGGTGACTTTCAGCTTGGTATTGGGCTCGCCGTCGATCGTCCGCGCGGTCCCCTTGGCCGACTTCATCGTGCCATCGCTCTTACGGCAGGTATTCAGGACATGCACCTTACCGTCGGGACGAAGCGTGTAGGTGGCCGTGGTGTCGCTCACGCAAGCTCGCTCGAACCAATTCGGCAAGCGCGAGATCTCGTACCACTTTCCGGCGTAGCGGGCCAAATCCACGTTCGGTGCAACCCGCAGAGGTGGCAGGTCCTTCGCCGCCAGCGGCGTGGCTGCCGGTAGAAACATACCGGCAGCCAGCGCCAGATTCCGGATCGACTGCCGGATCACTTGTTCTTCTCCACCTGGAGATTGTTGGTGACCGAGAAGACGCCGGCCACGCCGTTGGCCTGTATTCCGGCGATGTTCTTTTGCATCTCGGTCGCCACCACGCCCTCCAGCGTGACGTTACCGCGATCGACCAGTATGTGTATGGGCGGTACCGCGCGAATGGCCAACGTCTGCAACACGCTGTGCCCGTAGATCGCCCGGTAGAGGGCCATGCGCAACTGGTCGTCTTGCGACGACAGTGGCAGCACCTCGATCTGGTTGGTCACCTTCTCGACGCCCTCGATCTTCTTGACTACGTTCTCGGCAGTGGACTTCATTGTTGGGCGCGTGACTTTGCCGAGTAGGGTCACGTGGTAGCCGTCCACACGAAACGCGAGGTGGTCGAACAGGCTGTAGAACGGCAAGGTCACCAGTTCGCGCCGAACTTCGCGCTCCAAACGCCTTTGCCCGGCCTCGGAACCGCGGTCGGCGCCTTTACCCAGGGGCGCGGCCAGCAAGGCCACGCCCAGAATCATCCCAGTTGCTAGTGTTCTGGTCATGGTCATTTTCTCCTTCACCCGCTGAGATGCGGAAGATGGTGCGCCGGTTTCCTAGATCTTATGGAAGCAATCCATCGTTATTCCCGATGAGCGGTCGGTGGGGCGAAGAGCTTGTCGCGGGCGGCTTCGGAGATGGCTACCACGGCCGGATGTTTCAGTTTTCGCTCGACCGAGATGGCGTAGAAGCGTTCAACGACGTCGTTGGTGCGGCCGACGACGCTCACCTTGTAGTGCTCGCGGACCTGTTGTTCGATGGCGCTGGGGGCGGCGAACAGGCCGGCGCGAGCCTGTCCGAAAGTCATCATCAGGGCACTGTCCTTGAACTCGCCCACCAGCTTGGGGCGAATGCGCTGGACGTCAAACCACTGCTCCAGAGCACGGCGAAGCGTGGAGCCTTCCAGAGGCAGCAGGAATGGCGCACCATCGAGCGAGGCGGGGAACTCCTTGCGGTAGCGGGCGGCCATCGCCGATGCGCAGAATAGCGTCACGCCGCAGGACCCCAGCGGATGGTTGAAGGCGCGTACCCGTGTGGTGGGGCTGAAAGGAGCGTCCGAAAGCACCACGTCAAGACGATGATCAGCTAGGTCCGCCATGAGCCGGTCCGGCGTGTCCTCCTGGCAAACCAGTTGTACCGGTTCGTCCATGCTCAGGACGGGCTGTAAGATGCGGTAGGCGATCAACTTGGGCACCATGTCGGAAATGCCCACCAGCAAGCGCATGGGGCGGCCGCGCGGACGGCCCTTGAGGACATCTTGCAGCTCGCGGCCGAGGCCGAAAATCTCCTCGGCGTAGCGGTAAACGAGCTGTCCCATCTCGGTGAGCGCCAGGCCGCGGCCTGCGCGGACGAACAGCTTCTCGCCGAGCGACTCCTCCAGTTGCCGCAGCTGGCCGCTAATGGTGGGCTGCGCGAGCAGCAGCTTCCGGCAAGCCTTAGCGATGCTGCCCTCCCGGGCGACGGTGTAAAAGTACAGCAGATGGTGGTAGTTCAACCACTCCATGCCACAACTATACATCGGAATCCCCGATGAATAGGGACTCGTGGATCAGTTTGCCGATGGGATGGGTCGGCCGGTTTCCGGTTCCCGCCAGCGCGCAGTGGCCAGCAGGTAGAGGATCGGCCAACTGAAGAAGGC
>CAZDIZ010000184.1:4612-11693 GCA_964505625.1 uncultured Solibacteraceae bacterium | reverse complement strand
TCGCTCGACGGCGGCGAGGACTACGTCAATTGTCCGTTCGACAAGCAGCAGTACGAGCGTTTTCTCGAAGCCCTGCTCACGGCCGAAAGCGCCGACGCGCACATCCCGGATGATGTGGCGTACTTTGAAGCTTGCCTGCCGATTGAAGAATTGGCGCGCCGAGGAAGGGACACGCTGCGCTTTGGACCGATGAAGCCGGTGGGACTCATGGACCCGCGCACCGGGCGCCGTCCTTACGCGGCGGTGCAGTTGCGCGCCGAAGACGCGCGCCAGTCCAGTTACAATCTGGTGGGTTTTCAGAATCATCTGAAGTTCGGCGAGCAGCAGCGGGTCATGAGAATGATTCCCGGCCTGGAGCGCGCCGAGTTCCTGCGCCTGGGCCAGATGCACCGCAACACTTACATCAACGCCCCAGCGTTGCTCGCGCCTACGCTACAGTTGAAGTCCGACACACGCATCTTCTTCGCCGGCCAGATCTCGGGCGTGGAAGGCTACGTCGAAAGCATCGCCACCGGCTTGGTAGCGGCTCGTGGCGCAGTTCGCTGCGCATCAGGCAATCATCCGTTCGCGCCACCGCGCGAAACCGCGCTCGGCTCACTCTGCAACTATGTCTCGACGGCGAATCCACGCGGCTATCAACCGGCGAACATCGCTTTCGATTTGCTGCCGCCGGCGGAAGCAACCGCTAATCATCGCGACAAAAGCGTCCGCCGCGCCGAAATCTGCCACCGCGCGCTGGATAGAATCGAAGAGTATCGAAACCCGTCATGAGCGAACTCGCCACGTGGATCGGCAAATTCGTTGAGGAGATGAAACGCCGCAACGCTTCCGAACACACGGTGCGAAACTACGCGGCCGACCTCGAACAGTTCCTCACGTACGTGACTCCACCCGACGGCGAACCGCCGGCCATCGGACAACTCGATTTGCTCCTGCTGCGCGAATGGCTCGGTGATCTCTACGACCGAAAGCTCAGCGCCGTATCGATGCGCCGCAAGGTGGCCGCGCTGCGGTCCTTCTTCACGTTCCTGATGCGCGAAGGCATGGTCACGGTAAACACCGCGCGTCTGCTGCGGCTGCCCAAGGCGCCAAAAAAGCTGCCGCGCGTCATGACCGAAGCCCAGGTCAACACGCTCCTGGACGACGTGGCGGCGGGCAAACTCGAACAGCCGTTTCCCTCGCGCGACGTGGCTCTGTTCGAGTTGCTATACGGCTGCGGCCTGCGCGTAAGCGAACTGGTGGGCCTCAACGTGGAGGACCTGGACACCAAGGACGGTTGGTTGCGCGTGCGCGGTAAAGGCCGCAAGGAACGGCAAGTCCCCATCGTCGGCAAGGCGGCCACGGCGCTTGATCGATACCTAGCCGAGCGCGCCCCCGCCGCGAGCGAACGAGCCGTATTTCTCAATCATCGCGGCCAGCGCCTTACTGATCGCGGAGCACGCGGCATCGTGAAATTGTACTCGCGGATTCTTGGCGGCGACTCCTCCATTCACCCGCACAGCTTCCGCCACGCTTACGCCACGCACCTGCTCACCTCCGGCGCCGATCTTCGTTCCATCCAGGAACTGCTGGGCCACGCGCGCCTGTCCACCACGCAGAAGTACACGCAACTTTCGCTCGCGGATCTAATGGCCGTCTACGACAAAGCGCATCCGAAGGCTTAACCGCGCGCATTTCGACCTCAACGATTAAGCTGCTATCCTGGCTTCCATCCGTATGGCTTACACACGTCGAGACCTGATTCGCGCCACCGCGGCGCTGCCTTCGCTCGCGGCGGCAACAGCCCGCGCCGAAGCGCCTCTGCCGCAGTCGTTTAAACGCCATTTGCGCGACGACAACGATCTCTCGCTCGCCGATTGGGGGCCGTACACACAGCGCTACGTCGGCACTTCGCACATCGCCGACGTCCGCCGTGGGTTGCGTTTCGATCTGAGTGTGCTGCCCGGCTTGTATCGCCGCAAAGTGGTGGTCCCGAACGTGCGTTGGGAATCCGACTACTTTCCTTGGGAAGCATCCGCGGACCTTGACTACTACAGCTTCCGGCTCGAAATCGAGTGGAAGGATCAGGTCTACTGCGACGTTTCCTACTCGCGCTGGAACGACCATGCGCGATTGGTACGTGCCGACTGCATCAATCGCACGCCGCGCAATCAGAACATGGTCCTGCACTACGTGAGCTGCATGAATTTCCCCACCCCGGCGGGTTACGAAGTCGAATTGATTCCCGGCGCCAAGTGGATTCCGGCGCTCGACTACAAGGAACTCACCTACGCAACTCCACGCCCCACCGACAGCCTGGTCTACGACGGCCTACTACGCGGCGAAGCGCGCGATGCGCAATTCACCGGCGGCCACGGCATCGGCAAGGACTTCGGCATGGGCAAGGGCGATCGCGTCGACTATGAATTCGCCCTCGACGAACCCATGCACAACGCCGCCTTGCTCGTGCGTGCGCGTCTCCCCAAAGGCACAACGCTTGAAACTTCACTTGGCACGCTGCGCGGCACCGGTGAGTTCACCGTGACACGCTTGTCGGCCAGCCATCTTCCCGCGGGCCGTCACACGCTTTCACTGGTGAGCGAAGGCGGTGCGCCGCTCGATCTGGACGGCTTCGTGCTCGTCAACTCGCCCGTGGCCGACGCTATTCAATTCCGTCCGGTGAAAAACGACCCGGTGCCGGAGCAGATTGTCCGCGGCCCGCGCCCGCCGAGCGTGCTGTTCAAATACAAGAATCTCGACACCTGGTATGGCGTCGTCTGGAACTTCCCTACCTATCAAGTGCGTCAGTTTTTCTGCGAGGAACTCGACCGCTACTTCCGCGACGTGGTGCAGAACCACGTTTCGCTGATTCTGCGCGGGCCGGGAGAAGGACACTTCAACGACATCTTCCTGCGGCCTATACCGCTGGCGCCGAATTCGAATCGCGTGGTGAACGCCATGGTGTGCGATGGCACGCGCGAACAAGTCGAGTCGATGCTGCGCGAGTTTCCGGACGACGCCGCATGCGAAAAGGTCTATGAGGCTGCCCGCGCCAAGCGCGTGGTGATGGCGGGACGAGTTGAAGGCCGTCCCTACGAATTCAGCCAGAACCGCATGGCGGCCACCAATCTCACCAACGTCTACTTCCCGCTGCACGTCCGCAAGCACTACATACGTCACAACACTCCCACGCCGTTCGCGCCCATGCTCTATTCCTGGGACGCCGGGTTCACCGGCCTCGGGTTGCTTGAGTTGGACGTCGAGCGCGCGGTTGGCTGCATGAACACGTATCTGACGCCGCCGGGCGACAAGCAACTGGCGTTCAATCACCACGGCACGCCGCTGCCGGTGCAGATCTTCGTGTTTCTGGAACTCTGGAACCGCACTCACTCGCGCGAACTGCTCGAATTCTACTATCCGCGCGTGCGCCAGTATCACATGTTCCTGGCCGGCCGTCTGGGAAGCTCCACCACGCGCAAGTTGAAATCCCAGTTACTACAGACCTGGGATTACTTCTATAACACCGGCTGGGACGACTATCCGCCGCAAGTCCACATGCACGAGCAGAAGATACAGAAGCACATGGCCGCCGTCACGCCCACCGCTCACGCCATCCGCACGGCGAAGATTCTGGCGATGGCCGCGCGCGAACTCGGGCTCGACGATGATGTTCGCGTCTATGAGAACGATATCGCCGTCTGGAGCGAATCGCTGCAACGCTACTCCTGGGATGAACAGGCCGGCTACTTCGGCTATGTGCGCCACGATGACGCGGGCAACCCAACCGGCATTCTGCGCCATTCGAGTGGCGCGAACTTCAACATGGGCATGTGCGGCGCCTATCCGCTGTTTGCCGGCGTCTGTACGCCCGCGCAGGAGAAGCGCCTGATCGGCCATCTCATGACGCCCGGACGCATGTGGACGCCTATCGGAATGACCACGGTCGACCAATCCGCGCCGTATTTCACGCCCGACGGTTACTGGAACGGAGCCGTGTGGATGCCGCACCAATGGTTCTTCTGGAAAGCGCTGCTCGATCTGGGCCGCGGCGACGAAGCCTACCGCATCGCCTCCACGGGCATGGACGTGTGGAAGCGCGAAACGGACGATTCCTATTTGTGCTTGGAACACTTCATGGTGCAATCCGGACGAGGCGCGGGCATGCACCATTTCACTGGACTCTCGAACCCGGTGATGATGTGGTTCAACGCGTACTATCGCACGGGCCGGTTGACTGCCGGTTACGATGCCTGGATCCTGAAGCACGAGTTTACCGACAACAATCGCCGCCTGGAAGCCGAGATGAAGCTAACCGGCCCGAGCGAACGGCGCTCCATCGTGCTGGTAGGTATGCAGCCCGGCACACGCTACAGTGCGACATGGGCAGGACGCCCTGCTCCTGCACGCGCGCTGCCCTCAGGGACGCTTGAGGTGACTCTAAGCAACTTACCCGGCGTGAACAAACTGGTTGTTGAAGCGGCTACCAGATGAAGCGGTTTTAATCAGGCCATCCAACTGGCGGTTGAAACGCACTTCTCTCAATAGCACGAGGGGTGCGTGAGGTGTAACCTAAGCTGACATCACGTGTTCACAAGTTAGAATTGTCCTGACCTCCCATTCCCCCTACAATTGCACTAACTGTGTAGGGGGATTTCATTCCTGCGCAGTATGAACGACAGGGAGATTATTGCATGCGGAAATTGCTAGTTTTCTCGTTTCTCTTTCTCATCCTTCCCGCTCTGCTCTGGTGTCAGAATACCCGAGCGACGCTGGTAGGAACTGTGACCGATGCCTCTGGCGCCGTCATTAGCGGTGCCAAGATCACCATCACGAACGAAGGGACCGGAGTAAGCCAAATTACAAATACAAACACCTCCGGCGACTATGTCTTTCCAAATCTAGTTTCGGGCACCTACAAAGTCCAGGTAGAGTTTAAAGGGTTCCAGACGGCAGCCGTCACGGGAATCACGTTGTTGATGGCGACCACGGTACGTACGGACGTCCGCCTTCAGCCTGGCACCATGGAACAACAGATTAACGTCACCGCCGCCGCGCCGGCCATCAACTCCGAAACGGCGTCCGTGGCCAATGTAGTGGATAACAAGGCGGTAGCCACGTTGCCAATCAACGGGCGCATGATTGACCGCTTCATTCAGATCGCTCCCGGTAACACGTCCGACAGTGCGTCGAACGCGAAGCTCGCCGGAAGTCTGCACTTCGGAAGCGACTTCTTCACAGTGGACGGCATCGCCTACAACGATTCCGGCAACGGTGGCGGAGCCTACTCCTACAAGACGCAGCTCAGCAACTTCCCCTCGGTGGACACCATTCAGGAGCTGCGCATCGAAAGCAACAACGCCAAGGCCGAGTATGAGGGCGCCGCTTCGGTTTCGATGGTCACCAAGTCGGGGACCAACGAGTTCCATGGCGCATTGTTTGAGTTCAACCGCAACCGCGTGGCAGCGGCCAAGGACTTCTTCGTTACCTCGCAACCCAAGCCGCAGTTCAACCGCAACGAATTCGGCGGTAACCTGGGCGGAGCCATCATCAAGAACAAAACGTTCTTCTTCGGCAGCTATGAAGGTCTTAGGCAGCGCACTTCCATCGCCCCCTACCTGGCTTTGGGAACACAGGCCATGCGCAACGGCGACTTTACGGGCCTCACGACCATCAAGGACCCGCTCGCGGGTGGAACGCCGTTCGCGAATAACCAGATTCCCACAAGCCGCCTGGATCCGCGGATTCAAACGGTTCTCAAGGGCTTCGTGCCACTGCCGAACACGGCGGGCACTGGTCCGGCCGGTACCGGCAACAACTACGCCACCACCGTGGGCAACATTTTCGGCGTCAACCGCTACAGCCTGAAGGTGGATCATTACTTCGATCCGAAGAACACGCTGACGATTTCCGGCAGTTACAATTCCGGCTCGCCGTACTTCGTGGCCAACGGCACACCGGCCACGTACGGCAACTTCTCCGACGGCGGTTACATCGATCCCTACGTCAGTCTGGCTTACACGCACACGTTCAGCCCGAACACGCTGAACGAATTTCGCGCGGGCTATTTTGACCACAAAAGCGTCCGCATCGGCCAGAACACCAGCTTCGATCCGTCCACGCTGTTCCCCACTCTCTACAAGCCGATGCCGGTCGGCGGCCTGTCGACGTTTAACGTCGCCGGCTACCAGGCCATCAGCGACACGGGCGGCTCCGAGCGCGGCCACGGCATGTTGAAGGAACTCATCGACAACTTCACCTGGATCCACGGCAGTCACACGATTAAGGCCGGCTTCGACATGGCCTATTCGCGCGCCGGCAACAATCCGAGCGCCGGTGCCGGACAGTTCGGCACCTTCAACTTCGCCGCTCGCTACACCGGTCACGCCTACGCCGATTTCCTGCTGGGCTTCCCGACCGACGATGTGCGCGCCACAGTGCTGATCCCGGCTGTTGCCCACAACACCCGCTACGCCGCTTACGTCCAAGACGACTGGAAAGTGTCCCGCAAGCTCACCTTGAACGTCGGCATGCGGTACATGTTGCAGACCGTCCTGGAGGAAAACGACGGCTCCATGGCCGGCGTCGATTTCGCGACCGGCAAGATGGTACTGCGAACCGAAGGCGGTCAGATTCCCCGGCTGGCCATTTCTCGCGTGCTGCAAACCTACCCGTGGGTCAAGTCCGAAGACATCGGTTGGGGTAGCAGCCTGATGGAAGGCGACCACAACAACTTCGCGCCGCGGTTCGGATTCGCCTATCGCCCGTTCGACGACAACAAGACGGTCGTTCGCGGTGGCTACGGCGTCTTCTACAGCACCATTCCGTGGTTTGTCGGCCCCTACCGCCTCATCAACGGAAACGCGCCGTTCGTGCTGAACGAAACGTTCACTTCCGGCGCCACCTCTCCCACTCTCACACTCGCCGATCCGTTCCCGGGCAGCGGCACTTTGTCGGCGAATCCCAGCGCTACTTCCGTTAATCGCCACGTGCGCCACCCCTATTCGCAACAGTGGAACTTCACCATCGAACGCGAAATGGTGCAGCACATCGGCATGCGGCTTTCCTACGTCGGCAACAAGACCACGCGCGCGCTGCAATACGC
>CAZDIZ010000184.1:1789-4512 GCA_964505625.1 uncultured Solibacteraceae bacterium | reverse complement strand
ACGGTGTCGGCGCGATCGATTCAATTCGGCATGAAGTTGCTGTTCTAGTCACTCCGCCAACAACGAACAAAGAGGGGCCACCTTCCGATCACGGAAGGCGGCCCCTCAACTGCATTACCGTTTGGTCAAGTCGCGGATCAGAATGTCTCTGAACATCATGTCGCCACGGCCGCCCGAGTGCAGTTGCAACGCGATGTATCCGTCGAAAGCGTTCGGCTTCGGATCGGTGAAGTCCAGAATCTGCACGCCGTTCAGACGCGCCACGTAGCGATTGCCTTCCACCTTCAGCAGATACTCATTCCACTCGTCCTGCCGCACTACGGTTTCGTTTTCCGGCGAAGGCCACACGATCCAGGCACGCTTGTTGTCGTACACACCACCCGTGTGGCGTCCGATGGTGCAATCGACCTCGAACTGCATCCCGCTTGCGACATTCGCGGTGCCGGGCACGAAGCCGACGTGGTAGAACACGCCGCTATTGCCGTCGCCGACGCACTTGAACTTCAGCGACAGATGAAAATCCTTGTAGGTCTTCTCGGTCTGAAGGTAGCCGTACTCTTTCGTCACGGCCTTGCCGTGAATGATGCCGCTTTCGACGGACCATTCCTCGTTTCCGATCTTGGTCCAGCCCTTCAGGTCCTGCCCGTTGAAAAGACGCACCCAGTCTTCTCCGGGAGCCTTCGGCTTTTCCGCCTGGGCCCACATGAGGCTGGCCAACGACAACGCGAGTATGGTTCTTAGAAACATGTCTCTCTTCCTCCCTTGGGAAAGAACTACGTTAACTCGGCACGAATGGTCTCCGCAATCCGTGCGGCAAGCGAGTCCACCAGTTCCTGCTCGGGACCTTCGATCATGACGCGAGCCAGCAACTCGGTGCCGGAGTACCGCACCAGAACGCGGCCGCGCGCACCCAGCGTGTGTTCGGCGCGTTGAATGGCGCTCACCACACGCGGCAGCTCGTCAAAAGGCCGCTTTTCTTTTACGCGCACGTTGATCAGCACCTGCGGATAGACCTGGAAACCCGCCAGCAGTTCCTTCAGGCTCCAGTGATCGGCGGCCGCGATCTCGATTACGCGCAGCGCGGTGAGCAAGCCGTCGCCCGTGGTGCTGTGTTCGCGGAAGATGACGTGTCCGGACTGCTCACCACCCAGCAGGATGCCGCAATCGAGCATTTCCTCAAGAACGTAGCGGTCGCCCACGGCCGCGCGCAGCAGGCCGATGCCACTCGACCGCAACGCCACCTCCAGGCCGATGTTCGACATGACCGTGGCCACCACGGCCGGTTCGGCGCCCGGGTTCACCAGCTTGCCGTCCGCGTGCAGCTTGCGGGCGGCCAGATACAACACGCCGTCGCCGTCCACCACGCGGCCCTCGCCGGTCACAAACAGCGCGCGGTCGGCGTCGCCGTCGAACGCCACTCCCAAGTGCGCACCACGTTCAAGAACCGTCGTCCGCAACGCGTCCAGATGCAGAGAACCGCAGTTGAGGTTGATGTTGCGGCCGTTGGGCGAACAACCGATGGCGTGCACTCGCGCGCCCAGGCCTTCGAACAAACGCGGCGCCAGACGCGATGCCGCTCCGTTGGCCGCGTCCACCACCAAGTCCAGGCCGTCCAGACGTGTTTGACAAAGTGAACCCAGAAACTCCAGGTAGGCCTCGTCGAGCGACTCGTCGGTGCCAGGCCCCACCGGATGCGGCTCCGGATTCTGCGCCAGGATTTCGAAAATGCGGTGTTCCAGCGCCAATTCGGTTTCATCCGGAAGCTTGAAGCCGGAATGGTCGAACACCTTGATGCCGTTGTCGCGATACGGATTGTGCGACGCCGAAATCATGACGCCCGCGACGAACGGTCCGGTGCGCGTGAGCCGCGCCACACCGGGCGTGGTGGTGACGCCGGCCGACCGCGTCGTCACTCCGCACTGCGCCAACCCGCCGGCCACTCCGGCCGCGATCCCCGGCCCGCTCTCGCGTGTGTCCATGCCGATGAGCACTTCGGCGGGCGACTCGTGTTCGTTCGCCCACTCGCCCAAGGCCACACCTACCGCATGTACGGTCACCGGATCCAAAGGGCGTTTGCCCGCTACGCCTCGAATGCCGTCAGTTCCGAACAGTTTTCTTGCCACTCGGTGCTGGTTCCTTTGTCGGGGTAATTCGCTCGACAACCACTTTTACCGTGACGCGCGGCAGGCTGTCGAACCGCACGCGCGAGTCGTCGATGAAGGCGTTCACATGAAACTCGGAAGATGCGATGACCGCGGCGAGGTCGATGGCGTCCGTTTCGGCGAAATCAATGCGCCGGACGCGCGCCTCCGGACCAACCACTTTCAACGTTCCCGGGTGCACTTCGCTTCGCACCACGCGATACTCATCCGGCGGCGTGCCGGCGAATCGCGCCTGCACCGGCACCTCGCGCGAGGCGCGCCGGTCGAAGCGGATGCGCAATTGCGAGGGGAACGCGCGCACCAGGCGCACACCCGAAGGCAGGCGCAGGTTACGCTGATCGATGGTGAAGGTGCGCTCTCCCGAACGGCTCACGCCGCTCAGATCCAGCACCACGGCAATGCCTCCCGCGTGGATTCTCTGGACGCGAACACTCGGCCCCTGCACTTCCAGGTTGACGCGCTCGGGAATGTCGGAACTGATCTCGTAGTCGGAAGGAATGTGTATGTACTGGACGGGAACCGAAACCGAAGACGCCATTTCCGGCTCGCCCACGATCGCCA
>CAZDIZ010000184.1:0-1689 GCA_964505625.1 uncultured Solibacteraceae bacterium | reverse complement strand
CGAGAGACAGTCGGTCTCCTCGGTGACGCCGATGGCCGCGCGATGCCGCGTGCCGAGTTTGCGCGACAACGTCGGATTCATACTCAAGGGCAGGAAGCACGCCGCCGCCGCGATGCGGTCGCGCTGCACGATCACCGCGCCATCGTGCAGGGCCGTGCCCGGCTCGAAGATCGTCAAGAGCAAGTCGCGCGACTGAGCTGCGTCGATCAGCACACCGCTTTCTATGAACGTGCGCAGTCCGATGTCGCGCTCCAGCACGATCAACCCGCCCACCTTGCGCTCGGACAGCCGTCCTAGCGCCAGCAGGATTTCGTCGGTCGATTCCCTGCTCTGCAATCGCGTTCGCAGACCGAACGAACCGCGCCGTCCGATTCGCGCCAGCATACGGCGGATTTCGGATTGAAACACCACGATCAGCGCGAAGCCCGCATACGTCGCCAGGTTGCTCAGAATCGCGCGCAACAGCTCCAGCCCCGCCCAGATCGACACCAGGTAGGCCAGCACCAACACACCCAACCCCGACAGAATGTGTGCGGCGCGCCGGCCACGAATGATCATGATGAACTGGTACAGCAGAATGGCAACAATGAGAATGTCCACCGCGGACGTGATGGTGAGCTTCTCAAACGCGGACGTAATCGGCGTCAGATTCGGCATGACCGGTTCAGCACGACAAATATAACTAAGGTACTATTTTAGCGGAAAGCCCCCGCCAGGGGCAGCGAAAAACGCGGTTGCCGCGTGATCTTAGAGCAGCGATTTCAGTTCGCGCCAGCTTCGGTTCTGTGACTCGGCCACGGCTCGATACGTAATGTGCCCGTGGTAGGTGTTCACGCCCTCGGAGATGGCCGGGTTTTCCTCGGCCGCCCGCTCCAAGCCGAAGTTGGCAAGCTGCATCAGATACGGGAACGTCGCGTTGGTCAGCGCGAACGTCGAGGTGTGCGGCACCGCGGCCGGCATGTTCGACACGCAGTAGTGCAGCACGCCGTCCACCAGGTACACCGGATCGGTGTGCGTGGTGGCGTGTGACGTTTCCAGACACCCGCCCTGGTCGATGGCGATGTCCACTACCACCGCGCCGCGTTTCATCTGGGAGATCAAATCGCGCTTGATCAACCTAGGAGCCGACGCACCCGGGATGAGCACCGCGCCGATCACCAGATCCGCCTGGCGCACCGATTCTTGTATGGTCCACGCGTTCGACGCCAGCGTGACCACCTGCGTGTGGAAGATGTCGTCGAGTTCCCGCAGGCGCCCCAAATTCTTATCGATGATGGTGACGTGCGCACCCATACCGCAAGCGACCTTGGCCGCATTGTGACCGGCCACGCCGCCGCCCACGATAACGATGTTCGCCGCGGCCACGCCCGGCACGCCGCCAATCAGCAAGCCGCGCCCGCCGCTCGGCGCCATCAGGTACTGCGCGCCGACTTGAATCGACATCCGGCCCGCCACCTCGCTCATCGGCGTCAGCAGCGGCAGCGAACCGTCCGCCTCGCGGATGGTCTCATAGGCCACGCCATCCACTCTGCTGGTAACCAGCCGATCGGTCAGTTCCGGCAACGGCGCCAGGTGCAGGTAAGTGAACAGCAGCAAGCCGGGACGTAGGAATTCGTACTCGGAAGGCTGCGGTTCCTTGACCTTCACCACCATGTTCGCGCCCGACCAGGTGTCGGCCGCCGTCGGCGC
>CAZDIZ010000183.1:5025-11795 GCA_964505625.1 uncultured Solibacteraceae bacterium | reverse complement strand
GTTTAAGGACGAAGTGACCGGCCGCGAAATCTGGCAGGCCACCACCGTCAAGGAGAATTACAACCTCTACTTCAGTTGCCAGAGCTTCACCACGGGCAGCCGTGAGCTGGTCTTCGTTTCTTCTCGCACCGGCAAGGGCGAGCTCTTCCTGATGGACATGCAGAGTGGGCGGTTGCGCCAACTCACCGAAGCGCAAACCGGTGTGGGCTACGCGACTGTTTGCCAGCAGGCCAACTCGATTTGCTATGCGGACAACAACGCCGTCTGGTGGCTGAACATTGCCACGCTGGAGACGCAAAAAATCTACCAGGTACCCGAAGGGTATCGTTCAGATTCGCTTTCGGTGGACGATGCGGGCCGTTACGCGGTGTTCGGCATCACCAAGCCGCTGGACAAGCCGATCAGCCCGTTGCAGACGCATCACTCCCAGGTGATCCGCGTGCGCACGGACGGCACGGGCTCCGAGATGATCTACGAGGAGAAATACTGGATCTCGCACGTGCTGGTGAATCCGCGCGACACCGACACCATTCTGTTCTGTCATGAAGGCGGCTGGGGCGTGGTCGAACAGCGCATGTGGACCGTCCACGCCAAGACCGGCAAGCTCACCAAGATCCGTGTCGAGGAAACACCGGAAATCGCCGTGGGGCACGAATACTGGACCGAGAACGGCGCCGCGGTCGGCTATCACGGCAGTTACAAAGGACGCCAGTGGGTGGGCCGCGTCAACAAGGACGGCACCAACATGCGCGAGTGGACGCTCACCGCGCCCACCGGCCACAGCAGCGCGAGCGAAGACGGCCGCTTCATTGCCGGCGACGGCAACATGGACTTCCCGTATCTCACGTTGGTGAAGCCCATGGGCCCTATCGGCGTACTGGTGCCGCTGGCCTGGCGCGGCAAGCTGGATCGCACCACACCGCACGCGCACGCTGGCTTCAGCGCAGACGGCAAGTGGATAGTTTTCTGTTCCAGCCGCCACGGCGCGCCGAACGTGTATCTCATCGAAACGCCCGTCGACAGCGGCAAGGGGTGCCTGTTCCCGGGAGCCTGAGGGTCCGTGGCAGACGACCTGAGCCGTAGGGATTTCGTGCTGCTGGCGGCGGCTCCGGCCGCCGCTTCGCTGGATGCGGCCGCGCCCATCGAGTCCGCGTATTCGCCATCGGAAGCCGCTTGGCGGATCGAATGGCCCGGCCGCCTAGCGCAGCACGATCTGGTGTACCTGTCTCCACCCGAGGACCCGTCGCTGGGCCTCCCCATCGGCAACGGCGATATCGGCGCGCTAGTGTGGACCACGGAGCGCGAACTGATTCTCGCCGTCAACAAGTGCGACACCTTCGATGACGACGATCCCGGCCCGTACCGCAACCGCGAGGAAAAGAACACCGCGCTCAGGCACTGCGGCCGGCTGACGATCGACTTCGGCAGTCCGGTGTTCGATCTGCTCTACCTGAAGGACTTTGCCGGCCGGCTGGAAATGGCCACGGCCGTCACCACGCTCCATTCCACAACGCCCTTCGCCACGGCTTCCGCCGAAGCCTACCTGAGCGCGCCGCACCGCGTATTGGCCGTGAAGTGCCGCGTGCGCGGCGACGAGCCCGTTTCGCCGCGCGTGACTTTGGAGCGTTGGGGCAGCCGCAATCTGAAGCACTGGTACATGAACGTCAATCGCGATCCCGCGCAGGGGCTGGACGGCACCGCCACCAGCATCCAGCGCGGGCGCATCGTCATCCGCCAGCAATTGCGGACGCTGTTTTTCGTGGTGGCCGTGCAGGTGGTCCCCGACGGCGGCGCGAGCGCCAATCCGCGCCGCCTGCACAGCCGCTCGGGCGAAGTCACGCTGCCCGCCGAAACTGAAACCGGCTTCACGGTCTATCTCACGGCGGTCACATCTGAAAACGATCCGGACCCCGAAGCCGCCGCGCACCGCATCCTGGATCAGGCCGTCGCCGACGGCGAGGCGGCCATCCGCAAGGCGCACGAAGCGGACTGGCGCAAATTCTGGTCCGCCTCCATGGTCGATCTGCCGGAAAAACACATCGAGAACATCTGGCACCTCACGCTGTATTTCGCCAACTCCTCTTCGCGAGGCGCCTACCCGCCGCACTTCTGCAACGGGCTGTGGGGCTGGCAGCACGACTTTGTTCCCTGGAGCGCGTACTTCCAGTGGAACATGCAGGATTACATCTGGCCGCTGGCCGCGCAGAACCATGCCGAGCTGGCGCTGCCGTTTTTCCGCTACCGCCGCAATTCGCTGCCACAGGCCATGAGCTACGCGGCGGAGAACTTGAAAAAGCCAGGCGCGTTCTACGCCGACGTGGCCAACCGCAAAGGCTACAACGCGCTCGGTCCCACCAACGACAACAACAAGACGGCGGGCGCCTCGATCGCGCTCGACATGTGGCGTTACTACGCGTTCACGCGGGACGAGAAGTTTCTCAAGGAGATGGCCTGGCCGGTGATTCGCGAGGTCACCCGGTTCCAGGTGTCGCTGCCAACGTTGGGCGACGACGGACGCTACCACGTCCTTCAGACCAGCGCCTACGAGGGCTCTCCGCTATTCGACGACACCATCACGGATCTGGCCATGTTGCGTGGCCTGTTGCCTGTCGCCATCCGCGCCGGCAAGATGCTCGGCCACGACCATGCGGAGCTGGAGCGCTGGCGGGAACTGCTCGACAAACTCACGCCCTTCCGCATGGCGGATCTCACCGAACCGGAGATGGAGCGCCGCGGCAACGAATTGGTGCACCGCAAAGGCATCGGCGCGGGCAAGAAAGTGGAGTCGCTGAAAGTCTTCGCCGTGGGCAAGGACGCCAAGGGCCAATGGCTGCGCAACCGTTATGCGCACCTCACCGACAAGATGGTGTATTACGGGCTGCCCGATCCGGAGTTGGCCGCGGTGTACCCGTCGGACGTCATCGGGCTCGCCCAACGCGGCACGGATCTGTTCAAGGCCGCGGTGGCACAGGTTCGGCTGCACCCCACCGCGGACATCGACCCGGACTCGCGCAAGCCCGCGAACATGGAGGGACGCGCCGACCAGTGCATGGGTTGGTGCCCCTATCCGATCGTGCTGGCGCGCCTGGGCCTGGCCGAGGAACTCGCCGCCGAACTGGCGCACTGCGTCTCGACGTGGCAGTTCTATCCGCAGGGTTTCGGCCATTACGGTCCTTTTTACGTCTTCAAGCCCGAGAGCCAGAATCGCTGGCTGCTGAATCACCCCCGCGACGCCTCGGCCCGCAAGAACTTCGATTTCCCCACCTGGCAGTTTCGCCACTTCGATAACGAAGCCATGCCCATCGTTTCCTGCGCGGTCAATGAAATGCTGCTGCAGAGCCACGAGGGCGCCATCCGCGTCTGCCCCGCCGTGCCGCCCGCCTGGCACGTGCGCTTCGAACTGGCGGCGCAAGGCGGCTTCCTGGTGAGCGCGGAGCAGCGCAACGGCAAGGTGCTCTTCGTGGCGGTGAGTAGCCGCGTGGGCGGCGTCTGCCGCCTGTTTCACCCGTGGCCCGCCGAAGGGATCGCGGCCGTGGTGAGCCAGGGCACGCAAACCCCGGTGCGCCGCGTGGGAGAAATCCTCGAATGGGACACGCAACCGGGCATTCGCTATATAATCGTCCCCGATGCAAGGTTGTTGGAACGCTGGAAGGTTGTGCCCGTCTCACCGCCGCCGCGCCAGACGCCCAGCAAGCTCAAGCGCGCCATTCTTGGCCGCGAACGCCTGTTCTAAGGATCATTCCAATGCGAACTTTTCTGCTGCTGACCACAACGCTGGTGCTGACTTTGTCGGCGCAACCCGTTGTAGATGTGAAAACCCGCCCGGCGCCGAACGCCGGAGCGCGCTACTCGAGCGAACTGACCATCTACGACGAAGGTCTTCTGGACGGCCGGCTGGTGGGCCGCTATTGGTCGCCCATCGGCCGCGTGCGCGCGGAAAAGGAGATGGAGGCCAAAGAGTACGCTTCGTCGTGGGCGGACGCTTTCGTCATCGAGATCGGCGGCTACGCGGTGCGCCAGAACTGGAACTGGGTGGGCGCGAAGACGCAAGGCGGAACGACGGTTGTCGAGCTGAAGCACGCCACTGAACCCTTGAGCGTGCGCGTGCATACGAAACTGGACGGGACGCCGGTCCTGATGCGGTGGCTGGAGATCACTAACACTTCGGACAAGCCGATGCCGCTGTCCGGACTGGCGCCCTTCAGCGGGCTGCTGTGGCGCGTCTGGTGGCAATCGCAGTTGTTCCCCAAGAGAATCGATCCGCCGTTCCGCCTGGGGCGGTTTCGTCGCACAAACTGGGGAGACGAAGGCGACTTCGGATGGAGCGCGCTCCCGGAAGGCGAGTTCGCGTTCGACAACGGCCGCACGGGTAAGTCCGGCTGGGGCAACCCGTATTTCGTCGCGCGCAACGAAGCCAGCGGCGAATACTTCGTTTGCGCCCTGGGTTGGTCCGGCGAATGGAAGATGGAGCTCCTGCGCGAACCGCGCGCTGCGGAAGCCGCCGAGTCGCTGTATTTCCGCGCGCGCGTGACCAGCACCGATCCGGCCATGCGCGTCATCGCACCGGGTGAAACAATCACCTCACCGGCGGTTCACATCGGCCATCTGACCGGAGCGCTGGACGACGTGGTGCAGGCGATGCACAATCACATACGCCGCTCCGTGCTTCCGCCGCAGCCCGCCGGCCGCGCCCAACGAATACAGGACAACCATTGGGGCTACCAGTCCGGCATCGAAACCGAGGAGGGCGTAAAGGCCGTAGTGGATGTTGCCGCGGCTGTGGGTATCGAGCTGTTTATCTTCGATGCCGGCTGGTATGGCAACAAGCGCAACGACTGGCCTAATCAGGTGGGCGACTGGCGCCCCGGCTCCTGGCTCCCCAACGGATTGAAACCCATCTCGGACCATGTGCACAGCAAGGGACTTCTGTTCGGCTTGTGGCTCGAGGCCGAGTCCATCGGCAAGGGCACCAAGCTGCGCCAGGAACACCCCGACTTCGTCCTGATGCGCAACGGGCAGCCCGCTTTTGGCGGCCGCGCGCTGGATTTGACCAAGCCGGAAGTGGCGGCGTGGCTGGAAGCCGAGTTGACGCGCGTGTTCACCGAATACGGCGTGGACCTGTTCCGGCTCGACTACAACGTCAGCGATTCGCGAGGCGGCGGCAACCACATCCGGGATGGGTTCATCGAGAACACCACCTGGCGCCATTACGAGACGCTGTATGCGATGCTTGACCGGTTGCGCAAGAAGTTCCCGAAGATGATCTTCGAAAACTGCGCGGGCGGCGGTGCGCGTACCGACCTGGGCATCCTGCGCCATATGAACACCACGTGGATTTCCGACATGAGCACGCTGCCCAAGTCGATGAAGATCCTGAACGGCATGACCATGCTGCTGCCGCCGGAGATCTGCAATCGCACGTTCGGCACGCAGCACGACGTGCAGCGCCTTTACGGGGACCTGGATACGCAACTGCGCGTTCCGATGTTCGCGCATCCCACGGGCATCGGCATCGCCCCGTCGCTCGCGGACCTGAATCCCGCGAACGGCCGCCGCGTGCGGCACATGATCGAGTTGTACAAGAACTTCGTCCGCCCCATGCTCAGCGATTCGCGCGTCTATCACCACACGCCGGAGTTGCCTCACGATGCGGTGGGCGACTGGCTGGCGATCGAATACGCTTCGCGCGACCGCGCGCGCGCCTACGCCGGCCTGTTTCGCCTGTCATCGGGCGAGGGCAAGCCCGAGTACCTCTTCCGGCCTCGCGGCCTGCGCGCCGCCGCGCGATATCGCGTCACGTTCGACAACTCCGGCGAGTCCATCGCCAAGACCGGTTACGAACTGAGCCAGGAGGGCATCCGCGTGCGTCTGGAGAATGGCATCCGCAGCGAGTTGCTGCTGTTTGAAGAAGTGAAGCCATGATCGCGGCACTGACCCTCGCCGCTGTTTCGATCGTCGCGCCAGACGCCCCGGACCAGGTGGAGCAGTTCGCCGCCGGCGAACTGGCGCGCTACCTGACGCGGGTCACCGGACAAACCGTTGCAGTGGGCGCGGCCAAGGCCCCACACCGCATCCTGCTGGGGCGCGCGCCCGCGGAAGCCGCGCTTAAGCAAGACGGGTTTCGCATCCGCCGCAAAGGCGCTGACGTGGTGATTGAAGGCGCGGGGTCGCGCGGCGTGCTCTACGGCTCCTACGCGTATCTGGAGCGCCTCGGCGTGCGCTTCTACTTTCCCGGCGCGGCGCACGAAGTGGTGCCCCGCCGCACGATAGATTGGACCGCTCCGCTGGACGTCTCCGAATCGCCGTTCATCCGCGACCGCATTGTTTACTACTGGCCCAATCACTTCATGCCGTTCGCGGACTGGATCGACTTCGCGGCCAAGATGCGCCTGAATCGCATCCACTTCTGTTACGGCCCCCCGGCGATGGATTGGTACACGGCGCAGCGCGCTTCGCTCCAGAGCGAGGTCAACAAACGCGGCCTGATGATTGAAGTGGGCGGCCATCTGCTGCCGGAGTTTCTGCCGCGTGAGATGTATACCGAGCATCCGGATTGGTTTCCGCGCAACGCGGCGGGCGCGCGCATCTCCACCTTCAACCTGAATCCGTTCAACCGCGAAGCGCTAGAGTATGTCGGCGATCGCGCGGTGGCTTACTTCGGCAGGATTCCCGAAGCGTCGCTCTACCACGCCTGGCCGGACGACATCGACGGCGGCGGTTGGAGCAAGGAGCCGGGCAAGGAAGACTACACGCCATCGGATCAATCGCTG